>JAJZZH010000160.1 GCA_021797675.1 Bacillota bacterium | reverse complement strand
ACATTGTCGCATTCTGCAACGCAACGGAGGATGGCACTATGCACAAAAACCCATTTCCGCCTAGCGGCGCAAGCCCGCTTTCCTCCCCACGGCTAAAGCCGGGGGCTTCTCGCGGGCATTCGGTGAAGCCGAGGGTCCACATGAGCATCGGGAGCTCGGGCTTTAATGGGTGTTTAGCCTCTGGTTTGAGGAATCCTTGCCGAGTCTGTAAGGATTGTCGGAACAAGATGCAGCCTCACCATTGTGGTTCGCGTTTGGCGTGGCCCATGCCAAACGCGAGTCCCAGCCCTGGGGCTCTTGTCAATAGTGCACTTCGGATCGGATGACCGCGGGGTTGGACGAAAGGGTTTAACGGTTCGCATTGGCATTTTCCAACATACATGATCGGTTAAGTCAGGTGGTGGGGTTTGGGCTCTGAAATCACGAGGACTATTGCCGATGAGATGGGTCGTGGCGGTCGAAAATAACCTCAGGATGGTCGTTTCCCTCCCTCCCTGATGCCATACCTGACTTATCTGGGGATGTACTTTTTCCAAGACGGGCCGGCGGATCACCATGCCCTTCAAGATCCTTGCGATCCCAGCGGTTACCGCGGCAACGTCCGGGTGGTGATCTTCCACCTACGGTGGACGGCCAGATTCGCGTTCCGGTCCAGGTCAAAACCTTGCCCGCTGAGGGAGGGCACGATGACCGTGGAGCGCCGGGACACCGGTCCGGAACTGCGGGAGAGCGGGTCTTGAAGATTCTCCAGGAGATGTTCGAGGGCAAGCGACGCTGTCCACCTGAGTGGGTGGTGGGAATGTGCCCCGCCGGCGCAGGCCCGCTACCGCACTGATTTACCGGCCAAGGCGTCCCCGTGCGGGCGCCTGCTTCACACCCCCAAGGGGACGCAAAGGGAAGCGGTAGCGGTGGGGGGCGGGCTCCCTCCTGACTCACGGGAAGCCGCCTGAGGGCCCCGGGGAAGGGGACGGTCACGGCCACCGACCGGACTTTCGAGATGAGGTTGCGGTTCCGATTGTGCGGATTCGAAGCAGGAGAACGCTGGTGTTCAAAACAGGGGTAACCCGGCGCTCTTCGACCGAACCCACCTCAAATGGTCGAATGCTGGCGGCCGCCGCCTCAGCTCTCAGCGGTCCGTGGCAGCAATCAGCAAAATGCCCGCCGTGTCTCAGGGCCCCCCCGATCCCTCTTGGGATGGGGGTGGGGCGTTTGCCAATTGGCGAGAGACTGCGCGGCGAAGAACAGTCAGGCTGGGCTGTCGGATGCGTTCTGCCCACGGATGGAAACGTGGTACACTGACGATAATTGAGGATTGGGAAATCGCAACGATGAGGGAAGATCAGCTAAGGGGGAGTCGAATGATGGCGGACGACGACCAGCGTTTGGCGGAATTTCAAGCTCGAATTGATCGCGGGGAAAAAGTCGAGGCCGAAGACTGGATGCCAGACGATTACCGTCGGCAGTTGATTCGCCTGATTGCGATGCACGGCATTAGTGAAATCATGGGCACGTTGCCGGAAAAAGAATGGGTTCCCAAGGCCCCCACCTTGTATCGAAAATTGGCTATTATGGCGAAAGTGCAGGACGAAGAGGGGCACGGTCAACTGTTGATTCGAGTAGCCGAAGATCTGTTGGAACCGTTAGGCCAGAATCGGGAGGACTTGTTCGAGGACTTGTTTGCCGGCCGGTTGAAATTCCATAACGTGTTTCATATGCCGGCACCCACTTGGGCCGATGCTGGCATCATTGGCTGGCTGGTGGACGGTGCGGCCATCGTCACTCAAAGTATGTTGTTGTCGGGCTCCTATGCCCCGTACGGACGAGCGTTGACGCGTATCGTGGAAGAAGAAGGCTTTCATATTCACCATGGAGAGAGCATTTGCGTAAGTTTGGCTGAAGGAACTCCGGCTCAACGGGCGATGCTGCAGGATGCTCTGGAACGCTGGTGGCCCGCGTTGATGACCTTTTTCGGGCCTCGCGAAGGGACCCACCTGTCTACACACCAACAGCAAAATCTACGCTGGCGCATCCGTACCAAGACCAACGAAGAGTTGCGACAGCGATTCCTGACGAAGTTTGTCGGGCGGATCCGCTCGTTGGGCTTGATAATTCCCGATCCTATCCTGCGCTTTGATGAAACGACGCGACAGTGGCACTATCGAGAACCCGATTGGGACGAATTTCGCCGGATTATCCACAATCACGGCCCAATGTCCCAAGAGCGCCTGTATTTGCGCCAATTAACCTATGATGAAGGCCGATGGGTGCGGGAAGTGCTGTCGAAGAATGCTCGGCGCTCGGCGTGAGGAGGCAAAAATGAAGGAGGACAAACTCGGATTCGACGCCTATGAGGTATTTGCGCAAACCGATAGCATGCGGCCTCACGAGCATCAATTTAGCCTGCTGGCTCCCAACCCGGAGATGGCGCTGACCCTGGCGAAGGAGAATTTTCTGCGCCGGAGCAATATTACCAGTATTTGGGTTGTTCGACGCGACCACATTGTGAAGTCTCAGCCCGCCGATCGTGCCCAGTTTGCCCGCTTGGACAAAAGCTATCGCATGAAACAAAGCTACAGTGGATTGGCCGACACGTGGAGAAAATATAAGACCATGCCGCTGCCGCCGATCAAGGATTCGGCCTCGGCCAACGTAGCGAGTGAGGATTGTGCCGATGACGATTGAAGGCCCGAATCACGTAAAACCCGAATATCGGATCCCCTTAACAGAAGTTCTCTGGCAATTGGCGGACGACGATTTGGTGATCGCGTTTCGCGCCAGCGAGTGGCTAGGTTTGGCTCCTCATATTGAAGCGGACGTGGCGTTTGCCTCCATTGCGCAGGACGAAATGGGGCATGCGACGATGTACTTTGAACTCCTAGAGGCCCTCGGGGAAGGAAGCCGAGATGACCTAGCCCATCTCCGACCATCCGCTGAGCGACGTAACGCCGTCCTCCTGGAGATTCCCAACGGCAGCGGATCGTACTTGCATGAGCCCCATTTTGACTGGGCGTTTACCGTCTGTCGCCATTATCTGTATGACGTCTTCGAAGCATTGCGCCTTGAAGCCCTGACCCAATCCAGCTATCTCCCCTTGCGGCAGGTGGCGCAAAAGGCCATCCGGGAGGAGGTGTATCATCTGGCCCATCAAGAACTTTGGCTGCGCCAGCTGGCGGAGCACAGTAAGCTGACGCGCGCCCGCTTGGTGGACGGGCTCTCCCAAGCGATGTCGTGGGCCGGGGATTTGACCTGGGCCGCGCCATGGCAAGCCGCCTTCGAAGAATTTTCCCTCGTGCCGGGTTATCGTGCACTGCAGCAACGCTGGCGGGATGCCATCGACCGCAAGTTTCGGGAATGGGGGTTGCCATTGCTTAAGGCGGAGATGCCGCTGAACGGCAGGGATGGCCGCCATACCCGACATTTAGACGACGTGTTATCCACCCTGTCCGAAGTCTATCGCCTCGATCCGACGGCTAAATGGTGAGCGGACGGGTGGGTGGAGACCGGGGAGGCGGGATATCATGCAGCCCAAGCTGAGCGCAACGGTAATGAAGGAGCGAGTGATGACGGCCCTGGCAGGGGTCAGCGATCCAGAGATTCCCACGATCAGCATCGTCGATCTGGGGATGGTTGAGGATGTTCGGGTGCACGAGGCGCCGACGCGGGTTGAGGTGGATTTGGTCCCCACATTTTTGGGATGCCCGGCGTTGGCGATGATTTCCCAGCGCGCGATGACGGCCATTCGGACCCAGTTGGGTCTGAGCTCCGATCAGGTCCGGGTGGTATTCAGCACCCGGTCCGCCTGGGACACAACGCGTATCCACCCCCAGGGGCGGGATCGGCTCAAGGCATTCGGGATGGCGCCGCCGCCCAAGGTTTCCGCCTCCGAGTTTGTCGCTGGCCAGACGTCCGTCGCCTGTCCGTTTTGTGGGTCCGAAGACACCAAGCTCGAGAATATATTTGGACCGACCGCCTGCCGCGCAATGTTTTATTGTCGCCGCTGCCGAAACCCCTTCGAAGCCATCAAACCGGTTTAGACACCGATTGGTGGCCTGAAGAATTTCCCAACGTGGGATCAATCAGGAATTTTTCCGCAATCTCCCGAGGATGAACGATGCCCCTTCGCTCCATACTCTTAAGGGTTAACGGATCCGTGAACGGAGGCTGGATCTGGATGGAGAGAAGACGGATGGGGTCGGATGGATGGAGGGATTGCGGATGAATCGTTCGAAGCGTGCGGTGGGAGCCGCACTGGGGGTACTCGTCGCTGGCATGTTTGCTGGCTGTGGCGGATTGGCCGGAAAATCCGCCAAGCCTGCTCCGATTCAGGCCAAGAGAAGGGCCACGGAGATAGGAAAAGGGGCACGCAGGGCGAGGATTCAGGGAGCCTACCCGCTTCCGGGGACTGCTCCCGGTAAACTCGAAGTCATGGCGTATTATGCTTCCGGCAAACACATGAGTCTAAGTGCGCTATGGAAATATCCTCGCTCGATTGCCGTATTTAGTCCGCTCTTATATTCGGTCGATAGTGCCGGCGCCCTGGTCACGCACCACAAGGCCGCCGCGGCAGTGGCCGCCGTGGTCAAAGCCGGGGTTGCCGTTGAGCCGCTGGTCAATGACGCCACGGGCGTGCAGGCATTTCTCTCGACGCCGTCTACGCGAGTGGCTGCCGCCCGCAACGTGGCAGACATGGTGAAGGCGGGCCACTATCAAGGCGTGGGTATCGATTTCGAACCGCCCGACACCGCGGTGCGCCGCGAACTGGTGGAATTCGTCACCGAGTTGCGGGATCGGCTGCCCGCGAACGACGTGATTAGTTTAGCCATCGTCCCGCATTCCACCGGAGCCTATGACTTGAAGGCGCTGGGGTCGGAAGTGAACCAATTTGTGTTAATGAGCTACGACGAACACGCTAGTGGCACCGGACCAGGCCCAGTCGCTTCCGCCATCTGGGTCAAGAACATTCTGGCTCGAACCGAACGGTCGATTCCGCCGAGCAAAATTCTGCTGGGAGTACCTCTGTATGGTTATATCTGGCCCAAGGGGAGCACCCAGGCAACGACCATGCCCTATGGGTCAATCCCGGCCGTGGTCAAGGCACACGCGCGGTGGGACGCGGCAGATCAGGAATTTTACGCCACCTATACGGTAAGCGGGACGCCTTACGTGGCCTGGTGGGCGAGCTTGCGCTCGATGAAAGATACGCTGGTCCTGGCTCAACGCGACAAGCTGGGTGGGGTGGCTTTATGGCGATTGGGTTATCAAAATGACCGGGTCATGCAGTTGCTGTTGAAGACGATTGGTCCGCAACGCTGACAATTCGGGTCATTTGCCGTAGAAGCAGGAGGTGAGTGCCGTCATCTGACGGCGTTAGTCGTAAGACGCCTAACTTATTTGCGTATAACGGCCATTCGAGGTAGGAAATTTGCTTTGAATGGAGAATCATCAAGTAAATACCAGATGGGACGTATCTGGCGTAACGGGTGTGAACTACAGATGACTAAAAGGGCCTGGGCGAATGCTCAGGCCCACTATTTTTGTCGAAGGCTACGGCGCTCCGCGCAGCGGGGAACGACTGGGGGCTGGAGACGAAACAACAACTCCGCGACGCACCCCTCGGGATTGGGTATGATGGGGAAGTGAAAGGCATAGCTTGGGGTGTCCGACGCGCTATGTCTGAGGCTGGCTGCATCGATCATCAACCGACTTGGGGGGGCCCGAGTCCAGCATTCCGAAAGACTTAAGGAGGGCATGGGTTGTTTACCGTTGGAGGGGCACTGAAGCAGTCACGGCAAAAGTATGCTGACAAGACGGCGGTAATTTTTGGCGGGAGGAGCCAAACCTATCGAGAACTCGACGAGTATACGGATCGCTTTGCGCGCGCATTGTTGAATCGGGGGCTTCGCCCCGGTGACCGCATCGCCCTGTTGCTGCCGAACGGCCTGGATATGGTGCACGCCTATTTTGGTGTCGCCAAGGCCGGTCTGGTGGGAGTGCCTCTGAATTTGCGTTGGAGTGCCTCAGAGATTGCTTTTGCCTTGGGGGATGCAGCGGTTCAGGCGATTCTGGCGGGCGGGGAATTGACGGGGCTGTTGACGGCGTCGCCGATTCGCGACCGGGTTCCCATCTATATTCTCGGGGATGCCGACGACGAGTTTCCCCACTGGGACGAGGCGATGGCCAACGCGGACGATGGAGTGCCTTTGCCCGACGTCGACGAACGCGAGCCTTGGGTGGTAGTCTACACTTCCGGGACCACGGGTCGCCCGAAAGGGGCCATTCGATCGCATTATTCTAATGTGATCATTGCGCTGACCATGGCATCCGAGTTTGGGATCAGTCCGGATGACGTCGGATTTGCCATTTTGCCGATGTTTCACGTCAATTCTATGTGGTTTGTAACGTTATCCATGGTGATCGGGGCGACCTGCGTGATTTACTCACGCCGAGCTTTTCATCCCGTGCATGTGGTCGACGAAATGAACGCTTTTGGGGCTACCTACGGCATGTTTGTTCCCAGTTTGCTGACGTTTTTGGCTGACAGCGTGGAGAAGGGCCAACTCAATCCTTCCACGCTGAAGGTCTTAATGACGTCGTCGGCTCCCCTTGACCCCACGCTGCGCGACCGCCTATTGCGCGGATTTCCGGCCGTCCGCCTTTTTGATATTTACGGGGCTACCGAATATGGAGTGGCCTCGGCGATCCGTCATCGCTTGGACGGCCCGGTGGGGTCGGTGGGTTATGCGGCCGTGGGACAGGAAATACGGATTCTCGATGCCAACCAGGCCAGTTTACCGCCGGGCCAGATTGGAGAAATCTATGTCCGTGGTCCGTCCTTGATGGATGGCTATTTCCGGCGCGAGGATGCCACCCGGGCCGCGTTCACCGAGGATGGCCTTTGCACGGTGGGCGATTTGGGCTATTTAACCGACGAAGGTCTTTTATATCTGGTGGATCGAAAACAGGACATGATCATCGTGGCCGGCGAGAATGTATATCCCAAGGAGGTCGAAGACGTTCTGCTGGGCGATCCTGCCGTGGTCTTAGCGGCGGTGGTGGGAATTGACGACGCAAGGCGCGGCGAACGGCCGATTGCCCTGGTGGTGGCGCGCCCTGAGCATGTGATAGACGTCGAACGGCTGCATCGGCTCTGCCGCGAGCGGCTGGCCGATTACAAACGCCCGGTCGCTATTGAAGTTGTCGCCGAGCTTCCGGTGGGCCCGGTGGGCAAGGTGATTCGGCGGTTGGCCAAAGAGGCGTATTTGGACTCTCGATCACCGTCCTGATCCGGGCGCTCGGGCCCCAGCCACCACCCTAGTTACGGACTAGTCCGCGGCCATCGCCTGTTCAAAGTCCTGGATTAGGTCAGCAGGCTCTTCGAGGCCAACCGAAACGCGAACCACATCACCGCCAATGGCACGAGCGGTGCGCTCTTCCACCGTAAGGGCAGCGTGGCAGTGAAGTTCCGGCAAGGAGACGATGGTCTCCACGCCACCAAATCCAGCGCCTACCGAGGCAACCTTCAGCCGGCCCACAAAGGCTTGCACGGCTGCCTGGTTGGGCAGCCGAAACGTCAGCATTTGACCGTAGCCACGCATTTGGCGTTGGCAGCGTTGATGGCCGGGATGGGAAGCGAGGCCAGGATAGTAAACATTTTGCGGGCCCAGTTGCTGGCTCAGCCATTCGGCCAATGCCTGTGCCCCGGCGCTGGCCTGTCGCATGCGAACCGGGAGCGTGCTTAACCCGCGAGCGGCCAAGTAGGCATCGTCGGGGCTGAGCACGCCGCCGCAGGCATTCTGGATGAAGTAAAGACGCTCTGCCCACAGAGGGTCTTTGGCAACGATTACCCCCGCCGTCAAATCGGAGTGCCCACCAATCATCTTGGTCGCCGAGTGCACCACCACGTCTGCTCCCAGCGTGAGTGGGTTTTGCAAGTAAGGGGTGATGAAGGTGTTGTCGACGGCGACCAAGAGGCCGTGGTGGTGGGCCCACTGGCTGACTTGTGCGATGTCGGTGATGCGCAAGAAGGGATTGGAAAAATTCTCCACCAACACCGCCGCGGTTTTCCGGGTGCGTGCCGATTCCATGGCAGCCATATCGTCGGTGTTCACATAGGTCACCGAGAGGCCGAAGCGTTGGAACACCCCTCGCAGCACACGCTGGGTGCCGCCCTGGCAATCCCTGGTGACCAGCAGATGGTCGCCAGTCTCGAACAGGAGAAAGAACGCCGTCAGCGCGGCCATCCCCGAGGCGAAGGCGAGGCCTCGAACCCCTCCTTCCAATTCGGCCATCGCCTCCTCAAAGTGGTGGCGGGTGGGATTGCCCGAGCGTGCATAGTCATAGAGCGGCGGTTGCCAGGGATCGGGTTGATGGTAGGTGGTGGCCCGGTAGATGGGGGCTACGATGGCACCATGTGTGAGATCGGGCGTTTCCCGATGATGAATGAATCGGGTATCGGATGTGGATTCGGACATTGACGGCCTCCTTACAAAAAATTATGTTCTGATCCGCATCAGGCCCGGGGTGCGGCGACCGCGGCGACTCTCGATGCGGATTCTCCCCGTAGTATGAGCAAATGGTCAGCGATGCGCAATTGCCCAGGGCAAATCGTTCAGCCATGAGGGCATCCGGGGACCGTACCAAGGGGCCGTAGATGATACACCAAGGCTCATCGGCTGGCAGGTGCTGTTGGTTGACGCCTGGTGAGGGGGTTCTGAGGGATAAGGGTCTGGTGGGGGGGGTCAAAAATCAGGCAGCAGGTACGCAGTCTGATTTCGTCACATGACATTGCCTTGTGCCCCTAGCGGTAATCCCAATCCTGGTCGGGAGCCCAACCACTGCGTGGGTTTTGGCAATGGTATCCTGTCGGTTGAGATCGATGCCGGTGGCGGGATGCTTCCGGCCACCGGCTACCGCACGGCTTAACCGAACAAGGGGAACCTCCCGGGGAAGTCTGCCTTGCATCGCAACGAGCACCCGTGGGCCCGCTTTGCCCGCCAGGGGACGGCAAAGAGAAGTGGTAGCGGTTGGGGACCGGAACCCCTTTGTCACCGAAAGGTAGCCGCGTACTGGACGGAAGCCAGCGGCAGGAGTTGCCGCGCGTGACCCGCCAGGGACTTCGCAGACAAATGATGGCGTGGTTTTCGGGCGAGCTTCGATCGATTTGGGGCTATGGATGGACGGTTTCATGACGATCAAGGAGCCCCGCCGACGGTCGAAACCCCATAGATTGGCAGGAATCCGCGACGTGGTGGTGCAATGCAGCATAACCATAGGTTGATTCCATGCCACAACGTTGTCTAATGAACGACCCTGGAGAAACTTGTGGCCCTAACGGGCCAACGGGCTGATGCCCGACGGTAGGACAGGCGACCGCACAACCGACGGTAGGAGCGATGTCCAGAATGACCTCAGAGCATGGGTTGGAAATCCGAGGATAACCCAAAAGTGGTGGGGGATGTCCCCCGCGCCTGAAGGCCGGGGCTTTACGCCCGAATTTGCTAAGCTTGCGTTTAGCCTGCCCTATCGCGACCAAGGTTAAGGCCATGCTTTGAGGTGACGTTCTCCGATGACTGATTAATCATCGGTCGCGACCGAGGCTGGCTGAGCCGATCGTTTTTGTTGATCAGCGGGCCCGCCTTCGCTTCCGCTGACCGCTGGCGTTATAATAAGAGTCGATAACCCCGGAACCGTGGGGGATAATTTGGCGGCGACGCGCCGCAACTCCCTGACAAAGAAGGTGGATACGATGTATGGTCGGTCTCCGCAGGCTTCCAGTTGGCCGCAAGCTGGTGTGCAGGGTTCACTGATGGGACGCACGCTCGGCTACGTGGCGTTGTTACTGTTGGTGTTGTCCGCATCAACCATACTGGGCGTGTTGGTGGGCACGGTGGGCATGTGGATAGGGGTGGTCATGCTCTTCGGTGGCACCTTGATGGTCAACCGATCGGCTCGCCGTGCGCACGCAGTGCTGCCGTGGGCGTTATGCGTCGCGGTGGGCATGGGCGTGGTGGTCGGGCCGTTGGTATGGTCGGTTGCCTACACGGATGCGTCTTTATTATTGTTCACGTTGGGAACCTTAGTATTGGCGGTGGCATTTTCGGCGGCTCTGGTTTCCTGGATCCCGTGGGATTTTTCGCGACTGGCGCCACTGTTAATGGTCGGATTGTTGATGCTGATGGTGACGGGTTTGGTGTCGATGGTGGTTCCGGGAGCCACCGGCATTGCCATGAGTCCGATGTTCAACGTGATTGGAGTGGCGATCTTTACCGGCTATCTTATCGTGGACTTTTCGCTGATGCGCTACCGCCGCCTGGCCTTTCCGGAACGTGGGCTGGCGATCGTGCTGGCTACCTATATCGTGATAGATATCGTCAACCTGTTTTTGTTTCTTCTGCGCCTGGGTCGGCGTTGAAGCGGGTGCGGGATCACGATCCCTGGGGTGACGGCATGAGCCCTTAGGCTCATGCCGTTTTTCGGTTTGAAGTTAACGGGTTGAACCGCGAATGGTGGCGGTTATGGCATGGTACAAATGATGAATTAAGGTCGCCAGAAATAATCGGGGGCCTTCGCCCAGCTTCAGCAGATGGACCAGTCCGCTTGCTCCCCAGATCACCGGATTGAGCTGCCACAACAGGAGACCAGCAGTAAGGATGACCAGCCCGATCCGCCACTTACGCGACCGTCGCCGCGCACCACGCGGGGAATCCTCCGATTCCCTGGAATGGTGGGTCGCCATAGACACAGTATTCTCACTCCTCCCTGGCCCATTATATTACAAAAGGAAAAAAATGGGAATCCTAAGAGGGGTTCGCCGATCGATATAGTCGATAGCGCAACCGGTCCAGTTCGGGATAGTGCAGCAGTGCGAGCACGAGCAGATACACGGCGCCGGAAGCGACGGTGACCAGCGCCAGGCCGCCGGTTAAGGCCGCAACGCCAAACCAATGGGAGATGCCCAATACCCGGGCGACGACTTCGGTGACCAGGGCGGCGGCCAGCCCGCCCATACCTACGGCGGTCAGCGGGCGGATGAGCGACGACTGGCGCTGCTCATCGGTTTTAAAGGCCACCCGGGCCAGCAAAGCGGCGTTGACCCACTGGGCGCCGCCGGTGGCCAAGGCCAGCCCATCCGCCTTGAGCGGACCAACAAGAAGGAGATCGCCGACGATGTTAATGAGGATGGTGATTACGCTGAAGCGAGCGGGGTGAATGGTGTCCTGGGTGGCAAAAAAGAGCCGTTGCAAATAAAATGCGGTGGCAAATCCTGGCAGGCCGAGCGCAAAGTAGAAAAGAGTTCCTTGGCTTAACGCGGTGGAACGGTTGGAAAATGCGCCATGTTGGTAAATGAGCCGCAAGAGGGGGACTCTAAGGATGAGAAACCAGGCGGTCATCGGCACGATGATGAGGAGCACGAGGCGGAATCCCTGCGCCGCCAGGGCGTTAAAGGTTTCTGAATCGCGTCGGCTGTGGTGTTGTGCGAGGCGCGTATAGATGGGCGTCGACAACGAGGAAATTAGCAGGCTAATGGGCAACTGCACCAGCACGAACGAGTAATTCAAGGCGGCTAGACTTCCCACGATCAAGAAACTGGCCAAGATGCGGTCAACGATTTGACCGACGGTGCCCACGGAACTCGATAGGAAGAAAGGGACGGCAATTTGTCCAATCCGCCGCAACAGGGGATGGCCGAACCGCCAGCGAAACTTCAAACGGTATCCCGTGTGGCGTAGCGAGGGAATGAGCAGCAGCAACTGGCTTAACACGGCCAAGGAAAATCCGATAGCCACCCCGACGATGTGCCAAATGCTGCCTAGCACGAAGATCGTCGTGATGCGCACCAGATTGATGACCACCGGGGACAGGGCGGGAGGCAGGTAGTCTTCACGGCTTTGCAGCAGGCCAATGGCCAACCCTGCCAGCGCCCACATAAGAATGGTAGGGATCATCCAGCGAGTCATGATCAGGGCCAGGCGGTCTTCGCTGGGCGTGCGGGCAAATCCGGGGGCAATGGCGTGGATGAGAAAGGGGGCAAAGACCTCGCCCAACACCATCAAGGTCAGCGAGATAAGGATCACGACGGTGAACAATTCTTGAACAAAGTGGTTCATCGAACGCGGACTATGATCCCTTTCGCCTTCCGTCAAGACGGGCACGATGGTGGTTGCCAGGGCCCCATTAATCGTGCTAAACAGCAGATTGGGGATCACCGACGCAATGAGCCAGGCGTCGGTGTCCGCACTGGTCCCGAACATCAAGGCCATCGCAATTTCACGGACGAAACCGGCCAACCGGCTAATCAGGGTAGCGCCGAAAATCAGGCTGGCATTTCTGGTGAGACTGCGGGGATGGCGTCTTCGGGAAAAAATGGGTGAGCGGCCGTGATCCAGGCTAAATCCCCCTCTAAGCCCAATCGGGGCCCGAGTCTTAACGTCATTGTAATACATGCGGTACGCTGCGGCCACTCGACTGGGGTGATCGGACCTGGAATCAAAAGAAGCCTCCGTGAACGTCTAGTATTCCGCCACGAACGTTCGTACAATGTAGGTAGTGAAGGAGGTATCCATCCTGGTGGCTAAGCCGTCCCGAACCGACTGGGCGCGTCGGCTGACCATGGCCCGAGACGGGGTCATGGTCATCATGGGCGCGGGGTTGATTATATGGGTGTTAGCCCTGTTTATTGCCCATATTCTCAATGTCGTCCTGGTCATCTGCCTCGGGTTAATCTTTCAGATGCTGCTGAGCCCCTTGGTGGACCGGCTGTCGCGCGTCTGGCCGCGAAACTGGGCCATCCTGGTGGTGGTAGCGGGGACCGTGCTCATCGTTGTTGCGGGCGGCGGGACCATGGTGGAAATTTTGGTGCATCAGCTGGCCGGGTTGGTGGGCCGCATCCCGAAAGATGTCGCCATCGTCAAGACAAGAATGCCGGGCCTCTTGGAATGGGTGCGGCACGTCGGCGTCAAGACCAACCTGTCCTCCATTGAGGGCCGAATTCTTAGCAGTTCAAGCTTTATTATCGGCCGGGTGGTCAGCCTGCTGACCCATTTTGTCGACAGCATCGTGGAAACCGCGATAACACTCTTCATCACCGTCTATTTGCTGGTGGACGCGGAGCGGATTCATTCCTCCATCGTGCGCCTGGTGCCTCCCCCTCAACGAGAGGGATTGTTGGCTGCCGAGCACACCTTGGGCCGTGTGGTGGGCGGCTACGTACGCGGGCAGTTGTTGCTGTCATCGATTGTCGGTTTGGCGTTCGGACTTGGCAGTTGGATAATCGGATTGCCCTATCCGGTGGTCGTGGGCATCATCGCTGCGGTCATGGAACTGATTCCGTTGATTGGACCGGTTTTGGGAGCCGTGCTGCCGGTCCTGCTGGCGGCTCTAAGCGCGCGCCCGTTGCTCACCGTGGCGGAAGTCTTAATGTTATTGGGCGTCGTGCACCTGATTGAGTCCCAACTGTTGGGACCGCGCATTATACGCTCCCAGGTCGGGCTGCATCCTGTCTTGTCGGTGGTCGCGTTAATGATTGGAGCGGACCTGTGGGGGATTTGGGGTGCGCTGATTGCCGTGCCGGCCGCCGGTATCGTCGTGGCGGCATGGGTTGCCGCTGTTCGCTTATGGCGGGAAAAAGTCGTCCTGCCCGCCGGGCCGGATGAGCACTCCCAGGCACTGCCGCCGGGTCACTCTTCGTCTCGCCGTGCGCCGTAGGCGGGACACGTCGAGGGGGTCAGCAGTGACTCACAACTAAGGGCTTGGCGTCATTGTGCGCCCAAGCCCATTGAGAATCCGATCCCTCAGCCGATTCTCCTGGCACTCCACAATCCTTGCGTGCGTCCCTCAAGAATAAATTGTATAACGGTTTTGAATTGTCGTCAACCCGAGATATTTGCGCTGGTCCTGGACGACCCAGCACGCCGCAGGCCGACGACCTGGTGAATCTCACGATATTCCGGTCCACTGGGCGAAGCAACGCGGAGCTGGTCTGGTCGTGGAAGACTTGCAGTTCATCCACGATCGGGATGTGAGCGCCAAGTCTAACCGCGTGACGCACTAGTTCATTTACTGGGCCTTGCTGACGGCGATCGAACGCCAGGCCGCGCGGGAAGGCGTCGCCTTACGGAAAGTCAAACCGGCGAATGAATCCCCAACCCTACCCCACAGCATGGGGACAAGTGACGGTAGGAATGAATCCCCAACCCTACCCCACAGCATGGGGACAAGTGACGGTAGGAATGAATCCCCAACCCTACCCCACAGCATGGGGACGAATCCTGTGAGGACTGCGAGTGCCATTCGGGGCCGAGAAAAGCCGAAAGAGATTATCCAGGGTTTTTAACCCGGTTGTGCACCCGAGAGCACGCTACGGCGCGCCACATCCCGGATTCAGCCCGTCGCTTGGCCGAGTCCGGACCGGCCGCGGACCCGCCGGGGCGCTGAAATGTGCCGACTTAACGATGCGCCCATCTAAGCAAACCATCTCTTTGAGCAAACGCTCTATTTGGACAGAGGTACGGAGATCCGAACGATTTGGGCCGTGTCGGTGACGGCATCGATGGTGATCGTCGAGGGACCTTTTGCACTGCGGATGATTTGACGGACCGTGAGCGACCGCCGGATGGTCTGACCTGGGCCCAGCCGGGAAAAGGGCAGGATGGGGTCGGGGGTCGTCCAGCCTAGGGGGGGGCTCACTTGTAAGTAACCGGATTGCGAACGGTTTGACTCATTTTGCACGGTCAGGGTGAAGCGCGCCGTCTTGGATCGAGCGTGGCGAGCGGTAGTGGCTGGCGCTGCGCTCAGGCGCAGCGTGGGTACCCCCGTCAACGTGCCTTGGTGGACCAACTTGGCTAGCATCGAGGCGTGCCATCTGCGGCCCACCACATAGATGGGCCACTTGCTGAGGGGCAAGGTGAACTGCCCATGAACGGGATAAATAGCGTTGCCTAGTGCGGTGTAGGCGCCAATCCCATTGGCCGCAGGCAGATCCAACGTAGCCGAATGAGAAGACGATATGGTCACCACGCTGCGCTTTCCCGGCGCCGTAAATACGTGGCTGATCACCAGCGGGCCGAGGTTGGCCTGGCTGGAGGAAGGAACGAGACCGGCCAGGGTTCGATCAACCGTGGCCACGGCGACATAGGCCGGATACGGGGTGAGGTCGGTTGATTGTTCACCGAATCCGGAGCCGAAGTAACTTTGCGTAAAGAAGCAGATTGCTTTGGCACCTTCGGCGAGTGCGTCGATCCCAGCCTGGGCCAGATTCTGAGCTTGCGCGGTCATTGATACCTGTTGGGTGTTCCATCCCGTTTCCGTAATCCAGATATTCGCTGCATGGTGGTGCAATCGCAGGAATCGGCGCACGCGCCCGATAGCCGAAGATAACGGGTAGCCGGGATTGTTCGGCCCGAGGCGGCCGGGATAGTAGTGGATTGCCCAGCCGTTGGGTTTTACCGTGTCGGCGGGCCAAACCTTAGACAGATCATAGGCGTAGCCCAATACCGTGGCCGACGGACTCTGGTGATGGATGATAGCTACGGCTTGCGACAACAAGTGTCCGTATTGGGCTGGGGTGGCCCGCCAATATTGGCGGGTCGAGGGTTCATTCCAAATCTCCCAATCGTTAATCGCCGTGGCGCCCCCCGACCGGTGGGCTAACCGGCCCTGCGGGCCAAAGTGGTCTACGATCGCCTTAACGAAGGCACGATAGCGCTTTTCCAGGGACTTCAACGGGTGCTGTTTTCCCGGTGAAGGTCCCGTTATCAAGCCGAGCACCTTCAAATGTTGATTGGCCGCGTCACGAAGGATACGGTTGTAGACCGGCCAGGGAAATCGCTGCCCCGGGGGTTGCAAGGGAAGCTGCAAACGGTACAAATCGATTCCCTGCTGGCGCATCAAGGCAAAGTGTTCGTTTAACACCGGTCCCCCGTGAGCAAGGCCCAAGGGATTCAAATTCGCATTCAATCCCCATAGGAAACCGTGGCTGAGTGCCGGCGCGGGAGCGGGCACGACGGCGAAGTTGACCGAGGGGATCCGGGTGACAACCGTCTTCGGAGGATCCGCGTTGGCGAGACTGAAGGAAATTTTATACACCCCGTTGGGCAGGGTCGGCAAGGCCAGTTGATGCACACGGGGACCGGTGGCGGTCAATTCGGTTAGAAAGTGGCCCTGCCGTCGGACGGTGCTGGTCAAACCTTGCAACGCATAATTTAAGCGCATCCATCGGGGACGGACGCTGGGATTTTGCAACTGAATTTGATAGGCGGGCAGGTTTCCACGTCCAAAAATCCCCGCTGAGGCGGTGGGCTGAATGGAGATGGGAGGCGGCGGGGCCAAGATGCTAAAGGTGTGGAAGGTCGCGACGACGTTGGCAGCGTATAAGCCGACGTTATGTGCCAACGCCACCCGATTCGGCGCAAACCGTCCAGAAATCGTCCACTGGCTTGGTTGGCGGGTACCGGAAGGCCAAATCTTGCCATCAATCGTGGTGCCGTTGGCGACCATTTCCATGTGGTAGGTCGTGCCGATGCGAGGATGGTACGGGGCCGTCTTCACCCATCCGGTGTTCTCGTTGAGCAGCGAGACTTGGTTGGAGCGCAACACAAACGCCCACTTGTCAGCATTGTTGCCTCCCACGGCATGTTCCACCAGGCCGAGCCGCCAAGCTTGAGCGCGCGGTGCCCGTTGGAGGGTCACCGTCGTCGTAATCCAGGCGTTAGACAGCTGATAGGGAAGGTAGACGAATTGGTTGGCCAATCCAGTCGGCTGGAGGTCGGACGCGTGGAGACCGTGGGCACCGACAGACCATGAACCCCCAAACGGAATCAACGGCTGTAAGGTTCCCGAAGAAAAATTGTCGAGAAACAGGTCGTTTTCGGTGCCGGAGGGGGCGCGTCCCAATCCGTGCGAGGTTGTCACCACCACGCACGCGGTGAACAGGGTCGCCATACTCCACGCCCACCATCGCAAACCAAGCCCGTGTCGACTTGAATCGTGTCGACGACGACTCCGGGGCCGCGTCCTTCGCAGTGTGGCAGAGATTTGCGATTGCAATCCTTCACCCCTGAACCAAAACCCGGAGGCCATTTTTAGGGGCCTCCCATCCATCGTGCCGGGGGCCGCGCCACCGACGGCCTAACGATAAAAGTTCCGCTGCCATCGATACTTGTCCAGAATTTGCACCTGGTCGTCCGTGAGCCGGCCCTGGTCGCTGGCACGGCAGTTGCGCTCGACGTTGGTCGTGCTGCGCATCCCAGGAATCACCGTGGAGACTTGGGGGGGAACCAACGCATAACGGAGCGCAAATTCAGCCAGTTGGTCAACCGAGATGCCCAGTTCGGCGGACATGGCTTGCACCCGACGATAGACTTCGTCCTTACGCTCTCCTCCGAAATAATGCGTTCGGAAGTCCCCCGGCGGGAATTCCGTGTCCGGGCGGACCCGGCCGGTGACATCGAAAGGAACCCTTACGATGACGCCCACCTGATGATGCTCACAAGCGGGAAACAGGGCTTCTTTGGGAGTTTGGTCAAAAACATTGTAAATCACTTGGACTGTATCAACGATACCGAGCTCAATCAATTTCAATGCATTGCCGCGCGCATGGTCATTGATCGAGATGCCAAAGGCAGAAATCTTACCTTCGTGTTTTAACCGGCTAATCGTGTCAAACCAATCGCCTTGCCCCACCCATTCATCCGACCACACGTGAAATTGTTGCAAGTCTAAGGGTTCTCGCCCGAGGTTCCTAAGGCTTCGCTCGGTGCATTCGCGAATCCAGTCGCCCGGGAAGACCTGATCGGCAGAAATGTGCGGTCGTGCCGGCCATTGCCCGTTCTTAGGCCGAATCTTGGAGGCGACGTACACCCTTTCGGCGCGATGCTTCAAAACTTTGCCGACCAGGGATTCACTGTGCCCGTTTCCGTAAGCGAGTGCCGTGTCAATAAAATTAATACCGAGATCGATGGCCCGGTTGAGTGCGTTGATTGATTCCTCATCTTGGGCACCCACCCAGCCGCTTTGCCCGATCCCCCAAGCACCGTATCCAATTTCCGCAACGCGCCAACCAGTCCTGCCGAGCGTTCGATATTGCATCCGTCAACCTCCTCATGAACATCACCCAACGAGATTCGCCGCCGGGTTTGGGCTGTTGTATTGCTTGCAGGATTCCCCTCGTCGTTCGGGGAATCCTCGGGCAGTCCCAGTGATGATCGTGCGGTCACCGGGATGCGGTCGCCTCGCAGGAACGATCTCGTCAGCGGGCCACCCGGTCTCTAGCGCGGCCCAGGGATCGGAGTACGGCCAAAATCAGACTGCCGATGCCCCGGTTCGACAGCATCTGCCTTACCGGGGGGATGAAGGGACCGAATCCGTGGCCGGGCCCCAAGCGGGGAGACACTGAGCGGCGCGTTCTGGGGGCGGCCAGACCACTGTTGTGGGCTTTCAACCGGCGAACAGGATGATTATACCATGGGTCGAACTGTGGTGCCCCATTGCTGTCGCAAACCGAGATTAGCGATGCGCGAAAAGGGGAAGGCTTTGGCCGATAGGGGGGATGCGGAATGGCGGATGCACCGTCACCGGTCATGTTTGCGGTGGTAACCTCTAAACGCGAAGCCGTCTCCGGGGGTATGGCGCCGATTTTCTACGCGAACGATGACGAAGAACGGGATCGAATTGCCATGTGGATTGTTCGCATTACCAATGCGAACGTCCACGATTTGCATAACGGCTGCCTGATCTTGGTGACCTCGTCGGCCGCTTCGGTGGGTAGCGGCGGATAGGCCGGCTATCCAGGAGTAAGGGGAAAGACGGCGGATTGCGTCGGTCTGCCGTTGTCGCGGATTATCAGAACGGGGATGGGGCTTTGGTTCCACACGCGGCGATAGACGCTGCCGGTAAGCCGCTGCGCACCCCAACTGCGCCGAGGTTGGCCGATGACGATCAGGTTGGCTTCAATTTCCCGGGCGTAGCGCAAAATGGTTGCCGCTGGAGTTCCGAACAACAGGCGGGCAGTCACCGGAACGCCAGCATAGGGCGCGATCAAGCGACGCGAGGCGTTCAACACCGCCTTCCAAGCGACAATGTCGGTATCGACCAAAGAAGGAGCGGGGGTGCGGTCAAAGGGAGGGCAAACCGTCACTACGTGAACCTTGGTCGACGCTCCAAGGCCGTGCAGGGCCAACCACTGGCCAGCTTGAAGACTGCTCTCGGACCCGTTGGTAGCCCATACAATCGTGGTCCCCGATCGATCGTCCGAACTAACCGATCGAAGCCCTGCGTCCTCCCGCCGAGCCACCATCAGGGTGACCAAGTCGCCCAGCCAATGATGCGTCGACACTAAGTGAAAGCCTTCGGTCTCCAAGCGAGCACGCAATTCATTGGCGGTCGGAGCATGCAGGACTGATCGCGGCAACCAGCGGAAGGGTTCGAGACCCTCCACAGCCGTGTGGCGAGTCAGGGCATCGAGGCCTTTCAGAACCAATGTGCCCAGGGTACTCGCGGGCTGCAACATGTCCAAGACGGCTGCCAGTCCACCTGGACGGAGGACCCGGTGAATTTCTCGCACGGCGTGCCGCCAGTCGCCCATGTTGCGTAAGGAAAAGAAGGCACTGACTCGATCGAAGCTCTGAGCGGCGAATGGCAACGCTTCCGCCCGGCCCAATAGCCATTGCACGTTGGCATCGGCCTTCGGGAGCAGCGTGCGGGCCACCGCCAGCATCTCCGGGGACGGGTCTATCCCAGTGATGCGCCCGTTGGGAGCCACCCTGCGCGCCATCTCCACGGTGGCGGTGCCGGTGCCGCAGCCTACATCCAGCACGTCGTTACCACGCTGCAGGGCGAGACGGTCGATGGCGTGCCGACGCCAGACGCGGATACCGTCAGCCGAGAGCAGATTACTGTAGCGGTCGTAATGGGCAGCAATTGCATTGAAGAGGTCCGGAGTGTCGGCCATGGATGGATTTCCCCCTTCCGGGATCGCGGCCGCTTGGAGCAGAACGCCTCCTGGTTTCGGCTGCTGACTGCGGTGATTGCTCAGCCAGGCGTTCCGAGTCCGAGCAGCCGAATTCCCTAGTTATAGGATAGTGCAGCCTCACGCTCGCTCTCAAGGGCCGGTCGCCCCGTATTGAACGGGATAAGGGGCCCGGAATCACCGTGGTCGGTGGTCGGGAAGGCTGGTGGGGCAATGGCCAGCGGTGACGGCCGGGTGGGTACCGATCCCTTCGTGAATACCTGCGGTACGCCATGGCTTGTGGTACAATCGGCCATTGGCCGAGCGCAAGGAAGCCTACGAGAAGGTCGCCAAAAGCCTGTCGCACGTGGCCCAGGCGAATAGCCGGTGCGGAAGGCTGTTGCAAGATGTCGCGAAACGTTGGACAAAGCCTGCCCAGCCTTCTGTGGACGGATGCCATCAACGGCACCTGCTGCTCAATGCGATCCGTCAGAGCCGGGAACCAAGCGGCCGGTTGCAAAACGATGTCCAAGATAATCGCGATCTTCGGAACAAAGTCCGTCATCTCGACGGTCGATTTTGCGGTGGCCATGATGCATCGTTGTGGAGGATCTGCGTCGGTACAACGTGCCCAAAGGCGTCCGGAACCTTTCCCCTCGCATGAATCCTAAACGTGTCCAAGGATCCGTGGCCACATGCCCTGGGTGCGCGACTTGGCGTTTGGCGAAGGAATGCTCCCCGTGGGGCGCATTTTGGCCTACACCTTGCAGATGTGCCCCCGCGGCTGCTTGATCGGCAGGGGGGAGCACCTCTTTCGATGGGCCAATCCGGTTTCCTCCTATACCGTGTACCGCGGATGCCAATTTTGTCGGAATGATGAACTTATGCCGCAAGGGGAACTGAACCCATCCTGCGAGGAAGAGAGCCTGCGTAGGCCATGGCCTAAGACGGCGCAGATCTGGTCGCCACTGATCATACGGTCGTGCCCATGTGGTGGGGGACGGGGCTGGGGTTGATCCTGCGGGTGCGGCTTGTCAGATGAGGGGATCAACCCCAGGCCGAGAAGAGGACTCCCCCCTAAACTCCGCTTCGCTCTGCGGGGGGAGAAAAAAGTCAGACGAAGGCTGTGGGCTATCCTGGTTGACGTTTTTCGGGCAACGGATGACACCCCTCTTGGGGAAAAATTCCCAGAAAAAGCGGAGATCGTTGACGCGTAAGCGTCGATAGTTGGGTGCTAGACAGTCGTGTGATGCATGGGCATACTGTTCTGAGACGCCAAACGATCGGCGTTTCGGCGGTCCCCTTCGTCAGCGTCACCCATGTGCGCCACCGGAGCCAGGATGCTACGCAGGGCGGGGAAAGTTCTTAATCCCCGTTGCGAATTGACCTGCGTCGGGGGGCTAGGTGGCCGGCCGCGGATGGGCATCAGGTGACCCAGAGAGGATGTTGATCCCCAAGATAGTAGCGTTTTCATGGACCGCACCGAGCAAGGTCGTGGGGTGGTGGGTTTAACACCAGGGCTGCGCCAAGAAAATGAATCGACCAAGTCAGCAGAAAGGAGCAGGCGCCGCGTTGCCCTCATGAAGGGCATCCCGGTGGCCCAACGGGGCGATGGACAGACGAACCTGGTTTTGGGTGGTGGTCGGTGGAGTGCTGTTGATGGCTCTCGGATTCTATCTGAGTGCTGTGTTGGACTTGTCGGGGAGAACGGTGAGCCTTGGAGTTTTGCCGGCACTTTGGACCTCCGCGTAGTCCAGAGTGTTCCCGCGCAGTCAATCGGGACCGCCCTCCGAAGGGGCATCGCCAGTGGCCAGGGGGAGAGCGGGCTCGATCGCTTCGGCCGGGAACTCGGATGGCTTCTGACCGTCCGTCGGGCCCCGCAGGAGATGGTTGCCCACGGCGAGGACCAGCATTCCCATGACGAATCCGACCAACCCGACCCAAAAGTTAATAGGATGCACGATGAGCGGCCGTCGGGCGTTGACCGCTCGTATATCACGATGCAGCTGGATTAGAGCTTGGTGCACGGGTCCCAGCGCAACCAACCAACCCGCGATAAACGAAAGGGCCATGAGCGCTAACATGACCACGGCGAGGGCTGGCAAGCGCCAAGCAATCGTTGAAGCGCGGCGACGATGTAAGGAGCGACGGCTGAGCCGCCGACTCTGCGGATTCCGAAGCACGGACAACGAACTCCCTCCCTTGCTTGCGATCCTGTTTAGGAAATCCCCGGGGGGTTGCCAGGGAATTAAGTCCATCCTTTTTTGAGAAACAGACGCTTCCTCATCGATTTAGGTGTGTGTTTTCTGTCTGAACCGAGTTTGGGTGGTCATTGCGGGTCCGCATCGCCTTTAGTGTACCATGCCCTGCAACTGCCCGGGTGGAGTCCGTCCTCCCCGTCTACGAATTGTACGACTTTCCTGCCGTTTGTGATTCCAAAGTGACAGGCGCGTGGCGATTGCCTGGACCATTTAGCTCCTGGTCGCAGGCGGAGTATGTCGCGTGCGTTGCGACGAACAATTTGGTAGCTTACGTGGCTCGATCGCATAGCTAAACGACGGCGGGTTTGGAGAGATTGGCGCCTCCGCTCCGGGGAGATTGTCCATGGCAGGCACGGTCACGGCGGATGTCCAGAGGCGGATAGGTGGGTGGTCTTACTTGCTCGTTGCCCAAGGGTAGTGGTAATCATTGTGTCTACACGAACACCACCGGAGGGCAGTGGGGCCAATCAGACCCGAAGGAGATGGTTCCAACGGACCCTGAGATACGGCCGAACGGGGCTAAGCCGGCTGACAGGAATTTGTTAGAGTGCAAACAGATGGGGTGAGAGACATGGTACCCGCACTGTTCTGGGTGGCTGCCACGGTGTCGTTGGGATTCTCGGTTATCTTGTTTGTGCGGTATCAAGCGCGTCGGTCCCCATTTTACTTCTGGTGGGCGATTTCTTTTGTTTTGTCCGCCTTGACTTATGGATCCGAGGCTAGCACCGTTAGCCAAGGATGGACACTGCCCTGGTACCATGTCTACATCATGGCGTCGGCCGGCTTGGTGGGAGCCATGTCGGTGGGCACCGGATATCTGGCGTTTGCGAGGCCCATGGCACGCGGATATGCCGTCGGGATAGGGTTGGTGGGCATCGGATTGTTGATTTCCACGTGTTTTTCGCCGATGTCCGTGATCGGCAACTGGTTAACCCTAAATGCCGGCGTGGGCGGGATCACGGGAGTAGCCCGCATCGCCTACGTGGCTACGGCCTCCGTTGGTGGAACCATGGTAGTCGTTGGTGCCCTATGGTCGTGGTGGAAGTCACGCCGCCATTGCACTTTGCTCATCGCGGTTGGGGCGACGGCCTCTGGCGTGGGGGGATCGCTGGCGCCTCAGGAGGTGGTTTTGTCCGTGCTGCCGGTAATGAATATCGTCGGTTTGTTCCTAATGTTGGCGGGATATTTGTTCGCGGTGCCGAACCCATGGCGGTTGCCGCGTGAGCGGGAAGACGGTAGAGATGGTCAGCCATCCTAAGTGACGGTTGGCCCAGAAACGCGATTTGGCTGAGTGCGTCGGAGGGAACATCGGATGGGGCAGACAACTGCTCAAACCAATCCCGTGATATCTATGTAAATCGCCTTATTAAGTATAGGTGGGCTGGTGCATATTGGCGAGGCCGCGCGTTGGCTTGGACGCCGGGGTGACGGAGGTCTTTGCGGATAGCCGAGGCCATTTCCGAAGCGATGCGCGAGGTGCTGCGTTCCCGGCCCAATGTGCTGGTCAGGGAAGGTCTCAGACGAATGCAGGGCCGCCGCGTGGGGGCTAGCTTTCCCCGCAAGGGGACGGGATTGGATCGAGGGTAGCGGTTGGGGGTCGGATTCCCTCAGCCCCCATGCTTAGGGGTTATGCTGGGGATTTCTTCCTACCGTCAGTTGTCCCCATGCTTAGGGGTTATGCTGGGGATTTCTTCCTACCGTCAGTTGTCCCCATGCTTAGGGGTTATGCTGGGGATTCCTTCCTACCGTCAGTGGTCGCCGGAAGGAAGAAGCCGCCGTACGGAGACGGGTTGCCTCTGGGCCTGTCGATGAAGGAAATGGCACACGGCGACCGGCAGGACTTGTCCGGTCGGAGTCCCACTTCGGCGGAGGAGTATGGGGCGGGAGACCGTCACGGGATGATACTGCGGTCTGGGAAGAGCGAACCCTTCCCGATGTGCTGGGAAACGCGTAGGTCGGTACAGTTTCGGCGTAGCGATGCGTCGATATACTTAAGCACGTTGTAGCGGATCATCGTCCCTAGCTTTAGACGGAAAGCTCGCAAGGCCGCTATGATCGCCGCCTTCAGCGATTTTCGCTGATTGCCTGGCCCTTGGGGCTTTGACCGTTCGCCTTGGCATTTCCTAAGCTGACTCATACAATACCAATAGGAGCAAGTTAGTAGCCATACCGAAAGCAGCCAAGTTTCTTGGTGAAGCAAAATTGGCCCTCCGCCGTTAGGAACAAGCGGGGCGGTGGATGCCGGATAAGCGGACGCCCGGCAGGTTAAGGCGATATGTCGGGTATCCAGCGTTGCCCCAAAGCGGATGGGAACGGCAGGGCCGGATGCTGGAGACATTCTTGCCGCGTTGCGCAACGCAACGTTGGGGGGCACTATGCGAAAAAAGCTGCTTTCTCCGCCTGACGGAGGTCGTCCGGGATTGGGACGCTGTGCACGCTGTGGGGATCCAGTTGGGGAAGTCCTCTGTGAGACATGTCGTGGTCGACCCCCAGGGCTGTTTTCCGTTGCCTATCGGCAATTGCCGAGCCATCCGATTCTATACGTGATGACCGTGGCGAAATCCCGGCTCTTTTGGGCGCTGCTAATTTTTGCGATCGTGCCCATCTTGCTTGACGATCTGCACCTGAACGTGGTCGATGGCATGATGGTCTATTTTTCGCTGTTTTGGTTTTTTGTTTTTCATCCCTTGATGACCGCGCAAATGCAGACGCGCTGGCAGTCGTTGATTGCTGAGGTTGTCGCCTATGTCTTCACCGGAGCTGTAGGGGTGTTGATTGCTGTTGGCGTGGAGTCCCTTTGGATGCGGGTGGGAGCCCACCCGCTGTTAAATTCTCCCTATCTGCTGGTAGCCTTTCCAGCCTACGTGCTCTCGGTCGGCCTCACCGAGGAGTTTGCCAAGCAGATCTTCGTCCTTATCGTGCTAGCGGTCCATCGAGCTCAAGGAAAAATCGCCCATCCCTTGGGGTACATGATGCTCGGAATTAGCTCCGGTCTCGGCTTTTCGGCTGTGGAGAACATTTTTTATGTTCAACACGGCATTTCCTTTGACGTCTTGCGGCGGACCGCGGGCCTGGGGACGGTCACGGCGCTTTCCCGAGCCCTCTATACCCCTTTTTTGCACGCCATCTGGGCGGGAATTGTCGCCTACGGCTTGGGACTCGCCGCACAACAACATGGCCGGAGGTGCGCAATGACGGCTTGGTGGGCATTTTTGACGGCGGCGGTGCTGCACGGCCTCTATGATGCGTCGCTGAGGGCTCACGGCGGTGTGGCGGTGGCTGATGTCGCAATTTCCTACCTGATTTTCCTGAGCCTTCTTTTGAATGCGCGTCGACAGGGCGCTCGCGCCTAATTCATCAGTGCTCCGAGCCCGAGTGGGTCTGCCGGATTCCAGATGCAGTCGCTGCACGGTGACTTCCGACCTGGCGCTTCTGTCCAAATGTCATGCCAGGGCGCCTCGGGCATTGTCCGAAGAGGGTTTAAGAACTTGAACCTCTCCGCCCTAAAGGGCGGAGATTCTGGGGGAACCACCATGGCTGCGTCGCGGGTCGTGAGACCCTGGGAGTGACCCTCCTGACTCGCCACTGCTTATCCCGCCAGCAATTTCCCGGGGTTCAGCCGGACTACGCGTTAACGCTCCCTGGAGGGGAACGGTACGGCGATACGTGTGGTTTCCACACGTCAGATCCTAATACCACCGTGTTAGAGGTGGTCGGTAGATGTTCGCATGTTTTACCGTCTTGTCCTGATGACGCGATACATTTTACGTCTTCCACGATTGCGGGAGACAACCGCCAACGTATCCAATTGTCAAAGAGCGAACATGCGTATTTTAGCAAGAGATTTGCCTGATGGCAACGCCTCATATCTCCGCCCTGAACGGCGGAGTTTTACGGCGCACCCTGATAAATCGGATGTGGAAAGAAAATTGGTGAGTTATTCACGAGGACCCTCAGCAGAATCAACGGGCAGCACCGAGAGAAAGACGTGAGAATAGAGCGGTAGGAGTCCAAGTCCATGCCAAGGAAGCTGCGTCAAGGGCGCCGGCACGCAGCAGGGCGACGGAGTCCCACCTCGATGGGGTCCGCGTGGACCGGCGCACGCCCCACTCGCCGATCCTGACCCTCGTCCCCTTGCGAAAGCCGAAGCCGGCACGTGTTGGTGAAAAACCCGCGATCGATCCCAGGGCAATCATCAGAATTCTCCGCTTGACGCCAAGCTGGTGTTTCGAACAAGATTTTAAGCTCCTTGCTCAGAATATACGGAAGCTTCACCAAGTCACGCCAACACAAGGGACCCCTCCTTTCGCTGTGCCCCTTGGAACCGAGCAGTTGCCATGGCCCGACGAGCACGATAAACTGGGCTGGATAGCTGGTTATGCCGCGATGGCCGGGTGTTGCACCAGGAGGATTGGTTTGTCCATGGCGCGCCCTGATACCGCTTTCCCGGGAATAATTGAGGGTTGAGATCGGGCATAAGATTGACGATACGGAAAGGAAGGGGATTATCATGCCCCATGTAATTACCAGCCGATGCATCGGCACCAAAGATCAAAGCTGCGTTCTGGTGTGTCCAGTGGACTGCATTCACCCGGCCCAGGACCTGGATGGGGACGAGGCGTTTGAGAGCGCAGAACAACTGTATATCGATCCGAACGTATGCATCGATTGTGGGGCGTGTGTTCCGGAGTGTCCTGTCGAAGCCATTTTCATGGTGGAGGACCTACCAGTCGAATACGAAGACGCGATCGCAATTAACGAAAAATACTTTACCGAGGGCGCTGGAAAATTACTGTAGTGGGTTGGCGGTGCGAGAGCCAACGGGACTCGCAACGAGCGGATGCTCTCCTGTCATCAGGATATCATGGAGGGCCGCGAGGCCGGAAAAGTTGAGCATGTGTGGTATGCTGAGCGTGGCGGCGGGAGAGTAGCCAGCGAAGAGTGCCCGGAGAAGTGCGTACAGAGTGGAGGGGACGTCATTTCTGCGCATCTGATCTGGAATTTGGTCAACGAGTTGATGATGCTCGCGAGTGGAGTCTTGGTGGCAGCAGGCTGGTATCAAATTCGCCGCCGCAGGGTTCGGACACACCGCCGGCTGATGTTGGCGGGAGCCAGTTTCGCCGCCGCCTTTTTTGTCAGTTATCTCTTCAGCACGCTGCTGATTGGTGATAGCCTGTATGACGGCCCTGGGCGTTACGCAACGGCCTATCAAAGTTTTCTGCAGATCCATGTCGTCCTGGCTACGGTGGCGGCGATTTTGGGTGTCGTTACCCTGCGGCGCGCGTTCTTAAGGCGATTTTCGCGCCACCGCCGCATTGCCCCATGGACGGCGGTGCTCTGGTTTATTTCGGCGGCCAGCGGCCTCGGCGTCTTTTTGATTTTGTTCGTAATTTTTCCGTCCCACACCAGCACCACCAGTATTTTTACGGTGCTCTTCCACTAGCGCGGAGCGTCTGAGCGGTGGATAATCTATGACAAGAAGATCCGGTTATTGTCGTCGATTCCGCCGAGCGGATCTTTCGGCGCGAGGCCTTACCGTGTGGTCGCGATGGTGGAGGAGACGCCCAAAGTCCAGCTGGGGCGTCGGTTGACGAGGTGCTTGTACCGCGAGTGGCTCCTCGACCCAAGCTTCCCGCCGCCATGGCGTACCACCGGTCTAGTAGGAGGAGCAGTGCGTCCGAACCATAAGACCTTGGCGATTTATCTGTTGGGCGTATTCATTGGTGCCCTGGACATGAATGTCCTCGGGCCCGCATTTCCCGCTATCTCCCGAAGTTTTCATATCGACTTCGCGGTGACTGCCTGGGCAATTACCACGTATTCGATCGCTTATGTCGCTTCGACGGCATTATCCGGAGGATGGGGCGATCGCATGGGACACCGGCGAGTCTTCAGGCTCGGCGTTGGTCTGTTCGGCATAGCGTCGTTACTGGCTGCGCTATCGCCGAACTGGGCCGTATTTTTGCTGGCTCGGGTGGTTCAGGGGGCAGGGGCGGGAGCGGTATATCCCAACGCGCAGGCAGAGGGAATTCAGCAATTTCCCGCCGCCAAGCGAGGGATGGCACTCGGCATCTTTGGTGCTGTGTTCGGAGTGGCCAGCATCATTGGGCCCAACTTGGGTGGGGCCTTGACCCAGTTTTGGGGATGGCCGACCATTTTTTTGATTAACGTTCCCCTGGCGCTTCTGGTGCTGATGTCGGCGCGCGGCCTGCCCACCTCGTTGGCGAACCCGGAACGCGATATTCCTGACTGGGTGGGAGGGGTTGCGTTTGCCATGGTATTGGCCGCCGGACTGCTGGCTATATCCGGCCACAGTTGGGGATTCCGTTTGGTCTTCCTGGCGCTCGCCCTGCTCGCCGCGGGAGGCTTTGCCTATCGCCAGCGAACCGCCCCTACGCCCTTCCTCGATGCGCGCCCGCTTGTCAACCGGGTGGGTATTCTGCTCATCCTGGGCGCCGCGGTGATTGGCCTCGATATGTCTTCAGCCGTCTTTGTGCCTGCGCTGGCCCAGCACACCTTCGGCATTGGGCCCTTGGCTTCAGGCGCGGCCTTGATGCCGGCCGCAGGAGCGGGAGCTCTGTTGTCGGGCGCAGGAGGGATGATGACCGACCGGATGGGTGCTCGGCTCGTCTTGATGCTGGGGTTGTTATCGGCCGCAGGAGGCGCACTGCTCCTAGCCTCTACGCCCTTGACCTGGCCCCGCTTCATTTTGGCCATGATGTTATTTGGGGTGGGTACCGCATTTACCGTGGGCGCACCCATCAATAAGTTGGGTCTCAGCCTTTACCGAGAAAATCAGGCGGCGGAGGCGTTGGCCTTGACGGCCGTGTTTCGGTCGGTGGGGGTGGCCGCGGGACCGATTGTGTTGACCATGGCTGAAGCCTGGCATGGATTCCGGGGGATGTACGGAGCGGTAGCGGTAGCCTCAGTGCTGGGGGTGATCCTCTTCAGCCGCGTGCCTAATCGGAGGATTCCGACCACCGAGCCCTCAACGTCTTCCCAGGCCTGAGGCCATGCAGTGCAACGTGGTGGCAAGCCCCATGAGATCGACTAGAAAGAAGTGATGAGGAAGGTGCAGATGGCGACCGAAGGGATGGAGCAGGCACGGCCCGCACGCGGGGAGGGAATGCTTGGCGTGATCGCTGACTACGTCGCCTTGACGAAGCCGAGAATCATGTTCTTACTCCTGTTCACAGCATTCAGCGCCATGATCGTTGCCCTGGGGCATTTGCCCACGTGGCGGCTGGGAGGTTATACCTTGTTGGGATTGGCGTTGTCCACGGGTGGTGCAGCGTCTTTGAACATGTGGTACGACCGCGATATTGACCGGATCATGACCCGCACCATGCAGCGGCCGATTCCTGCCGGTCGCGTGCAGGCGCAGCACGCACTGGGCTTTGGGTTAGCACTGGAGACGCTTTCGCTCTTGCTGTTGGCGATTGAAGTCAACCGTCTGACGGCATTGCTGGCGCTTGCGGGTTTTGTGTATTACGTGCTCGTCTACACGATCTGGCTGAAACGGTCGACCCCGCAAAATATCGTTATCGGCGGAGGAGCAGGAGCATTTCCGCCTTTGGTCGGATGGGCGGCGGCGACCGGGCATGTGACGGCCGCGGCCGCCTGCATGTTCTTGATCATCTTTCTGTGGACGCCGCCCCATTTCTGGTCGCTTGCGCTGTACAAAAACGACGATTACGTCCGAGCCGGGGTGCCGATGATGCCCGTGATCCGCGGGGAGCGTGCGACCAAGTGGCAAAGCCTGGTCTATGCCGTGCTGTTGACCATCAGTTCCGTCTTGCTGTGGGCCACCCATGTGGTGGGATGGGAGTATGGGGTGGGGGCGATGGTGCTCGGCCTGATCTTTATCTTCTTATTGATCCGCCTCTTGCGGGAACGCTTGCCTGCGGTTGACTGGGCGAAACGTACTTTTCGGTATTCCCTGGTCTATTTATTGGGTATTTTTGGGCTGATGCTGGCCAACGTCCGTCCGTAATGCCTTGTCATCCCGGCGACGCAAGAGGCCGCGCAACGGCCCCCGGGGCAGCGATCAATGAGCCAGGAACTTCCGGGAGCGATCCCAAAAACCCGTGAGGGTTGCGGCGGGAAAGTTCATAGGGCGATCGCGGTACTGCACGACGCGCGGTCGGCGGCTTCATGGGATTGTCCGAGCCCTGAGGGGTACCTTGCCCTGGTGGAAAATAACCCATGGGTCCCACCAGGGTCGGGAGATCCCCGAGGCAGGCAGCGCAGGTTGAGGGAGCCGTGCCGGATGAGGGACCCGGGAGTGCGGTGAGCGCTAATGGGCCTGGTCTTTTTGGCTGGCGCAAGACCCCTCGGGCTCTTGCTCAGCATACGGGACTCCCTGCATGTCGGGCTGCGGTCGATGGCGGAGGGGACCGCATTTGACGTCCGCTACCTTCCTCGGCCCTCGGCCCGAAAGCCGAAGGCGGGAAAACTGCGGACGGAGGCGATCCCTTGCGGGCGCCTGCGCCGATCCGATTGATGTCTAGCCCTGTTGTAGAGCAACGGTAACCTCACTTCTATTGTGAAACAGCTTCCTGGTGCCCAACACCGCATAACGACTCACGAGTACCTCCAACGCGTGACGCACTTGCTTTCGTTGGCTTTTGGACTTCAGCTTAAGCGTCATTACAGCGGCTCCGTTCGCTTTCAACAGCGGGGCCGCGTGGCACATTAGGTTGGCACTGGAAATCGGGTCCATGCGCATGTCATTGACGAGGAGGTCAAAAGAATTTGGCTGTGCGAATTTGGACAAATACTCCTGGGCAGTTGCCGGAACATACATAATATTGCTATCCGATTTCAGCCGGGAGTCCAATGGTGCGGGGTCCACGGCAACCACGCGCAACCCCTTGCTTCTCAGAACCCTTGTCCAGCCTCCCGGTGCAGCCCCGAAGTCCAGAGCCATCCCGCCCGCGCTAATCTGCAGGGAAAAAACCTCAAGGGCTTCTAAGAGTTTGAATTCGGCCCGACTTATCTGACCATCCTCTCGGGCAAACCGCCTGATCCCGCCTGCCCAGTCGCTCAGATTGTGCTTTGCCGCGGAAACCCCGATGTACCCTTCCGTGTCGGTGCAGACAATGGAAATTACTTGCTCTGGATGCTTAACATCCACGTGAAATCCGGATTCTGCCAACGCCGCTGACACGGCAATGTTCACATCGTAACCCCTATAGGCCCGTCCTCCCAAGACCCGAGTTTGAACGGACAGCGATTTTAGGGAATCCAACTTAGCCGTTAACGACAAGCAACGGTCGACGAGCACGGCAACGTCGGACTGTGCTTCATGCAGGGAAAGCACCTGAATGAGCGGGAATATATGCCGCACGAAGGTTCCGTGCATGCGCACATGTTTCGTCAATTCTGGCAGCGCCAATTCCGATTGGACGACCAGTACACCCGGGCTTAGACCTTTCACAAGTCTTGCCTCCGGGTCCGCATCTCGAATATCTTCGAATGCCAACTCCCACGATTCCGGTGCAGAGGTGACCACATACGCGTCCGTTCTCTCACGCTTCGCGAACGCGTCACCGCCGCGTTGGGCTTGCACAGTTACCTCAGTCTCCTTTACATGGATTCCGGCGATGCGCTCTGACAACAGCAGGAGGGTGAGCACACTCGTCGCTTAAGCCGCTCTGCGGCGTTGTTTGCGACGGCCAGCCGAGGATTCATCGGTTCGAACCACGCAACGCGAAACATGAGTTGCAGAGCGCGAAGCAAACAAGGTCCGACGCAGCGTATCCGTCCCGTTTGGATGGTCTAAACCGAATCGGTGCGAGTCTCTCTGCGGATCTTCTCGTCTTTGGCCAGCGACGCCTCCGCCATGCGGTGGCGGTAGGCCTGCAGGCGGTCGGCCAGCGACGGCTGGGAGACGGCCAGGATTTCCACTGCCAGCAGGCCAGCGTTGGTCCCGCCGCCAATGGCCACGCTGGCCACCGGCACCCCCGCTGGCATCTGCACGATGGAATAGAGGGAGTCCACGCCCCCTAGATGCCGGCTCGGCACCGGCACCCCGATGACCGGTAAGATTGTGTGCGCGGCCACCATACCGGGAAGATGGGCTGCCCCGCCCGCTCCGGCGATAATGACGCCGATCCCACGCTGGGCGGCGTGCTGGGCGTATTCGGCCATATGTTGGGGAGTGCGGTGCGCTGATACGATGCGGACCTCATGGGGAACCCCAAATTCATCCAAAATACGCTGGGCATCTTGCATGATCGGCCAGTCGGAATCGCTTCCCATGATGATGCCAACCCGCGGAAGAGCCACTTTGTCCACTCCTTTAGGAGTCTGGTTGATTTGCCGGGTTAAAACGGAATCAAGTTCCGCGCGGCGAGTGCCCGTTCCCGGGCTTGGGCCAACGAATCCCCGACAACGGTGATGTGGCCCAGCTTGCGGAGCAAGCGCGACTGCCGTTTGCCGTAAAAATGAATGTGGGCGCCCGGAACCGACAGGGCCCGCGCTAACTGTCGGGGGGAAACCGTCTCCTCCTGGCGCCCCAGGATGTTGACCATGACGGCCGCCGCGGCACGGAGATCGGTCAGACCCAAGGGAAATCCACAGATAGCGCGCACGTGATTTTCGAATTGCGACGTTTCACATGCTTCAATCGTGAGATGCCCGGAATTGTGGGGCCGGGGTGCAAGTTCGTTAATGGTCAGGTTGCCCTGGGCATCCAGGAACATTTCCACCGCAAGTACCCCGACGACGTCCAGCGCTGCCGCGGCCCGCAAGGCAATCTGGCGCGCGGCGGCGGTGATCGCAGCCGGCACGGGAGCTGGCGCCCACACTTCCTCGCAGACGAATTGCGGTTGCAGCGTCTTAACCAGGGGATAGGTGGCTACGCCCCCGTCCAGCCCGCGAACGACGATCATCGAGAGTTCGTGGGAAAATTCGATCCGCACTTCAGCCATCCAGGCCGACGCGTCAGGCCGACGCTCTGCGAAGAGTGATTGCAGACGAGTGTGGTCGGGGACCAGTACGGTTCCGTGGCCGTCATAGCCCAAGCGCCGGGTTTTTACGACCAAGGGGAAGCCCAGTTCGTCAGCGGCGGCATGGGCCGCCGTCACGTCAGGCAGGGGGCGGCCCTCCGCTACGGGCAACCCGGCTTCCGCCAGGGCGGACTTTTGGAGCCATTTGTCTTGGATCACCGCCACCGACTCCGGCCGCGGCAGAACGCGCCCCCCAGCTTCTTCGAGCTCCCGCAGCGTTTTTCCGGGAACAAATTCGCTTTCGAGGGTAATGACATCGTTGTGCTCGACTAACTGCCGGCGAATCGCCGCCTCGTCTAGACTGCCGATGGTGGCTCGCGGGCTGACCGCCAGGGCCGGAGCCAAGCGTTCGGCGGACCAGATCAAGCTTTCAATGCCCAGCGTCGAGGCAGCTTGAGCCGTCATTTTGGCCAGTTGGCCACCGCCTAAAATCGCTATGCGCACGGACATTCCTCCGTCGAACATTATACCAAGTCGCAAGCAGCGATGGGATCGTGCACGGACGGTCTTGGGCTTCAGCGCAGCTTGTCTGCCGGTGTCGAGAAAATCTGCAACGATGCGGCAGCAAGTGGACCGGGTTATGATTTTGGTGGTAGGGTAATAAGAAAGGACTCCAACCGACAAGGAGCGATCTTTATGGAAGGGTCTTCCGCGCAGACCATTGGCCGTCAGTTATATGAAGAGCGCGTTCGGCGGCGGCTGTCCGTGGAAGAGGCGGCGGAGGCACTCCGCATTCGACGAGACTTCTTGGTGGCGCTGGAAGAGGGCAACTGGGGCGTCCTGCCCGGAGAAGTTTATGCTCAAGGGTTTTGTCGGAGTTACGCACGCTGGTTGGGGCTCGACGGGAACGAACTGCTGAATGTGCGTCGGCACGAGCTGGAGGCAAAAGGGGAAGCATGGCCTTCCCACCAAGTGCGGACAGCTTTGGACACGGCTTCGGGCCAACCGCTGCCGCCGCGCTCGCGGACCCGGCGCCGCCGCGCCAAAGTTCGACGCCAGATGAGTCGTCTTTCCCGCGAGCGGTTACGCATCAACGAAGCGGCGTTTTCAACGCGAAGCTTGGTGTGGCTGGTCGTCGTGCTGGTTGGCCTGCTGATTGCGGGAATTTGGCTGGCACGCCATGGCGTGCTTCCCGCCGCCGCCGGTGTTCATACGCAGCGAGCCTCGGCTCCCGTCACTACGCACCCATCGCCTTCGACGCCTTCGAAGCGAACCGCTACCCCGCCGACGGCCAAAATACGGAAGCCCAAACGAAAGCACTCTGTGCCCGCGGTGACCCCTCCCGTGCTGATTTCGTCGGCATTGAGTAAGCCGTACTACCGGGCGAAGTACCAAACCCCGGCTGGACAGCCGGTTCGCGTGCAGTTGGCGTTTACCGCGCCCTGTTGGATATCGGGGTGGATCGACGGCAGATTTTTGGGGCAGGCTGGTCATACGTATCGTGCGGGCCAGCACGCGACGCTCCAAGGTCGGCAGTCGGTCAAGGTGTGGATTGGCAACATTTTTGCCGTTTCGATTCGCGTGGATGGTGCGCCGCTGGCTGGGGTTGCCAAGGCGGCCCACGGGAAGACCAGCATTTTAAGCTTCCGTCCGCGCTAGTACAGGACGACGTAAGTCCGTTGTCATGGAATCCAATTGCCAATATTGGCAATATTGGCGGTATTCATCATGTGTGGCATATTGGTTGATACGGTATT
>JAJZZH010000149.1 GCA_021797675.1 Bacillota bacterium | reverse complement strand
TCCGATCTATCTCGAACAACTCCGGATTGACTTCACGCAACACCAGGACATCGCCCCGCGCAAATCGGCGGTCGTCTTCGCGGCGCAGCTCAAACGGCTTCTCCTCCTGCACGATGGCGTGGAAGTATTGCGGCAGGATTTTCAGATGATGGATCATCTGCCCACACCCCTTTCTTGCGTTTCTCGATCACGACACCCCGGCCAAACGGGCGCGCGCGATCTGCACCCGGGCATCGTCCCCGCCCACCGACCACACCGGGCCCATTTCGAGCAGCCGGCTGACAATCCGGTCGCCCACCCGGTCCTTGAGATCATTCAGGCCGTAGTTGGTCGTGATGAGCATCGGCCGTTCCGCTTCGTAGCACGTGTCCACGAGGAGATAGAGCCGATCCAGCACCCATTCGGTCGGTTTTTCGGTGCCGAGGTCATCCCACACCACCACGTCGGCACGGTAATGCAAATCGAGGACCGTCTCCATGCTCGGAGCGTCGGGTCGTGCATCCGGTCGCAAGCGTTCCAACAGATACGGCGTGCTGGTATACAAGACGTGGCGTTCGGCGGCGAGCGCCGCATGCACCACCGCCCGAACCAAATGGGTCTTCCCCGTTCCGACCGGCCCGGTGACCAAAAATCCGTCCTGGGGCCAGGTATGGGCCCAAGCCTTCACCTTCGCCAACGTCGCTTCGGCTCCGGGGCGGGGCTCGAAGGTGGCGAAGGTCTGCCGCTTAGCCCGCGTGGACCGCGGCCACTGGGGGAACACCGTCCACCAGGCCGCTTGGTCGTGATCAAATTGCTCGCGTCGTGCCCGCTGCTGTTCGGGCAGTTGGCCCCGATCTCGAAGCTCCGCCGCATAGGCCATGGCCGTTTGCATGCAATCACAAAAGTGCCACTGCCAGATGCGCAAGGCCAAATGCGGCACGACCCGCCATTCCCCGTCCACGCATTGCCCACACCGGTCGCAGACCACCGGCTCGGGGTCAGGGCCCTTGGATGAGGGCATCAAGGGAACCTTGATCGTCGTGCCGTCCGGCAGTGAGACTGGTTGGCAGTCGATTTGGGCCATGGGGGGATCCTCCTTTCCCCGGGTGCCGTGCCTGTTGCCACTCGGGCGCTAGGGCGACAATCCGGTACCAGTCGGTGATTTTCGTACCCCAAAAGGGATGGGCGAGGGCCCACTCCATGAGCGCTTCCGCCTCGGCCAGCGACAACGTGGCTAAGAGCCGCTGGGCACTGGCTTGGGCCTTCAGGTGCCAGTCTCGTGGGAAGACGGTGACGCCGCGTTCCTGCAGCCGCTGCTTGAGGGCATCGGCTAATTGCTTCGCCTCGGGCGCCAACGGTCGGCCCGTTGAGGACAAGCTAACGGATCTAGGCCCGTCCGACTTCGGCAGATCGACTTCGCCATCCTGTTCTTCCGTGCTAACCGGGTCGCAAAGGCTACTAGAGGGCGACTCAGCGGTTCGAACGGTATCAGAGGTCTCAGAGGACCGGTCATGGTCCTCTCTACGGGCCCCCTGAGCGTCCGAGGAAGCCAATGGCGGTTCCGGTGGGGCGGGTTCGGAGGCAACTGGGACGACTCCGACTGACGCGTCGCGCGGCTTTGCCGCCAGATCCTGAGACTTCGAAGAAGTCGAAGGATCTGTTTCCGGCGTTTGTAGATCTTTTAAGTCTTGTTCTTTATCAGTATTACTAAGATCAGTTATTAGTAAGTCCGGTTTTTGCGCCCGCAATTCCAAGCCCTGATAGGCTTTCAGCGGCTCCACTTGATCCGGCTTTTCCCGATCAGGTACAGCTTGATCCGGCTTTCCCGGATCAAGTGCGGTGGAGACTTGATCCGGATTTTCCGGATCAAGTTGGGGCTCCTCAAAAACAACGTATTCGCGGGCCACAATGAACCCATGGGAATGGCGCTGGACGGTCTCTTGAACATAGCCTCGAACCTTGAGCTCCCGGAGCGCGGCATAGACGCTGTCGCGACCATCGGTGCTGCGATGAATGAGGTCGCGCACATGAATGTGCCAGTCGCCTGGGCGGGAGAGAACATACCCGAGCAGCCCTTTTGCCTTCCAGCTGAGGGCTGGGTCTTCGAATAGGGCGTTGCGAATCATGACATAGGGATTCTGACGGTTTTTTTGAACGCGGATAATGGTGTGCACGGAGGTTCCTCCTACGACGCGAAATGGTTGGCCAATTCTTCCCAAAGGGGAAAGTCATCTCTGCGTAAAAAAGAAAAAACCCAGCTATTGCTGGGACCACCTGATGCTGAGCGGCCATGTGCACTCACGGAGGGTCGCCGTCGTTCTGCAGCACCGCCTCGTCGACGAGCCATTGCCGAAATCGGTGAAGCCAGACAAACGTGTGCCTCCACTGCGCCACCGGTATCGTCTGCCGATATGCCTCCTCGTCTTGCGGAGTCCAGAGGCGAGGATCCCATCCGCGATCGCGGATGGCTTGCCACCAGGTAATAAAATCTTGCAGGGCCGCTAGGGCTTGAACGACCTGGTCCGGCGGTTCCACCTGATCAATCAGACTAGTCAACCAGGCGATGATTTGCTGTTTCGTAATGTTTTTGGACACAAGCAAGCCTCCCCGTAAAGTTCGCAAAAGAAAAATGCCCTCCACTTGGAGGGCCGAAAAAGCCTTTGCTAAATAAATTTCGGTTCGGCCGAATTGGTGAAGGCCAAGAGGCGCTCGCCTTCGATCTTGGTGCAAAGCCCCTGCTTGCGAAACTTGGCGGTCAATACCGCATCCATGGGATAGCCAGCGGCAAGCCCCATCGAAAAGACAAACGAGCCAATCCCGGGCACGTTGAACAGCGGGCGCATCAGAGGTTCGAAGAGCACGCCGAGGTAGTGGACCATGCCTGTCGACAACAACACATCGGAAATGATAAAGAATGGCAATAACGACGGAAACACCACGTCAAAAAAGAGTCGCATCGCAGCCACGGTCGCATGATAGCCGTGTTCCGAAAACACAATCAACGCCACCGTCAAGAGCAGCATGGTAAAGCCGGTGACGATGACCGCACCGCGCTTCGGTTCTCGTTCCTCGTCCATTTCTGCCATCTCACCCCGCTTGGACTTCCCTTCATGGTATGTCCGTAGCATGAGGGGTATGCCGTGGCGCTGGAACCGACGGATCCGGGAACGTGAGCGACGGGACCCTGAAAGAGGGCAACCGGCTCTGGGAATAGGTCATGCCGGGTGAGATTCAAGACGTTGCTGTGCGTGTCGGACGACTCATTCTGCGGGAATTTGCCGTTTTTCACTCGTTGACGGCATATCACTTTCTATTAATTTGCTATCCGCCCGGCGGACAAGTCCATCCCGACTCGTAGTCATACTGGCCATCGTGAACGGAACCCGTCGGGCCTACACCCCCCCTTAGCCCTGCGGGCTAGGGGAAAGGAAAGGAGGAAGCCCCGTGGCCCGTCCTAAAGGAGACCCGGCTAACGTTCGGGGGATGACGATTGGCGTGCGCGTGACCGATGCGGAATATGCGGCCTTACAGGCGAAGGCGGAGGCCTTGCATATTACCCCGGCGCAATGGTTGCGGGATGCCGCGTTAAAACGCCGGTTGCCGTCGGCGCCGGCGCCGGCGATCAACATTGAGGAATATGGGAAATTGGCGCGGCTGAGCGCCAATTTGAACCAATTGACCCGGCTGGCTCACGAAGGTCGGCCCGTGACCATCCACGAACCCATGATTCAGCAGCTCATGGAAGAAGTGGCCCGGTTGCGGTTAGCGCTACTCGGACAAGGGGGTGAAGACCCGTGATTGCGAAAATGGCCAAAGGCGGAGGCTTTCGCGGAGCCTTGGAGTACGACTTGCAAGAGGGTAAGAGCATCCTCTTGGACACGAATCTTTCAGGCCAGACTCCGCGAGCGATGGCGCGGGAGTTGGGGGAAGTCCGCCAATTGCGACCGACTCTCGGGAAAGCCGTGGTGCATGTGGCGCTGTCGTTACCGCCTGGCGAACACCTGACGGATGATCAGTGGCGCACGGTGGGGCATCGGTATCTGGCCCACATGGGGTTGACCGAGAACCAATATGTCATGAGCCGCCATACTGACACGGACCATGAGCACATTCACCTGGTGGCGAACCGGATTGCCTTTACCGGCGCGGTGGTGAGTGACAGTCAGGACTGGAAGCGGCAGGAGGCCTTGATGCGGACCTTGGAACGCGAGTACGGATTGACCCCGGTGGCTCCCAGTCGGGAGGCCGAGCGGAAAGCCCCCACGAAGGGCGAAATCGAGTATGCCTTGCGGACGGGCCAATTGAGCATCAAACAACGCTTACAGGGGCTCTGTGCCGCGGCACAGCAGGATTGTGGGAGCTTGACCGCTTACATTGACCGGTTAGAAGCCGTCGGCGTGGAGGTGATTCCCACGGTGCAGTTGGAGGGTGCCAAAGTCTCCGGGCTGATGTATCGGTTGGAGGAGACGCTGATGAAGGGAAGCGACCTAGGCAAGGCGTACAGCCCAGCTGGTCTAGGGAAGAAAGGGGTGACCTATGAGCAAGACCGAGACTTTGCGACAGTTAACCGCTGTCGCGAACGGGAAGCACGTCGAGCATATGACGCAACAACTCGAGACCTTGCGCCAAACGAAGGTGCAGAGCGCCGAGGAGTTAGCGACCCCGCTGGAGCCGTTGGCCCAAGCGATGGCCGCGTTGACGGACGAGACGCGGGCGACCTTAGCACAGTTACGACAAGAGAGTACGGCGCAGGTGCGGGCGTTAGAAGCGCAGAGCCAAGCCTTGCTCCGAACGTGGGAACGGAGTCCGGCCGAACTGCAGGAAGCCGCCCAGCGGTTGACGGAAGCAACCGACCGGTTGACCCAGAATTCGGCACACCTGCTTCGGCAAGCGGGGTGGCAACTGGGGTGGAAACATTACGGGCTGACGGTGGTGACGGGGGTCTTGGCCGCGCTGCTCACGATCGGATTGTGGCCTTGGCTCTCGGCCAAGCCAGTGACGTCTACCCCGCTCTCGAAACCGTCCGTGACCGCACCACGCAAGCCGTCCAACGTCAACTCCACGCCTTCGGGGTAGACCGCTTCGACCTTGGGATTCGGGACGGGCACCAAGGCAAGATGATGGATCGGCTCTGGACCCTGGATGAAGTGCTCAAGAATACGGCCTGGCTGAAGCGGATGAACGCGCAAGGCAATGATATTTACGTGAAACCCGCCGGCGAACATGGGTTGGTGCTCGTGGACGACCTCACTCCCGCCGCCGTGGATCGTCTCAAAGGCCACGGCTTTCACCCGGCCATCGTCACGGAAACGAGTCCCGGGAACTTGCAAGCGTGGCTCAAGCTCTCGCGGGAAGTCGTGGACCCGGACATTCGCAAGGTGGTAGCCCAGGACGTGGCCCAAGACTTCGGCGGCGACCCGAATAGCGCGGACGCTCAACATTATGGCCGGTTGGCGGGATTCACGAACCAGAAGCCGAATCGGCTGCTGGAGATGGGATTGCACCCCTATGTCCTCTTGCGGGAATGGAGCGGCCAGGTGATGACCCAAGCGCAAGAGCTCTTGGATAAAGCCACCCGGTTTCTCGACCACCAGGCAGCGCGACAGGAGCAAGAGACGCGGCTCGCGGCCATCACCGAGTGGCAGTCGCCCCGAGGATGGCCGTCGTGGGGGCACCGAAAGCCGGTTGACGAGTATCATCGGCAGGCCCAAGCCCTGCAAGCTCGCTATCCGCACCCCGACTGGTCGAAGTTGGATTGGATGATCGCCAAGGCGATGGCGGGGTCCGGGCAGTATACTGCCCGTGAAATTACACAAGCCTTGGTCCAAGGATCGCCTCACATTGCCACCCGGAAGCCAGGACATCTGGAAGACTATGCGCAGCGGACGGTGGAGAAGGCCTGGCAGGACCCGGTCGTGCAAGCCCAACGGGCGCAGAATCTTGCTCGTCAGGCCGATCGAGGGCGATCGCGATGAACTCGCAGACCGAAATGAAGTTGTATGACAAGTCATCACTGATGACTTGTCATACAAACGAAAAGCGACTATTTAGTCGACGTAAGAACCACTCCTGCGTCACGATTCAACCCCGACTTTTCAAAGGCGCGTTTGGAGAACATTTTAAGTCGGTATCATATCAGGTACGTATGGATGGGAGACACCCTAGGTGGACTTCCTGAGAATAATTCGTGTTGGACTAAACCGCTGCGCGGTGGTTTAAATGCTTTCTTGAACCGGATACGGATGCTTTTCCTTCTTGCGAAAACCGCCGTGGGTAGTCGTATAATAAGGCAGGTTTGGTTTTGGCGACGAAGTTC
>JAJZZH010000209.1 GCA_021797675.1 Bacillota bacterium | reverse complement strand
GAAAGCGTAGGGACGTCATCAAAACCGGGGGGTAGTCGTTAACCCGGGACAAGTGGAGCGGGCACCTGTTTACTGGCTCCACGGTGGCCGGCATGAAGGGGGCCAGAACCTAGCACAGGCTCCGGCGGGCAACGTGGGAACCTTCGCTGGGATGCCAAGGGAACCGGCCCAGTGGAAGCCCCACAAGACCCTAAGTACCGGTGCCCAGCAAGGGGCAGAGGTCCTGGTCGTAGTGAGGAAGCGGCGTAATGGCCGTGGAGCGAAGCGGGGCCATTATCTCAGGACCCTGTTCGGTGGTGCAGCCTATAACCTAAGAAATCCAGTCGGAGTGAGTCCGACCGTGGCAACTTCCCATTCGGCCACGTAGCCAATCGCGCATCAGGAGGAGGCGACTCGCCTGGTGAAAGCCGCGAGGATCATGTCCCGGTCGCCGCAGGGCGAGGTCCGACCCGGGGGCTAGCAAGACACCAGGCCGTAGCATGAAGCGAACTCTGCCGCGTCGAAATGTGTCCCCGTGAAATCGGATTAACGGGAATGAGGAAGGAGTCGAGCCCCGCACCGAAGGACGAAGACGGGTAGCATCCGGGAAGTGATGGGAACGGGCACCGGATGGTCCTTCCGGCGTATGGGAGACGGCATGGGGTCAAGGATATCTTGGCAAAGCAGGGAAGGACTTGGGGCCCGCCTGGAGCACCCGCGAAGGGCAAGGCCGCCCGTATCAGCGGGAACCGCGAAATCGGGGGGTGGCGCCACGTCTGGCGGATCGGGTGGTAGTACTGCGGACCTGGCGGACAACAGAACCGCTGGCGAGGGAAGCACCTGTGGCTGACTCACGGTACCCGCTGTCGCGGCAAGAGCTGTGGCTCGAGGACCGCGACCTTATAGGGATACCCGTAGGTCGGAGCCAACTCACGAAGCTGGGGGGGATAGGTGGGTGCCTTTAAGCCTCGGCTCCGCCGAGGCAGAATCCGGGTGGAGTCGTCGTTTGAAGCCGTATCCGGGAAAACCGGACGTACGGAATTTTAGAGAGCTTCCAGGAATTCGGGCAAGGTGGCGTGCTGAGGCACCGCCAACCGAAAGGGGCGGTCAACGGAGCGACCGTCCCCCTAAACTACGGTGCCTGCGGGCTACTCGACTCAACCGCAAGGGAGGAACACATGGATAAGCCCAAACCGTATACCATTTCCCCGTGGCTGGTGTATCAGGCGTACGAACGGGTCAAAGCCAATCGCGGCGCCGCAGGCGTCGATGGGGAAAGTCTTCGGATGTTTGAGAAGGATTTGCAGAACAACCTCTACAAAATCTGGAACCGGATGTCCTCGGGCAGCTATTTTCCCCCGCCCGTCAAGGCCGTGGAAATTCCGAAGAAAGCCGGGGGCGTGCGGATACTCGGCGTCCCGACGGTCGCCGATCGGAGGGCCCAGACGGTCGTCAAGCTCACCTTCGAACCGCTGGCGGAACCCATCTTTCATCTGGACTCGTACGGGTATCGCCCCGGCCGGTCCGCGCATGATGCCTTGGCCCAAACCCGGACGCGGTGTTGGCGGTACGACTGGGTGCTCGAGTTCGACATTAAGGGCCTCTTCGATAACATTCCGCAGGACTTGTTGATGAAGGCGGTGCGGAAACACACCGACAATCCGTGGGTGCTGCTCTATAGCGAGCCGAGGGCTCGCAGGAACCGCGAACCCGAGGAACTCCGCAGGGGTCCGTGATTAGTCCCGTGCTCGCCAACCTGTTTCTGCACTACGCTTTCGATGTCTGGATGAGTCGGCGGCACGCCGACCATCCCTTCGAACGGTATGCGGATGATGCCGTGGTACATGGTCGCTCACACGCCGCTGCGGCGGCGTTGAAAGATGACCTGGCACGGCGGCTCGCCGAATGCGGGTTGGAACTGCATCCCACTAAGACGCGCATCGTCTACGGTCAAGACGATGACCGGCGTGGCAGCTATGCCGAGACCAGCGTTACCTTTCTCGGCGATACGTTTCGCCCGCGCCGGCCCAAGAACCGTCCTGGCAAGTACTTCATCAACGTTACTCCGGCGGTGAGCCAGGCGGCCCGCAAGGCCATGCGGCACACCGTACATGAGTGGCGGCTCCATCTGCAAGTTTCGCGTACGATCGCCGATCTGGCCCGCCAGTACAATCCGGTCGTGCGAGGCTGGATGCAGTACTACGGTCAATTTTATCCCTCGGCCCTGTATCCACGGCTTCGGCATCTCAACCGGGCGCTGGTCCGGTGGGCAACGCGAAAATACAAGAAACTGGAGCACCATCCGCGCCGCGCCGACCATTGGCTGGGCGGCGTGGCACGACGCGAACCCCGCCTGTTTATTCACTGGCAACACGGAATACGGCCTACGGCGAGGTAGGGGAGCCGGATGAGCTGAGAGGTGCATGTCCGGTTCTGGGAGAGCCTCGGGGTGCAAATCCCCGGCGCTACTCGCTGGCGACCGATGGGCGACCCAGGTGTTCGCCGACCGGGGATTTACCCCGGAAGGGCAGCCCCGATCGGTCACGCCGCCGAACCCGGCAGATCCGGCCAGGCGTTTGCCTCAGACGACCATCGACCAGGCGGTGGCACGCTATCATCATGACAAGGCGACGGCCTTTCGCATCGACGACTCGGCCGCCACCGCATTTTATGAGAACCCGATCCACACGATGAATGTGTCCATGGATGATGTGGGGGTGAAGAAACAGAAAGCCTCCGGGCGCGCTCCTCACACCCCGGCGAAAGATCATCGGGAATATGTTCACAACACGATTGCGCATGGGGAATCCCCTCGCGGTCATTATTTGCTCAACGGTCTAGGGACCGATGCCGTCTTGCGCCTACTCATCGCCTTTCTCTTGCATCATCAGATGCTTGCCGATTATGACATCCAATTCTTTGTCGATGGCGCGCGTGCGCTCCATGCGGCGATCCTGGACCGACTGGCTGGCTGGCTTCCGATCCGAATTCTCCTCGATGGGTATCATCTCCAAGAAAAGTGCAAGGTCGAACTCAGCTTAGCCCTGCGGGGATCCAAAATTCGAAATGCGGTATTAGACGAACTCCTCCCTTTGCGATGGCTAGGCCGCGTGGACGCGGCCATCGCCTATCTTCGGGACATCCCGGACTCCAAACGGAAGTCCGGGCAATCAGTCGACCAATTGATCGGGTATTTCGAACGCAATCGCGCGTATATTCCCTGTTATGCATTACGCCGGGCCCTGCACTTGCGTAACTCCAGCAATCGCGGTGAAAAAGCTAACGATCTCTGCGGCGCAGGCCGTCAAAAACACCAAGGCATGAGTTGGTCTCCCTCCGGTTCCGTGGCTTTGGCCACGGTCACCACGCTGAGTCACAATCAGGGCCTGCCCACTTGGTGTGAGGACCGACAGTTGTCGCTGAAGTGGGTTGCTTAGGCTTATTCTGATGGACTTTAGCTCGATAGCTAATTAAATTGCACAGGTCGAAATTTTTCAGGGCAGCAGGGGTTTATGTACCTCGTGTCGAAAAGGGCCATTGGGTTCCGGGTTCCGATGCTCTGCTTCTAGGTTGCTTCCTTAGCGGTCGGAACCCGGAACCGCGAAGGCTGGCTCGGAGCCCGTCTTCGCATCAGACCAACCTGATCTCAACCCCGAGACGTGACGGGCTCCGAGCGCTTTACCGATTCCGGTCGTCATGCCGCCCCTGGATTCCGGCCAGCGGGCGTAGGACAGGGGGGATCCTCGTGGATTCGCCAGGCCAGCATGAGACGTCCATGGTCAAAGGCCCGCCATTCGCGAAAAGGCGCATTGGCATCGCAGGCATCCGAGTGCCATTGCTCGACCCGGGTGACCCGGCTCGCTTCGCCTTGCAAGCCTAATCGACGTGCCGCAATCCATCGCGCGTCCGCATCCCTCCACACCTCCACACAGATCATCCGGGTTTCACCTCTTTCCCTAGCGTTCGACACCCTCCGTGGGATTCCTGTTCGCGTCGGCCGAATCGTGCTCGCAAAGCCGCATCCTCATCCCGTGGATGGCGACGGCGAAGGCCCTGTGCTAGGCTGATGGGAAGGGGGTCCAAGCGCAGGGGCCTAGGGCCTCGGAGTTTGATGGTTGTTCCTCGTCAGAGGACGCCCACCAGGCGACTCCTAGAGAACGAAAACACAGAAAGACCGCTACTTATGGGGATCAGGGGCGGTCTTTCCTGTTGAATGCCACAATGGCTAAGACGAACCTTGCGAATGCTACCGCAAACTTTGCCGAATGATTGGAGAAAAGGGTCGGACCCTATCAGCTCCCACTCAAAAGGTCCGTGCCTATCCTATCCGCTGCGCCGTCCTGTTGCCTACGTCGGGCAACCCCTACGGTGCTTGCCTGCCTTCGGCACAGCACGGTGGGCGGGAACGGAAAGGATGATGCCCGTCGAAGGAAAGCGCATCGCGCCCCCCACGCTCGTCTCGAACGAAGCGGATCCGTGATCGAACGGGCCGTCGTCGTGACCTCTTGGACGCAAGAGGTCGGACGATCATCATCGGGCCCGAATAGGATTCTGGCAACGGAGGGCCATCACGATCGTCCATTCTCTCATCGGGGGGAGCGTCCACCCCGGCCCGGTTGGTCCGTGGGCTCTGTCGACCGTCGAAGCGAGAAGCGCGGGAATCCCCCTCAAGATGGTTTTAATCCACACTGCGTTTCACCCTGACCGACTGCAAATCTTTGGGGTTTCGTGGGCCGATTTCAAGGCATGAGAGATCAGCGCCTATCGTCCATCTCAGCGACAATCCCATTCCAAAGTCGTATCCTTGCCTTCAACGCTAATCGCGCTGCCCCTAAAGCTTGGTCCCAGCGTGAACCCTCTCCTTCGCACAACGCCTGCAAGAGTCGTGCCGCCCGCGGTCCATGCTGGTCCCCATCGAGTTCAATATGACGGCGGAGATAGTACACGAATCGTTGCGCACTCGACGCCTCTGAGGAATCGGCCACCATTTGCCGGAACATATCCGGAATCACGTCTTCGCGGCCATAGAAAAACGCGGCGGCCACTTCATGAATGGTGCCGTTTTTGGCTAGGTTCAAGGTTTGCAAGACAAATTGAGCGGTGTCGGATGGGAGGTCGATTGCTGCCAAGGCTTGCTCGACGGGTATCGGCGTGGCCAAGCGTTCCAAGAACTGCCGTATCGGCTGGTCGTTCGCCTTCATGTCCCTCATGGCCTCAAGATAAAGCGCGAAGTGGCTCGCGTATCCTCCCTCCCCATCTTCGTCGGACTCTTCATCCAAAACCATTTCATTAATGAACCGAGTAAATTCGGAATGCGGTTTGGGCATCCAAGGGATGTGCACGCTGGTGAGATCTTGTTGCAATCGTTTCAGCAGGGTCATAAAGTCCCAGACGGCAAAGATGTGGTGCTTCATATAAATTTTCAGATCGTCAGGCGTCACTATCCGCTGGTAGATACGATGATTCACCAGTTCCCTACGCAACTGCGTCACTTCGCGAGCCAGCATTGCATCTCCCGACCCGGGGGCAAAGATATCCATAAACTCACCATCCCTCTTTAATAGCCATGCTATCACACTCCTCTTTGTCAGCCGAAGGAGGCCTTGCAATCACCGATTCAGACACCCCCTGACGACCGACTGACCCTATCGAGCGGTGGGTGAAGCCAAGAAGGCACGGAACGAGCCGAACCTCAGCCTATTCAGATTCTTGGAGCATGTCGGATCCGCCTCGCGGCCATCGTTATAAGGTGGTCCGCAGCTGGCTAACATGACCGGATTTTTACCTTGTTCCTCCTACCTCAATGTTTTGTCTTGTTTTCTTACCCTTTTGCAGTATTTCAAGGTCTTTCACTTCGGTTCCCTCTCGAACGGTCTTCCTTCACCGTCATCACGTTAGCGAACCCTACCATGTCTCGCGGGGTCGATGCCCGATCAATCCTTCGTTCAGCTTGATGTGCGGTATGGAAGACGTGGGAGCCGGACTCGTTTGCGGGGTCATTTCACGACGTGAAAGCCCAATAGGAGGAACGCGACTTCCCACGCCCGAGACAGAACCGAAGTGGGCGGTGGATTTAGGCGGCGGCGATCACCTCCGCCGTGGGAAAGAGTCGGTGGGCGTCGTAGGTATTCCCATGCTTCATACACGCCCAAGCGACACGGAGCAGCTTCGTGGCCACCGCCACCATTGCCGCCTTCGGCCGCAGCGGGTGGGCTGGCCGCCGCGTTAGTGACTGATACCAGGCCTTCCACTGGAGGTCCTTGGCCACCGCGACGCAGGCCGCCTGATACAGCACGGCGCGGGCGGCGGGACGCCCCCTCTTGGCAA
>JAJZZH010000186.1 GCA_021797675.1 Bacillota bacterium | reverse complement strand
TAGGAGCTTGTCCATAAATCCCCATGAGCACGTGCAAAACTACAATATATTCCGCAGTTTCTGGAAACGATACCATATATTGTGGATACGGTTGGCATGATTCGAATTAATGGACATGCTCCTAGGAAAACCCGGGGCGTCTGGACGTTCTGGCGGAATGCGCCTCTTGAACCTTTGCCATACGATCCCGGATTGACTGCGGGGGGATCGCGTGCTACGATAATCTGCAGCATTCTACTGATATATAGAACCACGGAGGTATGGAACGATGGATCCCGACCGCGCGTTTAAAGACGCCATCTATGAGCAAATTGCCCGCATCGGGCGGGCGGTGGCCCATCCCCGGCGATTGGAAATACTCGACCTCCTCTGCCAAAGCCCGATGAGCGTGGAGACCTTGGCGCGGAAAAGCGCGATGTCGGTGGGGAGCACGTCCCAGCACTTGCAACATCTGAAAGATGCCCATTTGGTCTGCGTGGAGCCCCGGGGATCCGCCCGAATTTACCGACTGACCGATGCCGCGACCTGCGAGCTCTTTCGCAATCTTCGAGGGCTCGCCGAGCGCTATTATCCCGACATGCGGGCCATCACCGAGGCGTTTCTCCGCGATCGCGAAGCCCTGGAGACGCTGGACGTGGCCACCCTACAGCAGCGGCTGAAACAAGAAGAGGTGGTCTTGCTCGACGTGCGTCCGGCGGAAGAGTACGCCGCGGGGCACTGGCCCGGCGCCATGTCGTTGCCGCTCGACGCCTTGACGGATCGCTTGGCGGAGCTGCCCCAGGATCGTACCGTGGTGGCGTATTGCCGGGGGCCCTATTGCGTGTTGGCGCTGCATGCTGCAGAGGCATTACGGCAACACGGATTTCGCGCGATCCGGCTGGCCGACGGCGTGCCGGACTGGCGAGCGCGGGGGTGGCCCATCGCCGAAGGAGGGGATCCCCTGTGAATCGTGCACCGAATCCGTCCTCAGGGATCCCTGTTTATTTGGACTTTAATGCCACGACCCCGGTAGCCCCGGACGTCGTGACTGCCATGGCCCCGTTTTGGACGGATCATTTTTACAATCCCTCTGCCGCCTATCCGGAAGCGGTCACTGTGCATGCGGCCGTTGACACCGCCCGGGCGGCCGTCGCTACCTTACTGGGGGCAGATGTCCAGAGCATCGTCTGGACCAGTGGAGGCACGGAAAGTAACAATTGGGTGCTTCACGGGATCTGGAGGTCTCGGCCATTCCACCGCCGCCGGGTCGTCCTTTCCGCCATCGAGCATCCGGCTGTGACGGAAACGGCGGCCGCCTTGGAGTCCTTGGGGGCCGAAATCGTGACCATTCCGGTCGACAGTCGAGGGGTTTTGCGCCTTGATGTGTTGGATGCGGTTTTGGATGAGCAAACCGCGCTGGTCAGTGTCATGTTGGCCAACAACGAAATCGGCACCCTCCAACCGGTGGCCGAGGTCGCTCGTCGGGCGCACGCGGTGGGTGCGTGGGTGCATACGGATGCGGCACAGGCGATCGGAAAAATCCCGGTTGACGTGAAGACCTTAGGTGTGGATTTCTTAAGCGTCGCCGGGCACAAATTCTACGCCCCCAAAGGGATTGGTGTTTTGTACATTCGGCCAGGCGTCGCTTTGCCGCCGTTCCTCATGGGCGGGGGTCAGCAAGAGGGACGGCGCAGCGGTACCGAACCCGTTCCCCTTATCGTCGGCTTAGGCAAGGCCGCCGAATTGGCGCACACGGGGCTTCAGGACGGCTGGCCCGGTCGGCAGGCCGTGCTTAGAGATTCCTTGGAATCCCAACTGCGTGAGGCGAGTCCGGCCCTCGTCATATTCGGCACGCGAGCCGAGCGGCTCCCCAATACCGTTGCCATCGCGCATCCCGGCTGGACGGGATCGACGCTGCTGGCGGCGTGCCCTCAGATCCGCGCCGGCACCGGATCGGCCTGCCATCATCCGGACGACACGGGATCGCCGACGCTCCGGGCAATGGGGATGGCACCGGAGCTCGCGCGCGGACTGGTGCGGTTGAGCCTTGGGCGCGAGACCACCGCCGAAGACCTTGAAGTGGCGGTGACCGCGCTAACCCAAGCGATCCAACAGCGATCAACATGAGGAAAAGGAGTGTCACCGATGAACCTCTTGTTTATGGTCAACGATCCCCCGTACGGGACGGAGCGGGCATATAACGCGCTGCGCCATGCGAACGCGGTGGCGAAAGAACCCGAGGTGCAGGTGAAAGTCTTCTTCATGGCCGACGCTGTGCAGTGTGCGCGGCAAGGGCAAGTGGTGCCGCAAGGATACTATAACTTAGAACGGATGATCACCATTGCCACCCGCCGCGGCGTGGAAGCTGGCGCCTGTGGGTCCTGTATGGAGGCCCGCGCGTTAACGGACGACGCCTTGATTCCGGGGGTCCACCAGAGTTCGTTGGATGAGTTGAGCCGATGGACGATCTGGGCTGACAAGGTCATCGTGTACTAAACGAAACCAGGGGGGACTTTTATGGCACGGGTTTTGATTGCCGGGGCTGGCGTCGGGGGCCTGGCGGCCGCCCACCGCCTCCGCCGCCAGTTAACCGATTCCGATGAGATTGTGGTCTTTGACCAAAGTCCGGTGCACACCTTTTGGCCGTCGCTGCTGTGGCTGATGACGGGCACGCGTCAAGCGGAACAGGTCCAACGCCCCTTGGCCGGCCTGCGGGAGCGGAATCTCACCATCGTCAACGCGTCCATCACCGCGTTGGACCCGGCACAAAGGACGGTAGTTGCCGGCGATGCCCGCTGGACGGGCGACGCGCTCATCATCGCGCTGGGGGCCGCCCTCAATCCGTCCGCGGTCCCGGGATTAGGGGACGAACCAGGCAATTTCTATACGGTTGCAGGTGCGGAGGCAGTCTGGGACCAACTGAACCGGTTGAAGCAAGGACGCGTGGTGGTCCTCATCAGCCGAGTCCCCTTTAAATGCCCGGCGGCCCCCTATGAGGCGGCAATGCTGATCGATGGGGTCCTCCGCAAACACCGTCGCCGCGATCAAGTGACCATCGAGGTCGGGGCGGCCGAACCCGCCCCGATGGGGGTGGCAGGGCCCAAGGTGAGCGAAGCCGTGATCGAGGCGCTACGGGACCGAGGCATTGCCTATCATCCGAATCACCTGGTCACGCGTGTCGACCCGGACGCCCGTCGTCTCGAGTTCTCCGACGATACAGACGTCTCCTATGACCTCTTAGCCTACGTGCCGCCCCACCGGGTGCCCGCCGAGGTAGCGGCTTCGGGGCTGGCTCCGGCCGATGGCTGGGTGGCGGTCGACCGCCACACCTTGGAAACCCGATTTTCCATGGTGTTCGCCATTGGGGACGTCGCCGGCATTCCGTTGGCGCTCGGTAAACCCCTGCCCAAGGCTGGCGTCTTTGCCCACCGTCAGGGGGAGGCGGTCGCGGACATCATTGCCAACCGGCTCGCGGAGCGGGGAACAGGGGCGACATTTGATGGCGCCGGCGAGTGTTTCATTGAAATGGGTCGGGGCATCGCCGGTTTTGCGCGCGGCGATTTTTATGCCGAGCCCGCACCCATCATCCACGCGTACAAACCGGGACGACATTGGCATGCGGGCAAAGTGGCTTTTGAGCGTCATTGGTGGGCACAATGGTGGTAGCCTACTTCGAAGGCCGTCGGCCCAATCCCGCGACTTCGGTGGTGAACGACATCCGAACGCGAGCCCGTCAGGCTTGATCCTGCGGATCAAACAGGTGGTGCGTCGATGGCCGCTGGAAGTTTCGCGGACGGGGCAGAGCGTGGTCAGAGCAAGGCGTCGACATCAGTCATGCCAGAAGGGACGTGGGCATTGTGCCGATGATGATCGGATGGGGATGGGTTTTCCCGCTATTGGGGATGGTGATGATGGTCTTGGTGGGCTGGGTCCTGGTCACTCGCGTGGTGAACGGACATCAGTGGGGTTCCTCGAATGGCCCACCCCCTGATCCGTTGGACCTCGCGCGAGAACGCTATGCGCAGGGGCTCATCTCGAAACCCGAGTTCGAAAGGCTCGTCGAGGATCTCCTTCACACCGAACATCATGACACAGAGCTTGCGGAGACGTTCCGTCGAAACCGGGGTTCAGGTCCTGGGTGCGGGCCCTCCGGTGGCGGTGGATGTGGCGGTGGGGGCACGCGGGGTACTTGCTGAAAGCATGGCCACCGCCGGCCACGCCATCTCTCCGACTGTCTCTCATGAACGAGGAGATTAATCCATGACGCGCTTTGATCCCGCCGTGGACCGCTATGACGCTTTTTGTGCCATGCCTCTCGGCGCCTGGGTCAATACTATCGAGCGACAAATGGTACGGACACTACTGGATCTTCGCCGAGGAGAGCGGGTGGATTTGGGCTGCGGAACGGGAGCGTATGCGCTGTGGGCCCGTATGGGATGTGCGGTGGTCGGAGTGGATGAATCGGCCGCCAGGTTGGCCAAAGCGCGTGGGCTCCTCGATTCAGACGGTGTGTGGTGGGCTCACGGAGACCTGACTCACCTGCCAGGGACAAGGGCATCCTTTGACGTAGGACTGATGCAAGTAGTCATGGAAGTTGTAGACGAGCCCCAGAGTGCCCTCCACGAAGCGTGGCGTGTCATCAAGCCCGGCGGCCGGTTGGTCGTGGGCCTGATTCATGGCACGGGCCCAAGCGGATCCGGTCTCGGCGTATCACGGGGACCATTTTTGGACTCTGTCCGAATTAACTTGGGCCTGGAACCCGCTGGCGTCCAGGGAGGACTCTACGTGAACCCTCACGAATTTCTTAACTCCGAGCAGGCCTGGGCTTTAAAACACGCGCGGAGTCGTCGTGTGGAGAATGCCGGATTTGTGGCGGTGGGGTATGGCCACGATCCCCAGGCCGACACGGGGCGAGAAGGCACGCCATGACGATGAGCAGACAACCTCCTCGGGCCTCCTGGCGACAATCAGCGATTTGGGCCGGCGCCCACGCGGTGAACGACGGCTATCCGACCCTCTACCTGCCGGTATTGCCGCTCTTGATGATCCGATGGCATTTTGGCGCGGGACGGGCTGGCTTATTGGCCGGACTATTAGCGGTCACCACCCAGGCGCTTCAGCCGGTGCTAGGCAGTTGGGCGGATCGGCGCGGCGGGCCCTGGTTTATCGTCGGGGGACTTTTGATCGGCAGCGTGGGCATGGCCTGGGGTCTGGCGTGGTCCCCGTCCTATGCGGTGTTCGCCATCGCGCTGATGCTGGGAGGATTGGGCAATGCCGCGTTTCACCCCCATATGGCCGCGCTCGTCAGTCAAGGTGCCTCGACCCATAAAGGGCGCCACATGAGCGGCTGGATGGTCAGTGGCATGATCGGTCATATTCTGGCGCCGTTGGTGGTCGTAGCACTCTGGCATCGGTGGGGTCCGAGGGGCGTGGCGATCCTCGCGCTACCGGGGTTGTTGGCCGCGGGGGCTCTGTATTCTTCGGCTCGTACCATCTCGCATCCGTCACCCGCTCCCCGCCGATCGCAGCCATTCGGGTGGGCCGACGCGTGGCGGCGCGGTCGGAGCTTTTTGGCTTTGGTGGTGTTGCGAAGTCTCGGGTCCGCGAGTCTCCTCATGTTGCTCCCGTTGGTTTGGCAACAGCGTGGAGGCAGTCCTACCCAAACCGGGGCCGTCCTCGCCGTCGTCTATGCAGCCGGGATGGTGGGGAATCTCTTGGGAGGATCCTTGTCTGATGCTTGGGGCGTTCGCCTCGTCTTAATCGGCTCGCTGCTGGGGGCGAGCCTGGCCGCCACGATCGGAGGCCTGGTCGCCACCGGTACCGGGTGGATGTTTTGGGTCGCGGTGGCAGTCTGGGGTTTCACCCTCAACGGGGCAGGAGCCGTCCTGCTCATCTATGGCCAATCGCTGTTTCCCCACAAACTCGGGATGGCGTCGGGATTAACGCTGGGACTTGGCAATACCGTGGGCGCCTTTGGGGCCTGGGCGGTGGGCGCGGTGGCGCAATGGCGAGGAACGTCCCTCGCCATTGATGTCGGCGCCGCCTGTTTGATGGTGGGCGTCCTACCAATTCTGTGGATGCGGGGAGAGCATGCCGCATGAGACCGCCCGCGTGACCGCGCCGCTGAGCGGCGCGCTATGGCGAATCGCGACGGACCTTCCCAGTGTCCCGCAACCTGAGGACCCCAGGTTTTACCCAGGTCGAGCCGGTGCTGGCCTATCCGTCAGTCCGCATGAAAACTTCTGGTTCGCCCCACTATTGGCTCGGTGATCGGAGGATCTTTTGGACTGTGGGTAAAGATTAGATGTATCTAACGGTGTAACCCCGCCACCGTCTGTTCCGGGACAAAGGTGTCGAACGTCAAACAATTTTACCGTCTGACCTCTAAAAACGTCACGTAATTGCACCACCCCCGCGTCAAACAATTGCACCGGGCAGGGGATCTTCAGCGCATCTCG
>JAJZZH010000114.1 GCA_021797675.1 Bacillota bacterium | reverse complement strand
TAGGAGCATGTCCATTAATTCGAATCATGCCAACCGTATCCACAATATATGGTACCGTTTCCAGAAACTGTGGAATATATTGTAGTTTTGCACGTGCTCATGGGGATTTATGGACAAGCTCCTAGGCGTTTGTGTAATGCTCGCAATTTTGCATCCGCAGGCCGAGGCTCGCGGCTCGGGCCGGTAGAACCCATCAATTTAGGACACTCCGTTACACCAGCTGCACCACGTCCGAGTATTTGGCCACGGTCGGGTCAGCGGTAAGCAGACGAAACGGGCCGGAAAGAGCTTGGGCAACGAGTAGCCTGTCAAATGGATCACTATGGATTGGCGGCAAGCTCGCTACCACGCTCGCGTCCCGGGTATCCACAGGAAGCTCCGAAAATCCGCTAGCCTTGATGCCCTTGACGAGGTCGGCAATATCGGCATCGAGTTTGCCAAGACCAATCTTGATGGCGGCTTCCCAAATGGAGGCTGCACTAATCAGCACCTCATCGGCTTCCGCAATCTGGTCGGAAATTCCCGCCCTAATTCGTGGAGAATCCACGAGGAACCATAAGTAGATATGAGTATCCAACAACAGCCTCACTCGTCGGTCCCTTCAAAACTCCCTTGCACGTCGTCGGGGAACGGTGCGTCGAAATCATCGGAAATACGGATCCGCCCACGCAAGAATCCCGGGGTCCGAATTGGTCGAGAGGCCGTTATGGGAACCAGCCGAGCAATCGGCTTGCCCGCCTTAGCAATCGTTACTTCCTCGCCCTGATTCACTTCCTCAAGAAGACGGGAAAGGCGGGTTTTTGCCTCATGGATGTTTACCAACTTCACCTAAAGTCACCTCGAATCGCCTAACTTAGTCTAGTTTAGTCTATATCAAGGCGATCGTCAACCGATTCTCGGCAGGATTCCCCCCGCCTCGGTCGTCAAGACAGGGGCTTTACGCCCGATTTTGATAATTGGATGACGCGATGCGCTGAGGATCCCCTGCCCGGTGCAATGGTTTGACGCGGGGGTGGTGCAATTAGGTGACGTTTCTGGGCTCCGTCGCCATCGGCATCCTGCTGCTGGTCGGCTATGTGATCTGTCGGATCACCAGCCTGACCGATAGGCTGAGCGTTCTTGACGTGTTCTCGCCGTTCCAATATTTCAGCTATGCCAGAATTGTGCACGGTCAAGGTCTCAACCTGCTGGTGACCGTCCTGGTGCTGGTGCTTTTTGGAGTGCTTGTCGTCTGGACCATCTCTCGTATCAGCGGCGCGATCTCTAGCGTCAACGGCAGCACTCCCTGACAAGCAACCGGCCCCTGCGGTTGACCGGAAGGGCCTTCCTGTAAAGGGCCACGGCATACATCATTCAGCAGCCGCTAAATGGGGAATGCCTGTAGTTTTTCGGCCCAATAGTCCCCGATTCGCGGAGCAAACTGAATAACCAACGAACGAGGGACGCCCTGGCCGCAAAGCGGCGGGTCGCTTGCTGTACATAAGCCCCCAAAAGCTCCGCAAGTCGCTTTTAGCGGCTTGCACTTACGGCGCAGAACGCAGGCTACGGTGGCAAACCGGTTATAGCAAGCTTTGGAGTTCTTCCAGCGTCAAATGGATTTGCCGCAATATCGAGTGCAGAGTCCCGGGAGCTAGCTCATGGTGCATAGGGACAATGGCCGTGCGCCTATCGACATGGCGGAGCTTTTGGTGACTGCCCCGTTGGCTCACCGCCACGAACCCCGCACGTCCCAAGGCGGTGGCGACTTGCTGTCCCGACAGGATCGGCGTGCGTGGACTCATGGTTGCGGCAGCTCGACCGTCACCGGCGCCAAAATCGGTGTCACGGGCAACTCCGTCAGGTCCACGTCCTCAAAGTACAATTCCAAGGCTTCCCGAAGATTATCGACGGCTTGGTCCAGCGATTCCCCTTGACTCGCTACTTCCACTTCTAAACAGCGAGCGACGTACCACTGCCCCTCGCGCGTGATGGCTGCTGTGAATCGTACCGGATGGGTCATGGCTCGCGCTCCCTCCTCTTTCTTCACAGTATACCGCGATACCACGATTCCTGAGATACGGGGGCTGGGGCTTCGTTTTGTGTTTTGGCTAACGCTTTTTGTCATGGGTTTGACTAATTGCACTGTCATCGTGACGTTCGAATGGGGGAGTGAACATTGCAGGTTCCGGATTCTCCTCTGGTCATTCGCGCTTTAGTGTAGGCGGTGGGTTTTTGCCGCAAGCCAACCGCGAATCCCGGCCCATTGGGCTGATTCTACGGCGCTTCATGGGCCACGACTCTATCGACTTTGGTGGCGGTTGGGTTAGTTGAAGTGATGACAATTAGCATTAGCGCCAACACTTTTGAAGAGTCTAGGCCTTTTGGCCACCACCGCCTGCAGACATTTGCTTAACGCTACGAATAGCGCGCTAACCGGCCCCTAAATGCCTTGCCACGGTGTAATTCTAGCACGACCGTGGCAAGGTCATTGTACAAAATAGCGCTGGTATGTCTGATGGCGGGACTCGCCGCTCAGCACCGCATACAGTTGCGCAGTCTCCGGCTTCTCATGCCTCAAAGGTGAGTGCGAGTTCGTCACGAGCCCCCCAGCGAAAGACCGGCAGGAGACGGTTAGCGTATGTATCCACGGTTCGGGACGATCCCATGCCGAGATGCCCATACCGCATGAGGAATCGCGTGGGTTCAACCCCTCGGAAATATTGAAACATCTGTTCCGAGAGGTATCAAACCCACACAGGTATTTAACACAAAATAAAAGGAATCCCAAACTACCTGGGTAGGATTGGAATCCCTTGATAAATTAACCGATACGACGATCTTCCTGCGAACCAATTTTAGAGGTCTTCTAACACTTCGAAAATCCGCAGGCGGTGCAGTGTTGACACCCTTCCTCGTAGATCAGGGCAGGTGCCGAGCATTGTGGGCAAAGGTCCCGGTGGGATTGCTTGCGCGGGCCCGATTCCGGGCTCGGCTCCCCTTTTCCGTTCACTTGGCCGTCGTCGGTCTTTCCTTCCATGAGGTACCGATTTAAGATTTGCGCTATCCCGTCCACCACGCTCAACACCCGGCCGGCGCCAAATCCCATTTGATTGGCTCCGCCAATGCCGTGCAGCTGTTCGGCCACCAATCCCAGCTTGCGCCGGGCCGTGAGGTCGCCGCTGGAGCGCAAGAATAGACTGATGATGCGCCCCAGGGCCTCCATAAAGGACTGCACTTCGGATCCGGCGCGGCCCAAAAGCATGAACACCTCAAACGGAGCGTCGTCGACTTCGTTAATCACCACCCGGGCCGTGCCGGCCGGCGTTTCCTTACGAAAGGTCCGACCCGATACCTCAGAGGGCACAGGATACACTTCGACCGCGGGCATCCTCACCGCCGGCTGATCTTCGGCCTTTGGGCTCGGGTCATCTTCCGACAGGTGCAGCACTTGCTCCTGTCGACTTTGGTCACGATAGATGGTAACCCCCTTGCAGCCTAAGTCGTAGGCCAGCTCGTACAGTTTGGCAGTATCCTCTACCGTGTAGTCTCGGGATGCGTTGGCCGTTTTGGAGATGCTCGAATCCGTCCAACGCTGAATGACCGCCTGTACCCGTATATGCTCTTCGGGGCTAAGGTCCATTGCCCCGACAAACTCACGCGGCAAGGGAAGGCCTGGATGCCGCTCCCGCCACTCGGCCGCCACCGGCACATATTGCTCATCAAAGCCGAGCCGCGACTGACGGAAATAGGTCAGCGCGTAAAACGGTTCGATGCCGGTGCTCGTGCCCACCATCGTCCCCACGGTTCCGGTCGGAGCTTGGGTGAGAATGGTGACGTTGCGCGTGCCATACCGGCGCATGGCGTCGCGAACCGCCTCCGGCAAGCGCTGAATGAACCCGCTCTGGAGGTATTTCTCGGCGTCGAAGGCCGGAAACGCCCCTTTTTCCCGGGCGAGTTCGACATCGTAGGAATACGCTTCCACGGCGATAAACTGATAGAGTTTATCGATGAATTGCAGGGAATCTTCATCGCCGTAGCGATGGCCGAGCCGGATCAAGAGTTCCCCCAATCCCATCGTCCCCAGTCCGATCCGCCGCTCGCGTTGCTGATTTTCCCGATTCTGCTCGAAGAAATAGGGCGTGGCATCGACGATATCGTCTAAGAACCGTACCCCGATGCGCACCGTCGCCCGAAGTCCCTCCCAGTTCACATCGTGCCTTTCGGCATCGTAAAAAGCTGCCACGTTAATGTGACCCAAGGTGCAGACGCCCCAGGCGGGCAGCGGCTGTTCGGCACACGGGTTGGTACAAATCAAAGGGTTGAAGTACCAGCTGTTGGAGTCGCGTTCATGGCGTTGATCAAAGACGACGCCAGGCTCGGCGGCTTCCCAAGCTCCGCGCACAATCGCATCCCACAAGGCCCGCGCCTTGACCGTCTCGTACACCACCACCGGCTTGTCCGCTGCCCGCCAGGCTTCCAAATTGCCGTCCCAAATACGATCGTAATCGGGGTCGCGGGTGTCGGGAAACATGAGCGGCCAGTTGCCGTCCGCCTTCACTGCGGCCATAAAATCATCCGAAAGCCTGAGGCTGATATTGGCGTTTTCCACCATGCCCGGCGTCTTCTTGACGTCGATAAAGCGCCATATGTCGGGATGCCAATCTTCCAACTGGAGCATGAGGGCACCGCGCCGGGAGCCGCCCTGCTCTACCAACCCCGTCGCCCGTGAATACAGATCCATCCACGATACCGCCCCCGACGATCTGCCGTTGACGCCGTGCACATTGGCCCGCGACGGCCTCAGCGACGAAACGTTAATGCCGACCCCGCCGCCGCGGCTCATGATTTCAATCATTTGGCCCAGAGTTTCCACGATGCCTTCGCGGCTGTCCTTGGGCGACGGAATGACATAACAATTGAAATAGGTCAGTTTCTGATCGGTTCCCGCGGCCGCCCAGATCCGTCCGCCGGGCACGAGCCTTAAACTCGCGATCTCCTTGGCGAAACTGTCCTCGACATCGGGACGCACGGCAGGCTTTTCTACCTGGGCCACGCCTCGCGCGATCCGCCGGGCCACCTCGTCGATTCCGCGTTCCAACGGCCGGTCGCAGTCGACCCGCCGTCGCTCAATCACATCGCCCTTGTGGGGTCCGGTCACCAACTCGATCGTTAGCTGGCCGTCGTCGGCGATGGCCCGCACGATTCCCACGTCCTTTTTAGGCCATCGTGGATGCGGTTCTACCAACGCGATGGCGAGGTCGCCCACCTCAAACGCACGTTCGGAATCTTTCACGGTATACCGATCCAAAAATATCTTCCAGCTGAGCTCCGAAGAAAATCCAGTTTGCAATTCCATCGCGTCCACCCGGCTGAGGGCTCCGCCCTTGGCCGGTTTTTCCCTCCCTTGCTGTCAAAACGGCGACCCCGAGCACGGGGCATCCTCCTGGGGTACCGCCCACTCCCCATCCCGGACGATGCCCATCTGGTCGGTGGTGCCTTCCTGCTCCGCGTCGGCGGAGGCGCATTGCGATGTATCTAGGCTACGGATCGTCGGCACCATGGACCGGGATAAGCCAAGCCACGATCTCCACGGCCTGCCTCAGCCGGCGCTCACGGCTCGCTAGGGCCTTGACGGCCCAGCAGGCGCTCAAGTTCGCGCCGAAATCCTTCCACATCGGTAAACTGTCGATATACGGAGGCAAATCGCACGTAAGCCACTTCGTCGAGTTCTCGAAGGGCCGTAATCACGGCCTCGCCGATCACTGCGGTGGCCACCTCGTCCGAATGTCGGTCGCGCACGTCGCGCTCGACGGCGTCAACCAGGGTCTCCAAACGTTCCCGGGGAATCGGCCGCTTTTCGCACGCGGTCAACAGGCCGCCCAAAATCTTCGTCCGTTCAAAGGGCTCGCGCCGACCGTCCTTCTTAACTACCCATAAGGGGGTTTCTTCTAGGCGTTCATACGACGTAAACCGGCGCTTGCACGCCAAACATTCGCGCCGCCGCCGGATTTCGGCCCCCCCATGCGCTGGTCGGGAGTCTAATACGCGGCTATCCGGGTGATTGCAAAACGGACACCGCACGCGATCACCACCCACCATATTTTGTGATGGCCAATTATAGTACACAATATGTAGATTGCCGAACCAGAATTTGGACCGAAATCACGGGTCTGCGCCCCGATATCATCGACTTTCACCGCCTGGCTTCGTCGGACGAAGCCGGCACAAAAAATCCCTCATGCCCCCTTGCGGGGCCGATGTTCTACGACCCGCCGAGCCCACCGCACCCCCTATCGCATTGCTCCGCAGCGGTTCGTATGCCATCGCCGGCCTGCCACGAGACATCGCCCGCGCGGTTTGAATGGCTCCTGCTCCGGTCTCTAGGAGCATGTCCATTAATTCGAATCATGCCAACCATATCCACAATATATGGTACCGTTTCCAGAAACTGTGGAATATATTGTAGTTTTGCACGTGCTCATGGGGATTTATGGACAAGCTCCTAGG
>JAJZZH010000175.1 GCA_021797675.1 Bacillota bacterium | reverse complement strand
ACATCGACCGATTGGGCGTTTTCCTCATGATCGCAGGAAATCCTTGGAAAGTCCAGCTCGGATTTGGCCGATAATACCGTATCGACCAATATGACAAACATGATGAATACCGCCAATATTGGCAATATTGGCAATAGTGGCAATTGGATTCCATGACAACGGACTTACGTCGTCCTGTACTAGTAGCCGGGGACGACGTAATCTTCGCGGCTACGGGGGCCACCGATGGTGCACGGCGGCAGGGTGTACGGTATGCGGGCAATCAGCTGGCCCGTACGCAGTCGGTTGTCAAGACTGGCACCGTTCGAATTATCGAAGCCATCCATGATCGTGATGTTTCCAAGGAGGTCATTTAAACGTCCACGCTCGAAAATACCAACGGCCTGGCCCACGAACTTCCGTTTCTTTTTGATAAAGGATCTGCCCCATCCGATGGATATGGCTCCTTACGGCAGCATCGCCAATTTGGTCAAACATGGACAGATCCACTAAATACGGGATGGATGAATCGTCGAATTCGCTCATAATCCGCAAGAGAATCTGATGTGAAAGGTTAGCTCCGACCAAGCTCAGATCAATGTCTGAGCCCGGCCTATAGGTTCCCTTAGCCCGGGAGCCAAAAAGGATAGCGACGTCAACCTCGGGATGACTGCGCAGAATATTGCGAATCGTATTGAGCGTTTTGCCCGAGAGTCCGTGTTCCATTAGTCGTCCGCCTTGGTCTCGGCGATTTCTTCTTCTTGTACGCCTTGCATGCGATATTCGAGTCCTTCTAGCAGCGGCAGGTATGTCGTGTGAATCATCAACACGATTCGCTTGGCAGTTTCTTCGTCATACACGTGCGAGCTGAGATTGCGATCTTCCAGCATGTCGATCCACGTTTCTCCGTCGGAGATTAATCCGACGTTAAACGCTGTGCGGATGACCGTTCGAGAGCCATACAATCCCGTGGTGCCTTGCCACTCCAGATAATCCTTCAACATGTTCCACGCGAGTTCATACGTCAGCTCGAACCCTTTGATCATCCCCTGTTGCTCGAGATCGGACAAAGCACGGGCTTCCGCCAGGTTATCAGCTTCCTTCAGCCGATGAATTGCTCGACGAAAGTGAGCGAAGCGTTGCATCCAACGAACATCTTGCGCGAACACCTCTATTCACCTCCCGCGAATAATACAATTTTACCCTAAGATGACGTTCAAGTCGCTGCGAAAAACGCGTGGCGATTCCGCAACCGGCTGGCTCCGCGATCCCTGCTTGGCTTAATGCACAGATGGGTTCCTTGCAAAACCCGATGCCTCGCCCTGACAGCATGGGGACATGCTCGCTATCTTGACGCGGGGCCCACCCCAGTTTCGCCAACCCGTCGATTGCGGTGAAGTCTGAAGTGATGGTGGACTGGCTGATACCTGGCGAGCTCGGTGAACGCTGCCGCCAGAGGCCTTGCAAAGCCTAGCAGCATCGTCCATTGCCTGCCCAGTAAGGGTTTGGGAGCGAGTTCATCTTCTGGTGGGGATCCGTGCGGCACGCAATCTCTCCGCCTTGGTCAATAATCTCCAGTCCGCCAGTTCGCACCGCGTGCGGAATCGGTTCGCGACTCCCTTGCGAAAGTTCTCCGGCAAACCGTACTTTTGGCACCGTGCCTATTACGTCGGGAGGATGGGAGGAGCACCCTTGGAGACGGTAAAACGCTACGTCGAAGCCCAAGGGACGAAAGACAAACGCATTGACGTTGCCCTCCTTCCTGCCACGATTTTAAGCCCAAACCGGTGCGTGGTCACCATTTGCCTCTCCCGCGGGTTCCCCTGTCGATGCCGCTTTCCAACCTCACTGCCGTCACCCCATCGTTGGCCAGAATTCCGTAGGGCAATCCGAGGTCCTACGGACTCAGGGTCGGACATTGAGTCCCTCAACGGTGACCTGTTCCGGACCCACCAACGGATCCGAACATGCGATGACGACGTGCTCTCCCGGCAACATCATCAGAGCATTCGGCGCAAGCCCCAAAAATTGCGTAGCGTCTTTTCCGTGCAGAGATACCCCAGCTGCCAACACGGGCGAGCCATTGGTTAGCATGAGTTCTCCCACATGATCTCCCGCCACGACGGCCACTCGCGCGGGAGGCAGCCGACGCAAGGGTTCCAAGGGATGGCGCCCATCGACCGTGAACACATACTCGTTCATCGTGACCGGCTGCCCGGAGGCGTCCTGCCACTCCGCACGTAGCACGAACACGCCGTACGCAGCCGGCTCGACATCCCAGATCAAGGCCCCCACCTCTTGCACCGGAGCCTCACCGTGCACCGCACACTCCGCTTCGGTGAGCAGGGCGCCGTCCGCCCCGATAATCCGGGACCTCACCGACCCGCTTAGGGTTGCAGTACGCTCGGCGTGGACGAAGATCCGTCCGACGAAGCGCTCACCACTCCGGTAGGCCACGCGGTCGTAGCGCACCGAGACCTGGCAGGGGGCGAAAGCGCGCTGTACCGCGTAATACGCGGGTTTGGGCGTGCCGTCAAATTCGATCAGCGAGGTGTTGACATTATTGGGAAACGGCTCGTTGCCCATCCATACGATGAATCCCGAGGCCGCCGGTTCGCGGCGGCGTGTCGCTTCCACCGCGTAGCGCAGCGCTTCGAATTGCAGATACCGGCTCGCCTGCACAAACGGCCCCAGTTCGTTTTGCGTTTCTGTCCAAGGGCCAAACATCCTCCCCAGTTCGTTCCACGGAATCCACCATGCGCCCCGGTGCAGCCAGTACGGATTGGTGTTGGTCGGCGGCCAGACCGACCAGTCTCCCGCATAGCGATCGATGGTCTCCCGCCGCGATGCGCCCGGCGCCCCCGTCTCCGATCGCAGGAGCGCGTCGTCCCGATTGAACAGCGCGTAGTGCGCGTCGTCGCCCAGGTACTGCCACGGACCATGCACGTCGTGATGCACTCCTTGACCAATCTCCTGGAGCGCAACGCTGAACCGGGGACCGGAGGGGCTGGTCGGGAAGAATTGCCGGTTCGGATCGAGTTCCTGCACGATCCCCTTTAACCGCTTGATGTTAAGATGGCGCTCGTCGACCGGAATCGGGCCCTCCCACGCCAGTTCATTGCCGCCGCACCAAGCAACCAGACTCGGATGCGAACGCAGTTGGAGCACCCCGACGCGGCTCACCGCGTCCAATTGCTCCAAAAACGCCGGGTCTTCCGGAGGAGAATTGGTCAGCCCGCTCGACGACTGCAGGAATTCCTGCCAGACCAGGAGCCCTCGGCGGTCGCATTCGCGATAGAATGCGTCGTGTTCATAGATTGCCCCGCCCCACACCCGCACCAAATTGGCATGCATGGTGACGAATCGCTGAAGATAGGGGCCGTAATCCTCGGGTCGCACCGTCCCGTAGAAGGGGCTCAACGGTACCCAGTTGACCCCCTTGATGAAGATGCGCCGCCCATTGACCATCAGGGTGTAAGGAAGGCTGTTCTTCGGAGCGCCAGGATTTTTGACCCACTGAATCTGACGAAAGCCCACGGTTCTTGACGCCGCGTCGGAGATCGCGCCCTCTTGGCTGAAGAGGGTCACCTCGACCCGGTAGGTCGGGTGCGCCCCGTAGCCATTGGGCCACCACGGGGCAACGACGCCCACCTCCGCCGTGTGAATGATCTCCCGCAGCCCGCCTTCAAGCTCCAGATCCCACGCCCCGCTCCATGGTTCGCGGCCCGCGTCGTCGATCATCCGGTAGACGGCGCGGTACACTCCCGGATGCAGGATGTCGAGGCGGTGGTGCAGCGTCAGCGTTCCTTGGTGCAGGTCGTCGCCCAACCTCGCCTCGGGGAAAAAGTCGACGATCTTGACCCCCGCGAACGTGCGCAAGTACACGTCGCGCCAGATGCCGACCGGAATCATCCGCGGGCACCAGTCCCACGCGTAGTTGAACCGCGACTTCAGCCGGCGAATAGTATGGCTGTGCCCAATCTGCCCGTCTACATAAGGCGCGGTAAAAAACACCACCTGCAGCACATTCTCGGCGTCAACACCGACGCGAAGACGGTGGGTGAGCTCAAGGACGACGGGCTCAAACATCCCCGCGAAGCTGGCGATGCGCTCTCCGTTTAAGTAGATCTCGCCGGAATCATCTAGCCCTTCAAACACCAGCTCGCAGCGGTCTTGAATCCATCCCTCGGGGATCTCAAACCGCCGCTCCATGACCCAGTCTCGGTTGTTGACCCATTCCATTTCGAGGCTCCTTAGCCCAACGTTAGGGTCTTTGAGCCAGCCCGCGCGCAGCAAGTCCGCGGGGATGGCCCCCGGCACCACCGCGGGAACCGGCGGCACCACCGGAGGAATTCCCGTCTTCAATTCCATAGCGGCATGCAGCCGCCACTGTTTGGTATACCATCCGGTGACCTGCCAGTCGTCACCCGACAGCGACCTTTTCAGATGCATGATGCCTGATCCTCCCGTGCAAATTTCAGCCCCGACTGAACAATCCCGGGGAATATGGTCTCGTCTACTACCTCCGGTTACGGTCGCCACGCCCCCCTGCTCTCCGCTCACGACATTGCCTTCGCAAAATCGTGCCCCTGCTCTGCGGGTCAACCCCCTGATCCATCGCGATCATGGTCACCCGCATCATTGATACGAGCAAAAGAGCCCTGCTGGAATGGTCCTGCCCGGCCGTGCGGCAGACCCTGGAGCGACATTTGGAAGGAGGCTCCCAGCCGTACGGAAAAAGATTTTTTCAGGCTCGTATTCCGCTGTGGTTGATGCAGCGTTTGGGCTGATCCCTGTGCGTTGCATCACCCTGCGCGCCCTGTCGGCAGCGGGGCAATGGCTAAGCCCCCCAACCGAGTCGCGTCGTACCGCACTTCACCAAATATACGGAATCAAGCGATATTTGACCTGGGACCGATAGGCATCGTAACCGGCCAGCTCGGCGAGCAGCATACGTTCCTCCCCGACCGCCCGCCACCCAAGCCCGATGACCATCCCCAGGCTGGCCAGGAGCCCGTACCACGATCCGAGCCATAGAGCGGTCCCGGTCACGAAAGGAATTGCCGCTGCGTACAGCGGGTGGCGCACCCAGCGGTAGGGTCCCGTGGTCACCACGGTATGTCCCCGCTCGAGCTGGACCCGGACGACGGGCGAGAGGTAGCCATTTTCTCGAAACGTCGCGAAGAAACCGTAAAACGCGGCGATGATCATGCCTCCCCCTGTCGCTCTGAGGGAAGGCGGCATCGTCGACCAGTGAAAACGCACCGCATCCAGGGCCATTAAGGCCAGCCAAGCCAGGAAGTACGCATTGATCCCCACAAAAAAGGCCTTGTCCCAGGCTTTCTGGTCCGAGTTGCCGAAGAGGGTCAGGCGTTCTCGCAACAGGTCGCGGTCATTGCGATAGAGCCAGACCCCGAGCATCCAAGCAAAGACCAAGACCGTGCCGAGAAACACCCAACCCGCGGACCAGGCGAGCGTTCCCGCCGCCATAAACAGAGTAGCCCCCAAAATCCCCACCATACCCACAATACCCAAGGTCAAACGCCTGAAAATCCCTCATCCCCCATTTTAAATAGATGGCTGGTTAAACAGATGGCTTGCCCGCTATCCGTTGCCTGTTGGTCGGGCATCACCCCGCTGCCCGCGGATTATGCTCCTGAGGCGTACTCCGCGTTGACCGTCAGGCGGTAGGTGCCGGATCCCAATGCCATGCGCAGTGTCCCGGATTCCTTCACCACCGCATGCTCCGGGATCCCAGCACCCTCAGTCGTCAGGTCTTTGGTGTATCCTGAAGGCAAATATAAGGTGGCGTGACCATTAACCGGAACCGTGACTTCGAGGTGTAGCTCGGTGCCATCCACCTGCCAGCTGCTCGCCACGCGCCCGAACGGCGAGTCGTGGTAGGCTCGCACCCAGTCCAGGCCAGGTACGGGCTGAGGACGAAAAATAATATGCTTAAATCCGGGTTCCCGAAGGTCGGGACGAATCCCGGCCAGTACCTGATAAAACCAGGCGCTGACATCGCTGAACATATGATGGTTCTGCGATCCTTCTCCGCTCCAGCGTTCCCACAGCGTGGTCGCCCCCTGCTCCAGCCCATAGCCCCAGCTGGGAAACGTGGTCTGGGTCGCCAGCGCGTACGCCAAGTCGGTGCGCCCATAGTCGCTTAAAACGTGCAGAAGATATTTGGTGCCCAAGATTCCCGTGTCAAGATGCAGCTTTTTGTCCATGATGTCCTGCACGAGGCGCTGAAAAACACGCTCTGCCGCTTTGGGTTCCAGGAGCCCCTGATAGAGGGCGCATGCCCATGCCGTCTGACAATCACCCCGAACGCTGCCGGTCTTGGGGTCATATAAGGTTGCGCGAAAGGCCTCACGAATTTTGCGGGCGAGGTTCCGGTAATATGCCGCTGCTTGAGGCCGCCCCAAAAGGGCGGCGGTATATCCGGCGATGCGTGCATCCACATAAACATATCCGGTACTGGTCACCACATTGGGACAGGCATAGCCGTTTGCGGCGCCGTAGGGCGGACACCAGTCGCCGAGGCCAAAGTCGAAGAGATAGTTCTTACCCTGAGCAAGCACATGGGCCAAGTATGTGCGCAGATTGTCATAGACCTGTTCCAGCAAGGCAGCGTTCCCCGTGTACAGATAGACATACCAAGGAAGCAAAAACAGGGCGCTGTCCCACGCCGGCCCTACGTTATAGCCCCAATCACCCGTGGGCACAATGCCGGGCAAGGCGCCATCGGGGCGCTGAACATCCTGAACGTCGCGCAGCCATTTGGCATAAGCCGGGGTGGGATCAAAGTTGAATAGGACCTGCTCCGCCGACAAGTGGGCGTCACCGGTCCAGCCATTCTTTTCACGATGGGGACAGTCCGTCGGGATTCCGTGATAATTCGTCAATGTTGACCACCGGACCGCGCGTTGGAGGCAATTTAGCAAGGGATGCGAACACACAAACTCACCCGCGGAAGCGAAATCGGTGTGCACCACGCGTCCGTGCAGGCTGTCCAGATCGGGTGCCGTGGAATAATACCCCGTGACTTCCACATAGCGAAACCCGTGATAGACGAAGCGGGGTTCCCAGACCTCTTGCGCATCCCCCCGGAGAATATAGCGATCCGTTTGGAATGCGCCGCTTTGCACGAACTCGGCATTATGCTCCATGTCGGCGCGGCCATCGTCCCGGAGCCGCTCTGCGTATTTCAGCGTGATTTCCGTGCCGGCCGCTCCCTGCACGCGAACTCGCGCCCACCCGGCCAGGTTCTGGCCGAGGTCAAACACCCAGGTGCCGGGGGCGACTTCGCGGACGGTGACCGGCCGCAGGGTCTCCGTGATCCGAATCGGCGGCATCAGCTGAGCGCGGAGCCTCCCCGCTGGGGGCGTGACGCGCTGGGCCAACACCCAGTCGCTGTCGTCGTAGCCGGGCGAGGCCCAACCCGTCAGTTCTCGGCGGGCATCGTAATCTTCCCCGTTTCGAAGCCCGTCGAAGCGAATTGGCCCTTCGACGGTTGTCTTCCAGTCCGGCCCGCTGGCTACCACCCACTCTTCGCCATCGTCAAACTTAATATGGGCCTGCAGGATGAGTTTGGGCTGGTCGCGCCAAGGCGCGGCTTGGAAATTCCACACGACCGTGGTAAAGCTATTATACCAACCATTGCCCAGCACCGCCCCGAAAACGTTCGGGCCTGGCGACAACAGCCGGGTAATATCATGGCATTGATACAGGACGGTACGGTCGTAGCGCGAAACTGCCGGCGCCAAGACTTCGTCTCCCACCTTGCGGCCATTGATCGTGAGTTCATAATAGCCCAGTCCCGACACGTAGACGCGCGCCTGCCGCACCGGTTTTTCCACGGTGACCACCCGGCGAAAAAAAGGGGCGGGCACCGGACGATCGACCTCCGTGCGCCCGGCGGGATGCCCAATCCACGCGGCGACCCAGTCTTCCGCCCGCAAGATCCCGACTCCGAAGGTGGCGGGCGAACTCCATGGCGAAGGACGGCCGGCCCCGTCCCAAACCCTGACCTTCCAGTATGCGTCCTGGCCAGAGGCGAGCGCTCGTCCTCCATACTGGACATGAACCGACTCGGCGGATGTCACCTCGCCTGAATCCCACAAGTCTCCCTGATCATGGGCCAGGTGCTGTAGGCTGCTCGCCACCAAAATCTGGTACGCGGATTGGACTTGGTCCCGCTCCCCGGGTTCCGCCGCAAGCTTCCAACCCAATCGCGGCTTGGGGGACTCGATGCCCAGGGGATCCTTCATATCCTCGCAGGTCAAATCGTAGAGGTTCACCCACGCATCCTCCTTCTTATCTATGAACCTTTGAACCGTCCGTTCCCGATTCGCGCGACCGGGCTGCCCAGCAGCCCACTTTGTCACCGACGTTCTCCTCGAACGAAATTATACTAATTTCTGTATTGCGTCGATACCATTGCCCGTTGACGACCTCGGCCCACCGAGAATACGGGGCGAATACGAGTCGGTCAGCTCGCCCGCGCATGGCAGGACGTCCGCCCGCTGAGCCGTTTGGCACGGCGGGATCCCACGTGAGTCAGTCTCTGCGCCGAATCAGGAATTGACAATCCATGGCTAGGCTTCAAGCAGCTCACCTTGGCAGCGGTGAGCCTCGCCGGCTTAGTCATCCTAGCAGGCCCGTACCCTAGTCGCTGCATCCTTTGTGACGGGATTTTGGACCTAATTGGTTGTGCTGGCGACGGGCGGCTTGGATGCCCGCGACAGATTCTCCGACCGTACCGACGCATTTTGAATATCGACCGTCGCGTCCTCCGTCCCCGGTGTGACAATCTGCAATTGGGGCGCCGATCCCGTCTGTCCGCCCGGCGCTGTCGTCGGAATGGTCACCGTCAGCGCCTCCGTCTGGGGCTTCCCACTCAGCGTCAGCAACGGTGCCGACACGTTTTCCGTTCCCGTCCACACGTTGAGATCTGCCTGCCCGCTCCCTGACAAGGTCACGTTAAAGGTGTAGGTTTCTCCGTTTTGTACGGCCGGGTAATACGAGACCCAGTCGCCGTGCCCAATCGCCTGGTTAACGCTCCACGCTAACGACGGGTTCCCGCCGATCGCGGTACTGGTGAGTGTCGCGTCTCGCCCGGAATACGCGAGGTCCCACCCGCTGGTTGCTCCGCCCGCGCCACTCGGATTTTCCACCAGGTTATTGGCCACCTCTGAGAACATCGACGCGCTTGAGGCCGCTGCCGTCTCAACCGCCGACCCCCGGCGAATGTAAACCGAAACCTTGGGGCTCGTCGCCGGTTTCAGGATCTCCAGGTAGGGAGCGGTCCCCGTCGTGCCGGTCGGGGCCCCGGCGGGAACCGACACCGCCATCCGCACGGTGGACGGTTGGGATTGCAAATGAACGGTCGGCCCTGCCACCAGCTTTTCGCCGTTCCAGACCGCGAGCTCGACGGTCCCGCTGCCTGCCAATTGGGCGGAAACTTCATAGGATCGGCCAGGGCTCAGGCCTGGATAGTAGCTGACCGCGTCCGTTCCCGCGGTGTGCGAGCTCCAATACAAAGCGCAATGGCCATGATAGGGGATGGGGTGGAGATAGGACAACGGCCCGGGATGCAAGACGGACCAGCCCAAGGTCAAGAGCAAGGGGCCCCCGCTTGGATTCTGAACCAGGTTCTTGCCCGCACCGGGCAGATAGGTGCGCGCCGGCACGGCTTGGGCCGAGGTCGGCGGAAGATTCGCCTGGTGGTGACCGTAATAGGCTGTCATGGTCTGGGCCAGAACCCCTGGCGTGACAAACACGTAATGCGTACCCGTCTTAGCGCCTTGGACGGCCAAGTCTTGCGCAATGACGTACACGTCATGGGGCGACAAGTTCCATGCATCAATCAGCGGACTCAAAAACAATGGCTGATTGTTCGGGGCTTTGGCCGCCTGGGATTCAATCGTCTGCACGACCCCGGAGATCCTGTCGATATATCCGCTGCTCTGCGCAAAGATTGCGGTTCCCCCGACATTTTCGTAAGGATGCGACAGATTGCCGGCAAATGACAGCGCTCCCATCTGCGCCGCTCGGGTATACGGCGTCAGGGCGGTGGAAACGCCCCAATAGTCTACCAGCGCAATATGATCGCGTTGCAGAAAAGCGTGCGTGATACGCCCAAACTCGGTGAGGTTCTCACCCGCCAGCGCGGTGGCATACCCCACTCCCGAAGGACCGCTGACAAACTCGTTATTCGCCGGCAAGTGCCGATAATACCACTCCATCAGCGTGGGGGCATAGTCAATGATGCCGGGGGGCATGGTCCATCCCTCGGGAACCTTGCCCAAATCGCCGTCACTCCACAGCTGCCGCATGCGGTGTTCCATGTACTGAGCATTGTCCCCATCACTCACCATAAAGCCAATATACACGGTGTTGGGTCGGGCTTGGATCGGGCTCGGGGCTGGCTGGCGCAAGCTGGCGGGCGACGGCAACGCAGCCCATACGGATTCATTGGACAGCCAATCAGAGGCATTCAGGAAGTGGCCCAGTGCGCTCAAGGCGGCGACGTCGACAGACTCATTCGGAATGTAGCCCATGATGGGTGTGTCGGGCGGTGTGTGCCGCAGAATTTTACGGAACAAGGGTTGGTCTTGAAAGTTTTGGGTGATATGGACCCAAAAGACGAAGGCTCGGCTGGCAACCGCATAGTCCCGAAGATCGCCAGCAATGGACGGATTGAGCTCGATCACAATCTTCTTGGACGTCTGCGAAAGCAGATGGGAGACCGCCCAGGCTTCAGCCTCGGAATTGCTAGCCCAGTGGTAATCTAGGAGATTGGCGATGATCGGCAGATGATAAGCCTTCGCCAACGGGAGGAGACGCGGCGTGATCACCATGGCATCGTCGATCCCCGCTAACGTGGTCGCCACATCAATGGTGGCCGAAAGGCTCGGGTTCGCGACTACGACTCCGTGAATATCCCGGGCATATTGCGTGAGCAGGGTGATTAGCGCGGCGTGGGGTCCAGATCCTGTCACCGGAACCGTGTGCAACGCGATGCCTTTAGGGATGGCGCGCTGCAACCACGTTTGATCGCCCGGAGTCTGGATCGTGTAAATTCGGTGCGTCTGCTGTTGCTGATTATAGGCCCCTTGCAGGGTCACTGCGGCCAACGTCGCATTGGGTCCGCTGCCCTCAAGATTGACCACGTCGATGGTCTCGGGCGTGCTAAAGCGCGGCCACAGCTGATACGGCGGAACGGGATAGGCAGGCTTGGCGGGTACCGAGGCCGCGCTCCGTGCAAAGCTGGGAGGGATTCCTGCCGCCATGGAGGCCAGCGCGATCAAGGGGACCGCAATGCTCATGGCGATCATACGCAATACGCGGGGGAGTGTGTTTCTAGGCATGGCTTCCATTGAACTTCCTCCTAGATATTCGAATGTATTTACGAAGACTGGCGCTGCAAGACATCGCATGGAAGGCGACCAGAATCGCGGCACGGTTTAATCCAATCCCCTAGCATCCCTCGTTCGCTTGTTCAGGTTCGATGGGACTGGGCTCCCGGGACAGGGATAGCGCCCGGCAAAGATCGGGCTCGTGGCGTCCCGCTCCTCCCGACCAGGGCAGCCGATCCGCCCCGTCACCGGGTCGCGGCGCGATCGATCTTGGACACGCCGGCGCGCGTCTTTGCACGGGTCGTTGGCAGGCAAATGACCCTAAAAGGGCGGCATAGGTCTCTGCAGGAGCGTATCAATTTCATTCGTGCTGGGGGCCTCCACCTCGCCATGGTGGAGGCCAGCGGTTTAAGCCCAAGCGTTGACCATGGTCAAATTAAGGCAACGGTTTTGACCAGCCCATCGACTTCTACCAGTCTGTCAGGTATCTCATCGCGCAGACTGACGGAAAACGTTCCTGCGATGACGCATAAAGTTTCTGATGGATGACGCAGAATATCTTGCTTCAAAACAGACTTTGCGATATCATGGAAAAGGTCGAGAATTGCAGCGTATTACCGTCAATTAGGGAGGCCATCGTGGACCGGGTAGAGGAATGGATTAACGAAACCCTGGATATTCGGGCCGGAAACCGAACCCTCAGCTACGGCGTGAACGAGTTTTTGCCCACCGCCAAGGCCCTGGCCTCGGGTCTCCGGCTGGCCATCATCGAAGCCTTGGCGACCGGACCGCTGACCATGGCAGAACTCTCGGTGCGCCTTCACATTCCCCTGTCTACGGCAGCCCTCAACGTCAAGAAGCTCACCGACATCGGCCTGGTGGTCAGCGAGCTGATTCCTGGCACGCACGGCACCCAGCGCGTCTGCGCCTTGGTCGCCAGCCGGGTAACGCTCGATTTGGGTTCGCCACAAAATCCTGAATCGAACCAGATTTATATCGCGATGCCCGTCGGGCATTATGTGGACTCCGAAGTGGTGCCCACCTGCGGCCTGTTGTCCGAGCAGGGCATTATCGGAGAATTGGACGACCCGCGTTCGTTTTTCGAGCCGGAACGAGTCAACGCGCAACTGCTCTGGTTTCGCCGGGGTTATGTTGAATATCGTTTCCCCATGCGGATTCCGCCCGGACGGGTGGCGACCAGTCTCGAACTGACGATGGAAGCGTGCAGCGAAGCCCCCCTGTATAATCCCGATTGGCCCTCCGACATCACGGTGTGGGTCAACCACCATGAACTGGGCACCTGGACATGCCCAGGCGACTTCGGCGGCGAGCCGGGCTATTTGACCCCGACCTGGTGGGGGTCACACAATACCCAATTTGGCCTGCTGAAGGCATGGCGGACGGCAGCCGCAGGCACCTTTCTTGACGGGCGGCGGCTGTCCGCGGTGACGATAGGCGATCTTGACCTGCTCAGTCACAACTACATCAGCGTCCGTATCGGCGTCAAACCGGGGACGGAAAACGAAGGCGGTTTGAATCTGTTCGGCCGGGAATTTGGCAATTACGCCATCGATCTGGAAATGCGGATTGACTGCTCACCGCGTGACGGAGGCAGAACGGGGGACGAGGTCCATGCAGACCGAGAAGAGGATTCTCGACGGGCCACGGCGGAATAATCGCGCGCGTCGCCGCGCGCTGATAGGCATCGCCCTTGGCGGCTGGCTGCTTGCCCTGACCGTCGGCGCGTCACCGGCAGCGAGCGGGAAGCTCGCCACCACGTTTGAAAATCCGCTGGCCGTCAACGGAGCGGATCCCTACGTCGTCCGCTACCAAGGCTATTATTACCTCACCATGACAACGGGGGACAACGTCACCCTATGGCGCGCTCGCTGGCTGACCGAACTGGGCGCGGGCCCGGGACGGGTCGTATGGTCGCCGGGAACCGGCAATCTGGCGGATGTGTGGTCGCCTGAGCTCCACCGCATCGGCAGGCGCTGGGATATCTACTTTGCCGCCGACCAGGCTGGCAACAACGCGACGCACCGCATCTACGTGCTGCAAAGCGCCGGCTTCAATCCGTTAGGGCCATACCACTTTCAGGGTATGGTCCATGATCGAGCCAATCAATGGGCGATTGATCCGACCGTGCTCGATTACCGGGGCAGCCGGTATCTCATTTGGTCCGGCTGGCTGAGCCCAAAAAATCACGTGCAGCATCTGATGATCGACCGGCTCTTGAGTCCAACGCGGCTTGCCCCCAACGCGAGCATTCTCACCACTCCGGTCTATTCCTGGGAAACCAGCGTAGCCCCTATCAACGAGGGCCCCGTCGTCCTCCGCCACGGCCGCCGTATCTTTATTGTCTATTCTGCCAACGCCAGTTGGACCGACCAATACTGCCTGGGGCTGATCACGCTGGTGGGCACCCATCCCTTGCGCCCTCAAGCCTGGAAGAAGACGCCGCACCCCGTGTTTCAGTCGGCCCACGGCATTTACGGGCCAGGTCACGCCTCGTTTGCCACCTCCGAGAACGGTCGCCAATGGTGGATCATATACCATGCCGCCGCGTATCGAGGATCCGGCTGGACTCGGGTGATCCGGGCACAACCCTTCACCTGGTCTCCCCAGGGGGTCCCCGAATTTCACGCTCCCGTTCCTGCAGATGCCTCGCTGGCGCTGCCTGCGGGCGAACCGCCGACGCGGACTACCTATGGACCTTCTGCCCGCGGCGCTAACGACGTGGTCTTTCGGGTCCGCGCCCGGGCGGGAACCTACATCCTTTGGGTTCGCTACCGCAACACCAGCGGCGGCACCACCAGCCAAAGCTGGATGGTCAACGGAACCTATGAACCCGCGCTCACCTATTTGCCGACCAACGGCCAGGGTAGCAGTTTTGCCATGACCCAGGTGACCCTGCGGACCGGAGTCAACCATCTCCGATTTCTGGAGGCGGGGGCGGCCGTCAGCGCGCGCATTGCGTGGATCCAACTGGCGTTGGGATAACTCTATGACAGAAGGGATTGCCTACCATGTCGCTGCTTGCTCCCCGAACCCTGGATGAAATTCTGTCGGTCGCGGACCAATTGGAAGGGCCTGAACATCCCAACCCGGCCTTTCGTCGCGACGAGTGGCTGGATCTATGCGGCACCTGGGAATTCCAACCCGACCCGGATGATCGTGGTAGGACCGATGGTTGGGCAGCCGCAGTCGCTTGGGCGACCGTCATCCGTGTTCCCTACGCACCGGAGACGACGGCCAGCGGCATCGCCGATCCCCATCTCCCGGCGGTATTTTGGTATCGTCGGCCGTTTAGGGTTCCCGATGGCTGGCGCGACCGGCGAATTTGGCTGCATTTCGGTGCCGTCGACTATGCTTGCCAGGTCTTTGTCAACGGACGCTTGGTAGGTTCGCACGAAGGGGGCTACACGCCATTTGCCTTGGACATCACCGATGCGCTCGGGCCGGCCGGTGACCAGGACGTCGTCCTGCGCGTCGAGGACCCCCCCTCCGAACGCGCCCAGCCACGGGGTAAGCAGACGACCGAAGCCAACCCGCAGGGCATTTTTTACACCCGCACCAGTGGGATCTGGCAGCCGGTGTGGTTGGAACCGACACCGCGGATCGCCCTGCAAAGCGTTCGCATTACCCCCGAAGTCGCTGCCCACGCGGCCTGGGTCGAGGTCGAGGTCAATCGTGCACCCGATCGTCCGGCCACCGTCACCGCGTCGGTCACCTTGGCCGGAGCACCGGTCGCCGAAGGTTCCGGAACCCTGACCGGTGCGCGGTGGGCGGTTCGTATCAAGGTACCGCCCGATCACGCATCGATGCATGCCTGGACGCCCGATGCGCCCCATCTCTACGACGTGAACGTACGGCTCCGCGTTGAGGGGGAGCCCGACGACCTGGTTCACAGTTATTTTGGACTGCGCTCGATTGCGACCACCGACGGACGCCTCGTCCTCAACGGTGAGCCGCTTTATCTGCGCATGGTGCTGGACCAAGGCTATTTTCCGCAAACCGGGCTGACCGCGCCCGACGACACCGCCTTTCGCCGGGACATCCTGTTGGTCAAGGCCATGGGCTTCAACGGCGTGCGTAAACACCAAAAGATTGAAGATCCGCGGTTTTTATACTGGTGCGACCGTCTGGGCCTCTTGGTCTGGGAAGAAATGCCGGCAGCCTACGAGTTCACCCCGCAGGCGGTCGTCCGCACGTTGCGCGAATGGCCGGAAGTCATCCTGCGCGACTACAATCACCCTTCAATCATTGCCTGGGTGCCCCTCAATGAAAGTTGGGGCGTTCCCCGACTCGCCGTCGATGCCGCGCAGCAGGCCTATGCCAAAGCCCTCTTTCAGCTGACCAAGTCGCTCGATGGCGGCCGCTTGTGCATCGCCAACGACGGTTGGGAGCATACCGCCACCGACGTGCTGACGGTGCATGATTATACCCAGGATCCGCGGGTGCTGCGTGAACGCTACCGCACCCGCACCAACATTTTAGCCTTTCGTCCCGGGGACCGACCCCTTTGGCTCAGCGCGACCGACGCCTCACACCGGGTTCCGGTGCTGGTCACCGAGTGGGGGGGGATCGCCCTGGCGTCGGCCGCTCCCCAAGGCGGATGGGGTTACGGAACGGTCGCTTCCGCTGACGGCTTTTTGGCCGCCTACCGGGCCCTGGTGCGGGCCCTCAAGGCCTCCGATGAAGTGCAAGGCTTCTGTTATACCCAGCTTACCGACGTCGAGCAGGAGCAAAACGGTCTCTTGACCATGGATCGCAAGCCCAAGGTGTCGATCGCCGAAATTCGACGGGCGACCATGGGTCACGCGGATCCGGACGCCGACGGCTGAAGCGCCGAGAACCGCTCGGCAAAGGGGGTGACGTACCGTTCATGCGCTCGGTTCGCCCATGCGAAGCGCTTGGGGCCGCGCTTCTCCCGGCTCGTCGCGGCCTGAGCCAAGGCAATCCGTGACACCCGTACGATATGAGGAAGGTGCTGAACATGAGGAGGATCATTATGCGTCAACCAGTCCTGGCTTTTCCGTTATTGCTGGGAGCCCTCTGGCTTACCGCCGGGGCTTCGCCGCTGCCGGCGGCGCGGGCCAAGCCCGCCGCCACCAAAGCCGCCGCGGCAACGTTCTCATTTTGGAATTCCGGCCCTGACCTTTCGACGCTGGTCAAGGGGTTCAACCGTGCCTATGCGGGCAAATACGCCATCCACTATCGCAACATCCCCTACGCCAACGAAACCGAGATCGTTAACTCGGCGCTGTCGGCGCACCACGGTCCCACGCTGATGGAAGAATCGCTAACGCCGTCGGCGCCCTATGCGGTGGAAGGCGTGGAGGTGCCTATCCTCCCCCTGCTCAAGATGGCCGGGATTGATCCCGCCCGAGATTTCCCGGCCTCGATGTGGAATCGCACGACCGTCAACAAAGTCCACTATGTCGCCCCGGTCGACGCTTTGCCCACCGTGTTATTCTACAACAAAGCGCTCTTCAAAGCCGCCGGCCTCAATCCCAATACGCCTCCAGTCAACCAGGCCACGTTTGTCCGCGATGCCAAGAAACTGACGGTCCGTGCCAAGGGGCAGTGGGGCTATGTGCAGGAGCCCGCGTGGCCCAATCCGTTTCTGTTCCCCTCGCTCTTGGCGCAATTCGGCGGTCGCGAGGCCAATCCCGCTACCCGCAAGATTTTGTTCGATTCCCCAGCGGGTCTGGCTGCCCTGACCTTCGAGCACAACACCATCTTTAAATGGCATGTATCACCGCTGAACGCCTCCAACGGCGAGGCCCACAACTTGTTTGTCAAGGGCAAGAACGCCATGGAGATGACCGGCGCCTACGACTACCCGATCTACCAAAAGGCCTTGGGCAACCATCTGGGGATGGCGGTGCTGCCCGTGATCGGCCACCGGCCGGCTGACTTCCTGGGCCAAAACTACTGGTGGGTGTTCAAAAATCCGGGGCTGACGCCCGCGGTTCGCAAAGCGGTGGCCGCCTGGTTCGGCTATTACTACCATCACAGCTTGCTCTTGGCCAAGGAAGGCACGATTCCGGTGTGGCTGCCCACGCTGAAAAATCCCGCGTTTCGCCGGATCGCGGGCATGCCCGTGATTGCTCGCGCCGTCGACACCGGAGTGCTAAATCCGCTGATTCCTAACTGGGGGACCACCACTAGCACCTATCTCTACGCCAATATCAGCCTGGTCTTGGAAGGCAAGAGCAGCGTGAAGGCGGGACTGCATATCGCTGCGCAAAAGATGCAGCAGGAAATGGCAACCCTACCCTAGCCGTGGTCAGAAGGCCGCTTGCCGGCGGCCTTCTGCACTTCGCCGCGATGAGGGCAGACCGCCCTGCCACGGTTCCGGAGCTGACCATGTGCGTACTTGCCGCTAAGGCCGCGAAAGAAGGGATGGAGCACGCAATTTCCAGTCAAAGATGTCGGCGCCTGGCGCAAGCGACCCGGGCTGGCCACCGGGGCCAGCCGAGCGAAGGCAAAAGGCACCGTTTCCGCCTATCTCTTTGTGCTGCCGTTTCTCGTGCTATTCGGAGGGCTCACCGCCTATCCCATCGGCTACGGCATCTATATCAGTTTGCACCACTGGAATCCTATCGTCGGCAACAGTGGATGGGTGGGACTCAGCACCTATGCCGAGCTGTTGTTCGACGGGTCATCGCTGTTTTCCCAGCAGTTCTGGCAGGGTCTCGGCCATACCGTGCTGTTTGTCGGCATTAGCGTCCCTTTTTTGGTCGCCGTGCCGTTGATTATCGCCTATGGCATCTACCGGGCCGGCGGAAAATCCTTCTTCCGTCCCCTCTATTTCTTCCCTGCCACCCTCTCGGCGACGGCAGTCACCAGCATTTGGGCCTGGATTTTGCAGACGCAGGGGGGAGCGGTGAATCAGATCCTCGGCATGCACCTTCCCTGGCTGGTGGCCCAGCCCTGGGCATGGATTTCGATCGACCTGGTCACCGTGTGGTGGACGTCAGGATTTAACATGATCATCTTGTACGCCGGGCTCACCCAGTTGCCGAAAACCGTGTTTGACGCGGCGGCCATTGACGGAGCCGGCGTGGTTTCTACCTTTTTCTCCGTAGCCGTGCCTCAGGTCAAGCCGGTATTGGTCTTTGTCGGCATTATCAGCACCATTGCCTCCTTCAACTTGTTTGCCCAGCCGTACCTGCTAACCGGCGGGGGTCCTGGATTTTCGACCTCGCCGATCACGATGTTTATTTACGGAGAGGGATTTAATGCCATGCACATGGGCACTGCGGCCGCCATGGCATTTCTCATGGGGATTGCCTTGGCGGCCATTTCGTTGGGGCAATACTGGTTTGCCCGCGGAGGAGGGCAGTGAGTCATGACAAACTTTCACCTGCGGAGGACGTGGATGACGGCCGCCTTGTTGGCGGCCGGCCTGGTGGTCCTCTATTTCCCCTTGGCCTGGATGGTCTCGACAGCGCTCAAACCGCTGAGTCAAGCCTTTGACGGCCAATTGATTCCCGCCGTTCCCACCCTGGCCAACTTTCGGGCCATTTTCGCCCCGGGGTCCGCCTCACCCGTGCTGCGCTGGCTGGGCAATTCGCTACTCGCGGCAGGGGCCTCGAGCCTGCTCGTGGTCACGGTCGATTCCCTGTGCGCTTTCGCCCTGGCCCGCCTCCGCTTCCCCGGCCGCCGCGTGGTTTTTTACCTCATCGTGGCATCGCTGATGGTCCCCTTCATCGCCGTGTTGATTCCCCTCTACGAGGAGTTCTCGGGGCTCAACTTGCTCAACACGTATTGGGCCCTCATTTTGCCCTACGGGGCGAACGCGTTTGGCGTCTTCCTCCTTTACCAGTTCTTTCTGGGCGTCCCCCGCGAACTCGAGGAGGCGGCGATGGCGGACGGGGCCAGCCGCTTTCAGCTCTGGTGGAAAGTCTTCGTGCCGATCAGCATCGCCCCCATGGTGACGCTGGGCCTGATCACCTTCATGAACGTCTATAACGATTTCTTGTGGCCGCTCGTCGCCACGACGTCCCAAAACATGCATACCTTGACCGTTGGCATCGCGCTGATGGCCATTGGTCAGTACTCGACCAACTATCCCCTGTTGATGGCGTTGACGCTCTGCTCGGTGGTGCCGATTCTCCTCGCCTTTATCTTCGCGCAGCGCCAACTGGTGGAAGGCATCTCCACCACCGGGCTCACGTTGTAACGATGCCGTGCGGGAGGACATCGATCCGCCGGAAGCGTATGATGACAGGGTAGCCGGCGACCGCTGGGAAGACCCTTCGAGGGGGTGGGCTTGGGTGCGAAGATCCTACGCGGTGGGATTGATGTCGGGGACGTCCGCCGACGGGATCGATGCGGCGCTGGTGGAAATCGAGGAGGTCGCCGGATCCGAGTTCCCCCGGGCCCGCTTAATCCATTTTCTCTGCATACCGTTCAGCGAGGATCAGCGCCGGCGGATCTTCAGCCTCTTTTTGCCCGATGCCCCAATCGCCGCCCTGGGGCGGCTCGACGTCGAGCTGGGCGAGGAATTCGGCAACGCGGTGAACCGCCTCCTGTCGGAGAGCGGCATTGCGCTGAGCGCAGTCCGGGCCATCGGCTGCCACGGCCAAACGGTCGCCCACTATCCGCCGGAAGAACGTAGCCAGCACCGCGGATTCACCCTGCAAATCGGCAATGCCGCCGTCATTGCGGCCATGACGAGGCTGCCCGTGGTGTCGCGCTTTCGCGACGCGGACATGGCCGCCGGAGGCCAAGGCGCGCCGCTGGTGCCGTATTTCGACTATGCAACGATGCGGTCGGACGATGAAGATCGGGTGCTGCTCAATATCGGCGGGGTGGCCAATATCACCGTCCTGCCGCGGGGTGCGGCGTTGGAGGACGTCATCGGGTTTGACACCGGTCCCGGCAATATGGTGCTCGACGGCCTGGTCGACCGCCTGAGCGGCGGTCGCCAACACTTCGACAGCGACGGCCGCCTCGCCGCGCAAGGCATCCCCCGCGCCGACCTGATCGCCGGCTGGCTCGGCCACCCGTATTTCCGCCTCCGGCCGCCCAAGAGCACCGGCCGAGAGGCCTTCGGCACCGGCTATGTCGGAGACCTTTTCCGCACCATGGCCGAGCGGGAGCTCTCCGGCCCCGACATGCTCCGCACGGCAACCGCCTTCGTCGCCCGCACTATCGTGGATGCGATTCGCTCGGTGACCGAAGGCCCCCTTGCCCTGATTGCAACCGGGGGTGGGGCATTGAACCCTGTACTGATGCAAACGGTGGCCGAAGGCCTCGATCTGCTGCGCCCGTGGGAGACCGGCGATCGCTATGGCATCTTGGGTGACGCCAAAGAGGCGATGGCCTTTGCCTATCTAGCCTGGCAGTTTCTCGCTGGTCGACCGACCAATGTGCCGAGCGTTACCGGCGCCTCCCGACGCGTCCGGCAAGGTGCCTTCACTCCCCCGGCAGAAGCCGCTGACCCTCGTTGGACGCCGGCTTAGTCTTTGAAAAACGGGTGCCGGGCCTCATAGGCGTTCCGTATCGCCTGCCGCAGACGCGCACTCGGCACGGCGTCCAGTGCCCTGCGCAGCGCATACATGGTATAGCCCAACCAGGCTTGCTGGCGAAGCGAGGCCATCGCCCGCCGAATCTCTTGATCCGTCCAATGGTCGCTACCATGGGACTTCATGAAGGCAATCCAATGGCGGCGCGTCACAAAGATGCCGTAATACATCGCCTCGCCTTTGCCGCTTTGGCGAATCTGATAGTGATATAACGCGCCCGGATAGACCCCGATCGCGGCACCGCGCCAGGCTAGTTCCAGGAGGAATCCGAAATCTTCGCTGCGCCGAATTTCGGGATAGCGGACCATGGTCTCGGCGAGGGCAGCGCGGCGTACGACGGGGTGAAAAGATGACAGACTGCTGCCGCAAATGTCCGCTAAGGTCACCACGTTCCCCAGATACCGCCGCACCGACGGCACCGCATCCGTCCAGCAACCGAGCTGCTTTCCGCTCCGCGGGCCGTGGAGCACGATGTCGTCCAACACGACATCGAGGTGCTGCCGCTGCCCGTAATCCAGCAAGGTGGCCAGCCGGTCGGGCTCCCACCAGTCATCCGCATCCAGCAGCGCGATCCACTGGCCTTGGGCAACCTCGAGCGCCCGGTTCCTGGCTCGGGCTGGGCCGCCGTTAGCAGCACAGCGAATCAGCTGGATGCGCCGATCCGCTTCGGCCATGGCGGCCACCTTGGCTGCCGTCCCATCTTCGGATGCGTCGTCGACCACGATCAATTCCCAGTCCTTCAAGGTCTGCGCACGTACGGAGTCGATCGCTCGTGCTACATAGGGTTCCGCATTATAGGCGGCCATCACTACCGACACCCCGACTGTGGTCACTCCGTCGCCTTGCCGATTTGTGGCCCCCGTGATCGCTTTTCGCCTCCACCTGTGCGCTACCAAGTGGAGCTCCTTTTCAAGGAGCTCCACACGCTAAACCCGTGTCGACGGCAGTATAGGTTATCGTGTATTATTTCGTCAAGTTGGGGGTATGTTCCGCGTCTGCTTTGCGCGATTCGATGATGATTTGGGAAGAACCTGAAGCGAAACTCGCCTCGGCAGGCCGGCCTCTTGGGCATGATCTGCCGCCGGCGGCCGGTTAAATTCGCAAATCCGTCGCGTCGCCGATCTGGAGGAACCCGGGCTCCGCGGTCGGGCCTTGCCCCTCATCCATCATATTAATATTCAACCGAATTCGCGGAAGATTAATTCTTCGTTAGGAATACTTGGTACACGGACACAAATTTTCCAACCTCGTCGAATGATATAACTGGTTAAGGATGTCTGCTTAACCGGATGGGAGGTTTTGTATGTTCCAACGATGGCGGCTCTTTGCCCCGAGTGGGCTACTGGCAGCGGCCGCCGGTGTTTTGGCGGGCGGAGCAGTGTTCGCAGCGGGCACCGGGTACGTTCCCACTGCTCCGATTGGCGTGGTGACAGTGCCGGGAGCTTTTGTTTCAGTGGTTACAGCAATAACTGTCACCCTCCAAGGTATTTCGACCAACATCCAGATTCTCAGCACGACGGTGCAAATCGTCGTCACGCACAACGCATTTAATCAAAACGTCACCATGGTCGCCACCCAGCCGAATCTCCCCACGATTGCTCCAGGGGCGGCTCCGGCGGGATTGCTCAATTACTATCCGATCGCGGGCATGGGCCTGGGTTTTCAGGACAATGCCGATCAGATGGCCGTGCCTCGCGGCCCGGTGGTGGTCACCATGCATAACCCGAGGATTCGACCCGGTGACCGGGTGATTGAGTATACCCGCCAGCATCGTTGGAAGGTCGTGCCCGACGTCCTGCGCCTGCGTAAGGGTGTGGCGACGTTTTATTTTCGCGGAGACCCTGACGTTGCGGTGGTGGCGCCCGTCCAACAGTTCGGCTACCACGTCTATGGACTGAAGCCCCTGATTCAAAAGGACGGACAAGCGCGGTGGCAGCCCCAAAAGCCGGTCGGACCCGTCTTCTATCGCAATCTGGGCACCGATCCGGCGAACCCCCACGACTGGCTGATTGCGGAAATGAGTCATACGGGGTTCCGTCATCACTTCGCCACCCCGGTCCCCTGGGCCATCTATCCGCAATCGAAGGCTAAGGGCAAGGTCGGACCGGTGCATCCGCTGGGATTCGGCCCGCCGGCCGGAGGAAAGAACGTCGTCGGCAAACCGGGTCAGTCCAAACACGACGCGTCGAAGCAGCCCCACATCGGGAAAAAAGGCTGAGATTCACCGCTGTCCACCATCCCGTTTGGGATGGTGGCAACGGGCCACCGAGGATGGATCGAGGAACCAGTGAGCGAACCCTTCGCGAGGTAAGCTGGGTTTCCGGGCCCAGACGGGTGAAGTGTCGAGCCTGGGCCCGGAAGCTGCGGCAAGGCTTTGTCCGCCGTAAAGACGGTGTAGGGTCTCGGGTTTGCTCGGCCAACCACCGCGGTCAGAACCTGCTGATCGCGAAACCGTCGTTGGGAGGTCTGCCCACAGGATGCCCTCGACCGGTCTCTGCATAAAATGTCGGCCGCTCCGACCAACACCGGAGGAACTGCCGGTGTTCACGGGCATCCGTTGGGTTACAGAAATGGAGAATGGTAAGGCATGCACAACCTGTTCACACGACGCTTCGCGCCCAAGTGGATTGGCGCGGCGGGCTTAAGTTTAGGCTTGGCCGGGTGCGGGCTCACCGTCTCGTCTCCTCCGCACCACCGATCTACGGCGAAACTGAGCGCCGCTCGTCCGATGAACATTTACGCGACCCCCAAGGCCAGCCTTGGCCTGACGCCTCCAATGGCCGACGGCGAATTGTGGGTCCTGGCGGGGACCGCCAGCAGTAAGGGCATCTATTTGCTCAATTTGCCCCACGGCAAGATCGGCACCAGCCGGTCGGTGAGCAATACCGCCTCCTCCATCGGCGAGGCTAACACCGGCGTACTGGGATTGGGGCTGGCCGGCACGAACAGCGGAGCCGTGGAATTCTTGAACGGCGGCACCGGGGCGCCCATTCGGACGGTGGCGGTCAGCGGACCGGTGCAAAGCGTGGCGGCGGGTGACAACGGTACGACGTTTTACGCCTTAAACGGCAACACCAAAGCGCGGGCAGTGGCGGTCATCGATAGCCGGACAGGAAAGATCACGGCCAATGTCCCGGCCCCTAAAGACGCCGTGGCGGCGGTGCCCAGCCCCGGCCAACACAATCTCTACGTGTTGGAACCCAACGGAAATGTCGATGAAATTGCCATACCCAGTGGCCAGCTGGAAGCCTTGTTCAGCGTTGGCCACTCGGGCTATGCGCTCACCATCAGCCCCGGCGGTCATACGCTTTACGTGTTAAAAGGACAGGCTGGCACGCGCAACGTGGCCGAAGTCAGCATTGGCACTCAACGCGTGGTGAAAGTGCTGCCTGCGCCGGCTGACGGCAACGGGATTAGCCTCTCGCCCGACGGCAATCTGCTGTACGCATCGGCAGGTACGGCCAATTTCGGCAACGTGCAGGCATACCGATTGCGCTAATGGCTTTCGGCTGCCAACGGTCCCATCGCCACGGACATCGGACACCGAAAGGAGGCAACACCATATGGCCCGCCCAGTCTTGAGCGAGCCAGGCTTGCAATCCGAGCAGGCGCCAAATCGGCGTGTCCCCATGCGGACGGGAGCATGGGCGATAGCCGGCGTGGTTTCGCTGCTTTGGGGGTTTCGCCTCTGGGGATATGGCACGCTGATTCCGATGACCGCGGCCCCCAGCGTTGCCCTGTCGGGTTGGGGTCTCTTCCTGATTGCCATGGCTTGGTCTCCCCGGGCACTCAGCGGTCGGCGGGGACGCGTGTTATTAATGATCACCGTCGCGCTTACCGTATTGGCGCTCGCGTTATGGAGCTATTCCCAGGTCTTCACCGTGCCCGCCTACGGCACGGACGAGATGGCGTTTGACCAATACGCGGCGCAATTGTTGCTGCACGGCATCAATCCCTATCTGCGCTCGATGGCCCCTGCATTTTCAAAGTTTCAAGTCTCGCCCAACGGCTACACGTTTCAATTAAATGGGCGTCCGGTGACCAGCCTCTCCTATCCCGCCCTGTCTTTTCTGGTCTATCTGCCATTTTTGGCTGCAGGCTGGTCGACGCAGCTGGCCGTCGCCTTAAATGTCGCCGCGTGGGCCGTCAGTTTGGTGTTGTTGGTGCGGTATTTACCGCAGGCGCAGCGACCCCTGGCGATTGCCGTGGCGAGTCTCAGTGTCTTTATCAGCTATGCCGTGGGGGGAGTCACCGACGCGCTTTATGTGCCGTTTCTCATTTTGGCCGCCGTCAAGTGGGATCGCTACGGTACCGCCCGCGGATGGCGGATGTGGGCAGGACCCGTCGCCTTCGGGTGTGCGATGGACATTAAACAAACGGCTTGGGTTATCCTGCCCTTCTTGCTGGTCGGGTTGGTGGGCGAGGCCCGGCAGACGGGCGCAGCAGGATGGGCTCGGTGGTGGCCGGCCGTGCGCTACACGGCCATCGCCGGCTTGGCTTTCTTGGTGCCGAATCTCCCCTTCGTGGTCGCCAACCCGATCGCGTGGTTAGAGGGGATATTTACGCCGCTCATCGCCGCCACCGTGCCGGCCGGCCAGGGCTGGATTAGTCTTGAGCTCTTTTTGCGCGTCGGCGGGTCGCTTACCGCGGTGACGGTGCTAAGTTTTGTCGCCTTGGCGGCGCTGGGCATCATTTACGCCGTCACCTATCCCCACTTGAAGGGCTGGACGTTTTTTGCCCCGTCGCTGGTGCTCTTTTGGGCGACGCGCTCATTCGGCAGCTATCTGGTCATGTTGGTGCCTGCGGCCTGGGTGGCCTGGGTGAGCATGATGCCGGGGCCGCGGAGAAAACATCTAGCCCGTCGGGCCAAAGTCACCGTGGCCGTGGCTTTGGGAGCCGTGGGGACGGCGCTGACGGTGGCGATGACCCGGTCAAGCCCGTTCACGGTGCGCATTACCGGGGTTCATACCACGGGACAGCTGGCAACCGTCGATGCCGTCACGGTCGCGGTGAAAAATCGCACCAACATCCCGCTCCGCCCCGCGTTTTCTGCGGACAACGGGGGAACCCTGACGGCCTTTTGGGACCGTTTAAAGGGTCCGCCGGTGCTCGGTGCCCATCACACCGCCAGTTACACGCTCGCTGCACCCAACTTTTATGCCCAACCGCCGCTGACCGGGGGATTCCAAATCGTCGCCTTTACCAGCCGCCCCAAGACGCTCAGCCATTCGGTCGCCTATCTGCCGACGACCTGGCACGTGGCCATCACTCCCGACGCGATCAATCACGCGATTCCGGTGCATACGGCGGTGACCTTGCACGCCGAGATTCTGAACCGGTTTGACCGTCCCGTGCACGTCGGCGGCGTCCCCATCTATCTGGGCCAAATCATCTATGCCCAGCGCGGATTGGAATATGGTCAGGCGCGCATCAATGGTGGCTTTCCCGGGCAAACCCCGGTCAGCACCCCGACCAACGCCGACGGGCAATCCACCTTCGTGATCCGGGTTACCAGCGCCCCCTCCGACCCGATTTATTTTGAGGCCAATCTGGTTAACGACACCTACTTCTATCCCTACGGTTATTCGCAGATTGTGCCGCTGAGGTTCGTCCGATGAGTGCGTGGCGGGAGCGCGTCGTCGCCGGTCTGGGGGGACCGCTGCGCGCTCAGGAAGCCCGCCAGGTTATGGCGCAGGCGGGCGCAATGCTCACCTCCGTCCTCGGCCGTTATGGGCCGCCGGCATTATTTGTTGCCCAATGGATAGGCCTGTTGACGCTCAGCTGGATGCAGTACCGCCATTTTGCGCTCACCGTCGACTTTGCCTACTACCACCAAGCATGGTCCCTGATCGCCCGCGGAGTGCTGAATCCTCATCTGTTGATCGACGGTCCGCCGTTTTACAAAAACCACCTGGAACTCCTGCTCTGGGTGCTAGCACCCCTCTACTGGCTCTGGCCTCACTCTTTTTGGCTCTTGGCGCTGCAGGATTCGGCGGTGGTCGGTACCGGATGGATCGCCTGGACCTGGATTCGGCACCGTTTGACCGAGCGCGTCGGTGCGCTGGCGCTCCGCCGCTTCTTGATCCTCGCCGGATTGTTCATGGTGTTGGCCGATCCATGGATGGTCGAGGCCATCACCTTCGACTTTCATTTTGAGGATATTGCGGCGTTTTTCCTCATGGCTGCCGCTTGGTCGTTTGTCCGTGAACGCAACCGGCTGGGCTTTCTCTTCGCCTTTTTGGTCGCCAGCACCGGCAATGTCTCGATGACCTATCTGGTCGCGCTGGGGGCGTCGTGCATCTGGCTTGAGCGGGGCCGGAGGCTTCGGGGCTGGAGTCTGGTGCTGCTAGGGATGGGCGGATTCCTGCTGGCTAGCCACTTAGGCGTGCATTTGGGCGCCAACGTGTCGCCCGGCCCGAGCCATCCGTCGTCGACGGCCGCCCACGCCGCGCCAGCGGGGGGAGCCCAGCTGCTGTTGGGGATCATCACCCATCCTGGAGTACTCTGGAGCCACCTCTGGCCGCATCGGCTGAACATCTACGCTAATCTGGCGCCGGAGGGGATTATCGGTGCCCTCACCCCTTGGGGGCTGCCCATTGCGGGACTCTTGGCGGTGGAGAATAATCTCGCGGCTTCGGTGAATTTTAGCCTTCCCGGCTTTCAGTCCTTTCCCATGTACGGATTCATCCTCGTGGGCAGTATGGAGGCGATCACCCGGCTCGCCCGCTGGCGCCAGCGGCTAGGAGTGGGCCTCACGGTGGCGCTGTTGGCCAACGTTTTCGGTTGGGCCATCGTGTGGATTCCCCATGTGGTCCCCTCTGCCTTTGTCGACGGCGTTTCGGCCCAAGGTGCCCGCCAATTACAACGTCTTCGGCGGATGATTCCCCCCTCCGCCGAGGTGGTCGCCAGCCAGGGCATCCTCGGGCGGTTCGCCGGCCGGCGTGCCGTCGATGTCTTTCTGAGTTCGATCCCGATCGTCCGTCGCCGCGTCTATTTCATCGTATCGCCGTACCAGGGCATCGACACCGCATCAGCAGCGCAGGAACTCGGCCGCGTGGCCTTCTTGTCCCGCTTGCCGGGCATCCGCCGGCTGGGCAGCCGGGCCGATATTTGGGCCTTCGCCTGGACGCCCCCCCCGGGGATGCACACTTTGACGGTCGGCACTCCCCGCAAGGTGCCCGCCTGGACGCTGGCGACCCAGGTGGGAACCCGGATCCTGACCGGTCCCTACCCCGACTGGCACATGGCGACAGGCAGCCAGGCACCTGGATACGTCGTCCAGCAAGCGTACTGGCGCTTGCCCGACGGTCGGTACCAAGCCAAGGTGCGGCTCGCCGACACCGGTCCCGCCCAGCTGCAGATCTGGAATGCCACCGCGGGCGTCTTGTTGGAACAGAGTACGCTTCCGGCCACCAACGGCGTCGAAACGGTCACGGTCCCGGTTGTCATCCATCGTCAATACCCCCGGCATTTGTATGGCGGGGTCGGTTGGTTCCGGTATCAGCCTACCCCGCCGGCGACCACCCACGACCAATTCGAAGTTCGCGTGTATACGCCGGGGAACGAGATCGTCAACGTTTATGCGCTGTCGCTAAACCCGGTTCGCCCTTGACCCGCAGCGATGTGCGGGATGCCGGTCGCGTCGATCGCTGCGGCCGGTGCCGTCGGCAAGGCGGGCAAGACGCCGAGGCCGAAGCAGACAAGCCCCGGGGCAACCCGAGGAACGACGGAAACCAAGAAGCACCGCACAAGAAAGGAGGCATCCCATGAAAAACCCACCGCTCTTGAGCATCGTGGTTCCGGTCTACAATGAAGAAGCCGTTTTGCTGCAATGCTACCGTCGGCTCGCGGAGGTTTCGTCGGATCTTGACGCTGAGATTCTCTTTGTCGACGATGGGTCGCGGGATCATTCGGCGGCGATTCTCGACGGGCTTGCTCAGCGCGATCCCCGGGTCAAGGTGCTCCTGTTGACCCGGAATTTTGGTCATCAGGCGGCCGTTACCGCGGGTCTTCACCATGCCTGCGGCCAGGCGGTCGTGGTAATCGATGCCGACCTCCAGGATCCCCCCGAGTTGATCACGGAATTCCTGCGGCGCTGGCAGCAGGGTTATGACGTCGTCTACGGGATTCGCACCGTGCGCTCCGGGGAATCTTGGTTCAAGCGTGCCTCCGCCCACTGGTTTTACCGGATTCTCCGCCGATTGAGTGACGTCGACATCCCGCTTGACGTTGGCGACTTTCGCCTCCTCTCGCGTCCCGTCGTCGACGTGATCAATGCCATGCCCGAACATCACCGTTTCTTGCGGGGTATGGCGGCTTGGACGGGTTTTCGCCAGACCGGGGTGCCCTACGTCCGCCAGCCACGGGCAGCGGGCCACAGCAAGTACCCGTGGCGCCGAATGTGGCGGCTCTCGGTCGACGCCTTGACCGGGTTTACCGTCGCTCCGCTCAGAATCGGCACCCGTTTAGCGCTGTTGGTCGCCGTCATCGCCGCGATTTTCAGCGTATGGCTCATCGTTCAGAAAATGACCCATCCGGCGAACTTGGTGCTCGGTTGGACGTCGCTAATGGTTACCGTCTTATGGTTGGGAGCCCTTCAGCTCGGCGTCATCGGCATGGTCGGCGAATACGTGGGCCGCATTGCCGAGGAAGCCCGCGGTCGACCGCTCTATGTCATCGGTCGGACGGTCAACCTGGAGCCCGCCGAGTCGATCCCGCCCGGACGCCGGAGCATGCCCGGCAGTGGGAGATAGGGCGCAGGGGATCGGCACCCCGGATGCGTCCCCCCCGGCATGGGCGGATAGATGGATAGATAGACGGATGAAATATGGTGCCTAAGGAGGAATTCGATGCCTAACCCGCCCTGGATTACGATCGCGATTCCATCCTACAATCGTGCCCCGCTGCTGGAACGTGCCGTGCGGTCGGTGCTCGCCCAATCTGACTCCGGGTGGGAACTATGGATCGTCGACGACCAATCAACCGATGGGGCCTGGGAATTGGCACAAGCGGCGACCCAGTGGTCGCCAGGGATTCACGCCGAGCGAAACACGGAAAATCTCGGGCTTTCCGGAAATTTTCGGCGAGCTGCCACCAAAGGCCGCGCCCCCTACGTGCTGCTCTTGGCAGCCGACGACTATCTGGAGCCAACGTTTCTCGACAAGGTGCATGCCGTGGTCGCCACCGACCCAGAGCTGGCCCTGGTCTCAGGACGCCGGGTGCAGCACCGCCCGGGGAAGCGCGGCAACCGATACTATGCCACGCCCTTATGCGGACGCTTCGAGGCCGGCCAGACCATCGCCCGCGCACTCGCCCATGGCAACCTATACGGACTCTATTCCTCGGTGGTGGTACGCCGTGACGCTTTGGAAAGCATTGGCGGAGTCCCCGCCGACAACCCCTGGGCCGGTGACTTTGAGGCCTGGGTCAACATTGCGGCCCGCTACCCCATCTATTTCGCTCCCAGCGCGCTCGCCTTTCAACATCTCGGCCAAGACACCCAGACCGCCAGGTTTCTAGCTACCGGCCGCCTCGTGGCGTATGAATGGAAAACCCTAAGGCGGCTCCTGAGCGACGAATCCGTGACCGTCCACCTTTCCCCAAAGGACCAGCAGGCGGCGGAACGGCGCATTGTGGCGCTTTGGTGGAGTGTGAATCTTTACCGGCTGCTGAGGGGCGGACCCTGCCCACCCCTTAGCAGCCAGCGTCCGGCCGTACATGCTGCGTTCGTGCCCACGGTGCTCACCTTGATGAAATTGTGGTATAACCGGCTCCGTTTAACCTATTAAACCACCCACCGCTAGGTTGCCGGGACGCCGGATCAACCGAACGATGCAGAGGAGGCAGCGGATGGAACCCCCGGTCGTCGAAATCATCTTGCCCACCTATAACGGCGAAGCGTTCCTTGCCGCCCAGGTGGATTCGATCTTGGGCCAACGCGAACGCAATTGGCGCTTGCTGCTGTCCGACGATGGCTCTACCGACGGAACCCGCGCGATTATCGCTCGTTATGTCGCTCATCATCCCCACCGCATGCGCGACGTCTCGCCGCCGAGGGCCTTTCACGACGTAACCCGCCACGTCGAATATCTGCTGGGCTTGACCCGCTCCCGCTATATCATGTTTTGCGACCAGGACGACCTTTGGCTGCCTGACAAGATTGAACGGTCGCTCTCCGCGCTGCGAGCGCTTGAGGACCAGGCGGGCGACCGGGGGACGATGACGCCCTTGTTGGTGCACACCGACCTCCGGGTGGTGAACGCCCGCCTGCAGCCCATCACCCCCTCGCTCTGGCAAGCGGCCAAGATGCCTCCCGCCCCGACCTTCGGTGGGTTGCTCTTTCACAACACGGTGACCGGCTGTGCCACCACCGTGAACCGTGCTGCCGTCGAATGCAGTCTGCCCTTTCCCAGCGAAGCCATCATGTATGACTGGTGGATTGCCCTCGTGGTTCAGGGCCTAGGCCGGATGCGGGCTTTGCCGGGCCCCGGCCTACTTTACCGTCAACACGGCAGCAACCTGCTGGGAGCCCGCGCACTGGACGGGCGGTCGCTGGCCGCGGATGTCATCAGCGGTCGGGCTCCCGAGTTCTATCGCTTGATGCGGCGCCGACTCCTGCGCACCCAACGACAGACCCGCGCCTATTTAACCCGCTACGAGGAGGCACTGACGCCCGAAGTCGCCGCCGTGGCTGCCCGCTATGCCAATCTCGACCGTTGGGGATTTTACACGCGCCGGCGTTACGCCCTTCAGGACGGTTATTTCGATCATTGGTGGGTCACCAAGTGGATGATGACCCTTTTCGTCTAGCCGGCTCGGCGTACGCAGATGGCATGACGTTCCGGACCGTGACGGGGAACGCTGCGCGTCGGCCGGCGCCCCCTGTCCCCGACCATAACCCGCGGGAAATCTAGCCCTGCCCCGGCAAGGTATCCCTTACCGCGACGAATCCATACGAGTAGGAGAGAGTGCGGTGACCATCGTGTTTTGTTTGCCCGGATATGCCCGGCATCCTACTGGGGGATTCAAGATCATCTATGAGTACGCCAACCGTCTGGCTAGCCATCACCGGGTTACCGTCGTCCATCCCGACCTGCTCTTAACCGGCTCCCCCCCACGGGAGTGGCCGGTGCGGATCGCAGGCTGGGCCCTTCGCCAGGTGCGGCTGACGTATCGCCCCGGAGCCTGGTTCGCCTTTGATCCCCGGGTCGAGGTGCGGACGGTTCCAGGACTCCATCCGCGCTTTGTCCCCGACGCCGAGGTGGTCGTAGCGACCGCGTGGACCACGGCTGAATGGGTCCGGCGGTATCCGCGGTCCAAAGGTCGAAAATTATACTGGGTGCAGGACTACGAGCACGTGATGACGGCCCCGCCAGCGCTCCGCGAGAGAATGCTGCGAACATACCGCGGACGTTTTGAACTGGTGGTCATCTCTCCCGCGCTGCGCGATTTCCTGGATCAGCAAGGCATCCGCTCTCGGTGGATTCCCAACGCCATCGATGCGGAAGTCTTTCACCCGGAAATCGCCATCACCAGCTCGGAACGCAACCTGATCGGTTTTCCGTATCGGTCCGAGCCCTACAAGGGCACGACGGACGTATTGCGGGCTCTGGCCGAGTTGGTCGGGCCCCTGCAACTGGCGGGTAAGGTCTGGTGCTTTGGGTCCAAACCGCGGCCTAAGTTGCTGCCGAGTTGGGCCCGCTACCACCAACGGCCATCGAATGACGCACTGCGGCAGCTTTACAACCAAACCCGGATTTTCGTGGTGGGATCGCACTATGAGGGCTGGGGGCTCCCCGGCATGGAGGCCATGGCCTGCGGCGCCACCTTGGTTTGCACTGACAACGGCGGAAGTCTAGCCTACGCTCAGCATGGAACGAACGCCTTGCTGTGCCCACCGAAGCGTCCCGACCTATTGGCGCGATCCGTCCGCCAACTGATGGAAGACGATGCCCTGCGAGTGGCCTTGGCCCAAAGCGGCGTGGCCGTGACGCGCCAATATACCTGGGAGCACTCGCTCGCCGCGGCGGAATCCTTGTTCAGCAGTCCTGAGGAATCCCCGGAAGACTGAGAGCCCTCCGCTTGGGGTAGAATCCTCCCCACCCGGGGGCCGGTTTGCTACGATGAGGATGAGGGCATGGCCGAAAGCGAGGGACGGGGCGAAGACCTTCGCCCGGGGACAAGGAGAGGCGTCGTGACAAAAATCTCCGCCATTTGGCAGAACACCGCGATCAGTTCGATGGCGACCGCGCTGCAAGGCGTCGCCAATTTGGTGACGGTGATCTACCTGGCCAGGATCTTGGCCCCCCTGCACTATGGGATATTCAGCTATACCTGGGCGATTAGCGGCATGGTCGGCATTTTAACCTATTTGGGCATCAAACCCCTCTTAACCCGGGACCTGAGCCGGTCCGGGGACCCCACCCAGGTCGTCGGTTACGGGCTCTCCCTGACGGCCCTGGTCAGTCTAATCGTAGCCGCAGGGTTGGTCTTAGGCAGCCTCGTCATGCCGGGTCTCGTAGGCTACCGGGATCTTTTCATTTTGTGGGCGTTGTTCGTTTTTTTCAATGGCGTGACACCGCGCTGGGTTTACAGCGGAATTCAGCGGCTCTGGATGGTAAGCCTAGGTGACTTGGCGGGGGCGCTGGTCCGACTCGGCCTGACCGTGCTTTGGGTGCACGGACCCGAAGATCTGGGACTTGCGGTGGGGATCACCGTGTTGTCGGTCGCGCTCCCGGTCGTCGGCGAAGTGCTATGGCTTCGCCGGCTCGTCCCCTTCCGCTGCCAACGCATATCGCGGCGCGAAGGGTTCAAGACGATTCGAGCGGGCCTCCCGCTAGCGATCACTTCGTTCGTCAGCATTTTATATTCCGGCGTGGATACCTGGATCTTGCATGTTTATGCGGGATCGCGGGCCGTCGGCTATTACGCCGCCGCCTACCGTCCCATCGTATTTCTCAACACCTTTTCCGCCGTCTACTTTAATTTGACCTTCCCGCTGATGAGTCGGTTGACCGTGCACGATCGCCCGACGGCCGAAAGCGTGGTGCAACTGGCAGGCATTTCGATATTAGCCCTCGTCATTCCAATCGGAGTGGGCATCGACGTGGTCGCCGGTCCGGTGATGAGACAAGCCTTAGGATCCCGGTATGCGGCCAGTGGCCCCGTGCTGGCGGTTTTGATTTGGTCGTGGTGTCTCGCCTTATATCGCGACATTTTTTCGACCACGTTGATGGCAGGAAACCAGGAAGCGCGGTTTGCCCGGCTCTTTGCCCTGGTCGGAGGAGCCAATCTGATTCTCATGGGTGGGCTGGTGCACTGGCGCGCCATGGGGATTGCCGTCGCCCTGGTGACGACTCAAGGTCTCCTCTTAGGCGGTACCCTGCGCTCGGTCCGCCGGATTGTTCGCTCTCCGGTAGACTGGGCGCATCATCGCGCGTCGTTCCTCAAAATTGTCGGCAACAGTCTGGCCATGGGTGCCATCGTGTGGTGGGTGAAAGCGTCGGTACCCGTCGAGGTCGCGATTGCGCTCGGCATCATCGTCTACGGGCTGCTCACGTGGCTCACCCGCGCGGTCCCCTGGCCAGAAGTGCTGGCCATCAGCCGGCGGCCCCCGTCATCGTAAAGGCCGGCGCGGCGGGTCCGCGCGATGGCCGAACTGTTCTCCAGGTTTTGCCGTGCGCCCTGGGCTCCGCCGCTGTGAACAGCAGAGCCCATCGCAACCTATACGAAGCGCCGGGTCCGCATCGAGACGGTATCTCTGGCAAAAGATATCAAATGATCCTCCGGGCTTGTTTGTTGACCCGGTCGAGACCGTCAGCGTACGTGTGCCACTGGATCACCAATTGGTCCAGTTCTTGGGATTTCCGCACCACGACCGGATGCGATAATTTTTGGTGGAGCTCCATCAGACGGTAAAGCTCCTCGCGTCGCGCATGAATCTCCTGGAGCATAGTTGACCGTGTCATGATTTTTGAGCTCCTCCCTTCCATATTTTTTCCATATAACCGCCACGAAGTCAAGACAGGGTATTCCCCTTTTCGACGACGTTGATCCGAATCCTCCGCCAACCTGTCACGTCTCACGATTTTTGGACGCAAATCCCCTGATTATTCTCAAATTCGGTGCCCGCGTTCCCAACCCGAGGTCTGAAAGGCTTTGGAGCCAACGTTGCGCCTAGGAGTTTGTCTATTTATTCGACCGGAAACCGTATGCGTTTCAATATTTATGGCACAGGGTCAGTCGCTGGTCCTATATGTTGTATTGCAGAGGGCCGGGATTTGGATTTATGGACAGGCCCCTTGGAGATGGACGAGCCAGGCGGTCGGTGATTGGGGTTAGCGTGTAATCCCCTGCCCTGGGCTCCGTCAGCCGTTCAACGGGTGATTTGAAGTCCGTGTCCCCAAGCGTCGGCGGGGATTCGCTCGAACGGTATGGCCGGTCATGGATTTGCGCTCCCCTGCCGGAGTTTATCGACTTGCCTGGCCCTGGGTGCTTTGAACATCGGCCGACTTCTTCTTATCCGTCCCCGATTTCTCTTGGTGCGCCGTCTGGCGTAAGGCTGAAGCATTGCGTTGGGGTAAATAACTGCTAAAACAAATCACATGATATCTATGTACATCGCATCATAAGGTGTATAATATGGGTATG
>JAJZZH010000016.1 GCA_021797675.1 Bacillota bacterium | reverse complement strand
TTCACCCCAAAGCATGGGGACAACCGCCGGTAGAAGGGAATCCCCAGGTTCACCCCAAAGCATGGGGACAACCGCCGGTAGAAGGGAATCCCCAGGTTCACCCCAAAGCATGGGGACAATCGGCCAACGCAAGCCGAATTCGTCTGCCAAGTCTGTGGACACACGGACCATGCGGACCACAATGCCGCCGTGGTCATCGCGAAACGCGGCATCCAGAAACCTCTTGCGGGCAATCCGCTGACGAAGCCTCCCGAATCCCCGCGGATTTTTCGGAAAATAGGGCCGGAACGGTCCGAATTCACGCCTGGGGAGATCGCACAAGACGCAGGAGGCCATAGGCTTCCCGCGCAGCGGTCGGCGAACCAGGAAGCGAAGGGGCTCACCCCGGAAACCCCCGCCTCGGCCATAGCCAGGCGGCGGGAGAGTTCATTAGGATGCCCGCTATCCCATCGTGACGCAATTACCGGCTTGGGGAGTCAGGGTCAGTAGTGGCGGGCGTTATCGGCGGGAACGGGAGACCCCCGAACAAGAACTGGGTAACGGCGTGGGTAAAACCATCGGCGACTTCATAGTGCGGAAGATGACCGATACCAGGAAAGACGATGACGGTGGCTGACGGAAGGGCGGTCATCAGGGCGGCACGTTGAGTGCGAGTGGCCACCGGATCCAGCTCTCCCTGGATCCAACAGATGGGCATGTCTAGCTCGTGGAGCCGCGGCAGCAGCGATTGATACATTTCACGATTGGCGCGAAGACTGTCCAGATGGCGAGCGGCTTGGGCCCCAAGGTGCTCTAACTCGGCCTGTGCGAACGGCAAGGTGCCATAATTATCGCCGCCGTTCGGCAGATAAAGAAGGCTTCGATCGTCGCCCAGATCGGGACCCACGTCTAAGAAGACCGCCATGCGCTGGTCCGGATCGGGCTGTCTGGCCGCCTCGTAACACCGGCGGGCGTGATCAGCGTGGCCATGCCGGTCGAAGAGCACCGCAGCGTGTTCCAGCAGACTCGCGATCGAGTCGGCAAGATCCAATGCGGCTCCTTCCAAGAGCAGCGCCGTGACCGCGTTCGGGTAGGTCACGGCATATTGCACCGCCAGGTAGGCACCGAACGAATGTCCCAGTATCGACCACTGCGGAATGGCGAGCCGTCGACGCAGGGCTTCGCAATCCTCGACGAGGTCACCGGGGCTTAGCGACTCACCCTCCGCGAGCGCAGCAGACCGCCAGACACCTCGTTGGTCGAGCGCAATTAAGTGCAGGTGCTGCGCTAGCCGCGGGCCTTGGTGCCGCAAGAACTCGTATGCGCCCTCGCCAGGCCCGCCATGCAAATACAACAGGGGCAGGTACTCAGGATTACCGTGGCGTTCGACATAGAGCTGGCGACCTAAAAGCGGCATGTAGCGCTGGTCCATCCTTGATGGTCCTTCGGTCAACCCGACGTCAATCCCCTCTATTCGGTATTCGATCGCCGCCGGCTTGCACCAAAGCGTCCCCGCTTGCCGTGGCACTTCCGAGCTTGTTGGCTAGGTCCGAATCTCCTACGACTCTTGTTGTCATCCGCGTGCCTGCCCTTTGTAGGCAAATTATAGCAGTTCGGCCCTCAAGAGGCGTCGCCGAGCACGGATCCCAGTCGAGATTTCCCAGTCTGCGTGGTGCTGAAAACAAAAAGTTCGGACTGTCCTCATGGGAACACCCGCATGGCTGGGGCGGTTAGTTTCCGCCGTTGATCATCTGCATAAGGGGGCGAGAGCGCCGTAGCGAGGCGCAGCGTAGAGCACACGGCGCGGACGCAGGAGATAGCGACCGGCATGTCGAAAATCCTTGAGTCCATGAGGACGTCGCGCCGACGGATTGCCAACGGGATGTTGGCGAGGTGGTCGACTGCTTGGCATAAGGATAAACCGACGCATGTGGCCGTGGAATTCCTCGTTTCCAACCAGGAGGATGTCGACGCCCAGTATCGGCAATTTCTGGATGAACGGTTGGACCTGCCATCCCGATGATCGCTATTCGTTGGGATTTTGCGTCGCTCAGCCCATGAAGCTGTCGTGCGTGGACGCCAGCGACCTCAAGAATGAGTCGGACTCGCTCACGATCGGGGACGTGATGGAATGCGCGAAGACCGTAATGCCCGAGCTATACCCAAGCATGATGCAGGCAGGCGAACAGCGGAATCAGAACATGCAGCACCGTGCGAACCATCAATCGAGTCGCGAGACTTTGCGGTGGATGAACCATTCGGAAGCACTAACGGGAGTGTTGCGCTCTATCTCGCGATGTCCCAGATTCGTGACGCCAACATCGGGTGGGGAGGGTGGCCACCTGGCCAGCTCCAATCTCGCCATGTAGGCGAACCTCCGTGAGCGGATGAAGCAGGATGAGCGCTGGTTAGTCATTAATGGGGCGATCATGTCGCCTCATTAATCCAGTTGCTTCACGACAGTGCGCAGCATAGCGGACTCCGGAAGCGTCGTCAGCGACTCACGTCTGTTCGCGCACACCGCCAAGCATCGACCCGGCGTCCCTCGGGAGTACGCGCCCCTAAGGATCCGAACTGCCAGGTGGTGAAATCCTGCGAGTGGCTGAGCACGCTAAATGAGGAGGGATCTGCATTGAGGATAAACCACAGCCACGACGGTATGGGCTTCAACAACTCCCGTATCATTGAGACGTCACCAGGTCACCAGAACCAACCCCAAGATGGGAAACGGGTGTGTGCCGCACAGAAGTCGTCGTTAGCGACGACCTAAGGGGACGATGAAGGACAACCGCAGAAGGTTAACATCTACCTGCCGGGCAACGCCCCTATACGGGATGTCGAGCCGCGACCACCAGGCGAATCGCCATTCCAATGGGAGCGGCGAACGCCACGGCCACCAGAATCAACGTCAAAATAGGACTCGTTGCCGGTTGAGACGAGTGGGTCACGCAATGGCTCATGCCGCTGACCGGCCTGCTGCAAACCCGAACCGTACTGATACCGGTGCGCAAGGATACACCGAGCGATATGATGACGGCCGCTAAGCCGCCGGGCCAAATCAGGGTGCCGAGAAGCTTATCATGTAGGCGCCATACGGACGATTGCCATAAGAGGACGACGCCGGCCAGCCACCCCACAAAAAAGAAGAAGCCACCGAATAGCAAGATCCATGGGGTCCAGTGCTCTCGCCAGGACACTTCGGGAATCGGCGTCAGGCCGGCTTCGGCCCGGATATCCTCCACGGTCCCCATTTGGGCGAGGATTTGCCGGATCGCCGTCTCGTTCTCGATGTGAAGATGTTTGCGCGCGGTACGAATGTGCTCGGAAATTTCCTCCAAGATCTCCTGGCGCCGGGCTTGTGGCAGGTCGCGCAACGATTGCTGCAAGCGCCCCATGTAATCACGGATCATTTGATCAACGTTCTTTGAGTTCATGGGAATCCTCCGTTTCATTCAATATTGCCTCGACCGATTGTGTGAATCGGCGCCATTCTTGGCGAAATTGCTGCAGTGACTTCATCCCGGCAGGAGTCAGCCGGTAATAGCGGCGCGGAGGCCCTTCAGGGGACTCCCGCCAAACTGTTTCGACCAGGCCCTCGCGCCTTAGTCGGGCCAACAACGGATAAATGGTTCCTTCACCGGCAATTAGATGAGCCTCAGACAAGGTCTTAGCTAAATCGAAGCCATAGCCCTCCTGGTGTTGCAATAGGGCCAGGACACATCGGTCAGCGATTCCGCGTCTGAGTTGCCCTAACTCTTGTTTCTCTATCATGTGATACATGGTACCATCCGCTACACGCTAGAGCAATAGGCGTGCGGGAGTTGTAGCCTCGCAGAGTGGCTTCCAAAATCGGCCTCTGATGGCGTAGATTGGGCGGTCGTCGGATCGTTATGAGAGCCAAGGCGAACCTGACGGGATGCACCGAGGGCTCGCTCTCGACGGGTCGCGATCCGTGGACGATCGGACATCGGGGCCAAGTCTTTTCGCGAGCGTTCGCGCATGGGCTTGGAGAGCCCGTCAGCAACTTGCGGTCACGATCCGAACGAAGACCGAATCCAGCACGCTCTGGCACTGGCCGCAGCCAAGGGGCCTCTCAAAGCTCGTTGCTTCCGGGCCGGACTGTAGCTCGTCAGACTTGCGGAACATTCGAGGACGTATGTGCCACAGAGCTTAATGTTAACGGGCAGGAGAGTACAGATAAGAAGGGCGAATTACCTCATGTGTGTTTCCCAGATTGATTTGGTGCGCAATGTCCACCTACGGGTGTGGGAGGAGGTGCCGGATGGACCTGATAGATGAATCGCAAATCGGTCAGTCGAGGAAGTCGGTCTTGGAGTGGTTGCTTGATTCGGATCCGTCGATCCGTTGGCAGGTGATGCGTGACCTGACGGATGCGCCGGAACACGTCGTAGCGTCCGAGCGAGCCCGCGTGGCTACGGAAGGCTGGGGCGCACGGCTGCTTGGCACGCAAGACCCCGACGGTCGATGGGGAGGCGCGGCCTGGAACCACGGATGGAACTCCACGATGCATGTTTTGTGGCTACTATGCCACATGGGACTTGAACCCGCGAGCGCGGAGGCACAACGAGCAGTGAGTCTGGTCCGCGAGCATGTTACGTGGCAGGGGTGTGGGCCGAAAGAGTGCGACGACAACCCCTTCTTTGAAGGCGAGATAGAGCCCTGCCTGCGTTAACGGCCAGGTGGCGATGGCTGGGGCCTACTTCAAACAGGATGTGAGCGGCATCGTCAATCGACTGCTCGGCGAACAGTTGCCTGATGGTGGGTGGAACTGCGACGCGCCGAACGACTCGACGCGGTCATCGTTCAACACCACGATCTGTGTATTGGAGGCGCTGTTCGAATTTGAGCGGGCCTACGGAGGGATGCCCGAGGTGACCGCGGCCCGGCTTCGGGGACAAGAGTACCTTCTGGAGCGGCGGCTCTAGCGGCGCCGGTCGTCCGGCGAGGTTATTGAGCGAGATCGTAAGAGTGGTGCCGATTGGACGCGCTTCGCCTTTCCTACGTGGTGGTAAGCCGAAGTCAAAATCTGCCCATGGCTACGTGGGGGAATTCACCGTTTAAGAGAGCGCCACTTCAACGGGTGTCTGCCCGCGAAATGTACTCACATTCATAATCGAAAATCCGATCACCGCTCCGGTCATGTCCACTTTTTCCATCACCTGGTCCTGCGCGGTTTCACGAAAGTACCCCGGGGCATCTGCAAACATCACCTCGAGAAAGTCTCCTTCCGGGTCAAACCAAACCCGGACTGTCGTTTTTCCCATAGATTAACCGTCCTTTCTTTGGCTTGTCGGTGACGTACGCAGTGATGACAAATGCATCTTCCGTTAAATCTCTCACCACTACACACAACCACTTGGGCCCGACCACGGTGCTGGCATACCACTGATAATGGAGGTACACACCTTCGTCGCTGGTCGATTGACGAACGAACTGAGGTCTTCGCAAAACCTCTGGCACTTGGTCCAATAAGGGACGCATTTCCGGATGTCGAACAATATGGGCCATACGCTCGTCCGTTAAACGCACCGTACGTCCGCGATAATCTTCCCACGTCATCGCTCAGTCCCGGTGGAACTCAAGCGCGTGGTCACCCGGTAACACCCATCGGCCCCAAGACCACCGCCATTCTCCCCCGATAAACTACTCCATGCCTGGGTGTCATCCCAAATGAGCCCGGCCACAGACCGTACCATTTCGGAGAACACGGCGGTATCCGGAGTCTGACGGCCTAAGCGGAAAAAATTGTATAAAATCCGCCGTCTCACCCACCAAGTCGCAGGGATATCCCACCACCCGGCCCACAGAACGTCTCGAGTCATGGACGAGGCCAATCAAAACGCCCCCCCTGTGACTGATGAGATTATTATACCCGAATAAGAGAATTTGGGGCGGTCTGGGCACGATCGTGATCGAGATGCCAGGCATCACTGGCACCGGACAACGACAGGAAATTGGACGAGAGGGCTTGCAACCATTCAAGGGTCCGCGTTATCAGCGATGCGGATCGCTTTCGATGCTAACGCCGCAGCGCATTTCCGGCGCTTTAAATGATTTGAGTCCTTTCACATACCATTCGGACGCGATCTCTAGGCCCTGACCGCGCAACACGGTGCGTTTTGCGGTGTCCTTATGTCCGCACACGACCAAGACTTGAGCCGCTCCGAATTCCGAACGCGCTCGGGCACACACCGCGTCCAGTAAAGCCCGACCGATGGTCTCCCAACGCTCGCCCCCGCGTACCCAATAATCATCCACCATGCAGGTTGGGCCCCCGGGCTCATAGACCGGAGGGGCGGCAATGATATTAGGAATAATGAACCAGTCCACGGTCCCTGGGGTTTCCTCCCAAACCAAGGTAATCGTCCGCTCATTGGCCAGCACCTTCGCCAGAAATCCGAGATGGTTGCCCCGCGCAGATGGTGCAACCCGCCAAAATATCGGCTGATAGGTTTCATATTGTAGGCGCTTTTCTTGAATGAGGTCCGCAATCACATCGACATCGTCTTGAGTAGCCACCCGAATCGGCTCCACCGAGGCACCCAATGGTGTCAAGTTAAGGATA
>JAJZZH010000039.1 GCA_021797675.1 Bacillota bacterium | reverse complement strand
CGATCTTAGGCGACCGTAGCTCGCAGTTTCCTTCCGGCCCAGGGGGCATCGCGGTCATCCACCACGTTCCCCGGCCGCCGCGGTCTGTTGGCGAGTGAAACAACGCCTGGCTGCGTACCGTGAACGTGGATGTCCGCAGTAGTCCCCTGCTTTGGGGTATTCCTTCCTGCCGTCAGGTATCGAATCCTTCGGAGAGGAGGAATTGTTCCCTGCTCTTGCCGTCGGCGAAGCGTGTCCGGGGGAACCCCGAATGCCTTCGCGGCCACACGTATCTGGCTTCCACAGCCGGATTCTATCACAAACCGCACTAGGTTTGTCTGGCGGTCGCAAGATTGTCGTTAGCAGGTACTACGCCCGAGCGATAACCCCGCAGGTCGAGACTGACGTACCGATAGCCAACGCCTTCCAAGAACGCGGTAATCTCTGCGGCCCGAGCGGCGACTTGGGGAATCTCCGCGGGGTCGACTTCAATACGGGCGGTGTCGTCGGCATGATGGCGAACGCGGACCTGCCGAAATCCCAGATCATGCAGGAAATCCTCAGCCCGCTCGACTTGAGACAAGTTGTCCACGGTGACGCGAATCCCAGAGGCAATCCGCGAGGCCAAGCATGCGCTGGCCGGTTTCTCGGCGACCGGTAACTTCCACGCCCGGGCCAACTGGCGGACGTCTTCTTTGGTGAATTGGGCTTCGGCCAAGGGGCCGCGAATGCCAAGCTCCCTGGCGGCACGCATGCCGGGACGGCGGTCGCCCAGATCGTCCAGAATGGCCCCGTACAGGACATGGGCGATACCTTGGGCCTGGGCAACGCGCAGGCAGTCGTGAAACAAAGTGTTCTTGCAAAAGTAGCAGCGGTTTTCGTCATTGGCGGCATAGGCCGGCTGCTTCAATTCGTTGGTCTGCAGGGAAACCAGACGCACGTGAAGGCTATCGGCCAGAGCGCGGGCCTGAGCCACCTCGCGTCGGGGCACCGAAGGAGCCACCGAGAGCAGGGCGAGGACTCCGCTGGAACCCAGAGTCTCGCAAGCCGCGCTAAGCAAGGTGGTACTGTCGACGCCGCCTGAGAAGGCTACAGCCACGCGTTGCATAGGCTTCAAGATTTGGGTCAAATGCGCATATTTTGCCGCCAGTGGCGGAGCCAGTTCCATCATCGTTTCGCGGCGCGCCCCGGCGTTTAGACCGGGGCGGACCGCCGCTCCCTCCCTCCTCAAGCGCTGATGCTCCGTTCCGATGGTTCCCATCCTCCGGGGCCTGCGTAGGGATTTCTCCTAACGTTGGTAGGACGCGTTCGTTTCCTCGATCGCCCCTGCTCAAGCGGGCGGTACTCCATTGGTGCATATTGCTCTTCGTCAGGGTTCCGACGGAGCGTTGGGTCCCTCCGCGCCCTTTTACCCCGCGCCGGCTTGCGGTTGCGGGAAAATCAGAAAGCTTCCGCCCGCGAGGGTTTCGCCCGGACTCCCTGAAGGCGAGCGACCGAGGCCGCAATCGCGCCCCTTCGAATGGTTAGGTCGCCAGGATGTGGACGCTGGGGGACGAATTTACAGGTCCCCTTCCGGCCACCCCTGGGGATACGGACAACCCGGGGCACCTCGGCTCCGGGGGGTTCAAGCTACCAGCTAAATTGTAACGCATTCAGCCGGGTGCGATGAAGAGAATTAAGAGACGGCCGGACTTCAACCAGGGCAGCAGACGAGCCAGACCGCGCTGAGAAGGAATTGAGGGTGAAAAGCGCGAAAGAGTGCTCCTGCGTACTGACGGTTGCAAGGCGCGGTTAAAGGCCGGCGTATGGAGAGCTGAAAGGTTCGTCGAGGAGAAAGCGAGGTGATCGGTATGCGGGTGGTGATCGCCCCCGATGCCTTCAAAGGGGCGGCAGACGCCGAGCATGTGGCGGCGGCTATGGTGCGGGGGGTGCGGCGGGTGCAAGGATGGGATGCCGTCACCTTGCCCATGGCGGACGGGGGGGAAGGCACCGCACAAGCGCTGATGGGGCCGCAAGGGGAGCGTGTGGGAGTACGCTCGGTAGACGCCTTCGGCAGGGCCCAGGACGCCTGGTATGCGCGGGTGGGGGCGACGGCGATCGTCGAAGCGGCGGTCGGATCGGGGTATCTGGCGCCCTCGGCGCGGCCAGGGACGGGTCTCGCTACCACCAGTCTGGGAACGGGGATATTGGTGTCCGCCGCGCTGGCCGACAGAGCGGTCGACCAGGTTGTGGTTGCGCTCGGAGGCACCGGGACGGTGGACGGCGGCCTCGGTTTTCTGATCGCGCTGGGGGGGAAGGCATATGACGCCCAAGGACGCGAGGTCGCCCCCTATCCCCATTCACTCGGACGCGTGGCGAAGGTTGCGTTGCCGCGGACGGGAAAGCCGTTGGCGGGATGGTATGACGTGGGCAGTCCCCTCCTTGGAATCACGGGCAGCGTGCGCATGTTCGGCTCCCAAAAAGGTGTGCCCACCGACGCCGCGGACGCTTTGGAGGCGGCCATGGAGCACTGGGCGGATCGGGTAGAGGCGGCGGCCAAGCTGGCCCCGTCATCCGGACGAGACCAACCGGGAGCCGGATCTGCGGGCGGCATGGGATTTGCGGTGTTGGCCGTGGGCGGGCGTCTTGTGCCAGGTGCAGAGGCGGTCGCCGACTGGCAGGGCTTGGACACTCGCTTGGCCGATGCCGACCTGTGCCTGACGGGAGAAGGCAAGTTAGATCACCAAACCGAACAGGGAAAAGTCGTGCTCTGTGTCGCGCGTCATGCGCACCGAGCAGCCATTCCCACCGTGATTTTGGTTGGCAGCCGGGACCTTCAGGATGAAAGCTGGCTCCATGCCTTGGACGCGTATCCGTTCTGCATTGTTGATCGGCCCATGGAGCGGTCGCAATCGATGGCCGAGACGGAGCCATTGGTCGAACGGGCCGCCGAACGGGTGACGCGGCTGATTACTCGGATCCGACGCAACAGCTAGCTGGACGAGGGATCCCGGTGCACCCGCCTGGGAGGTCTGACGTCGAGGTGACCATACCGGAAGTGCCTCATCGCTCGAGTCAACGCGGCGGATTTTTCCCGCTGAGTTTGATAACATAGAGAAAAACCGCGGGCGGGGACAATGGCCTCGTGGAGCGGGGTGAGCAAGTTGGGCGAGAAATGGTCGCGACCCTCGGCCGGTCAGCGCCCAAAGTGGCGAGTGATGCGCCCTCCGATTCTGCCCTGGGGGCGTCATCCGTCGCCGGCCGACTTGGCTGTCTACGGCCGGGTGACTGCGGTGGTAGGTGCTCTCACCGGAGGGTTGTGGCTGTTGCGGCCGCTCTTGGAACCGGTCAACATGGCATTGATCTATTTGTTGCCGGTCTTATGGAGCGCGGTGCGCCGGGGTTGGTGGCCGGCCTTTTACGCGGCCAGTCTTGGCGTGTTAGCCTTGGAGACCGTATTTATCCGCGCGGTTTTCAGTCACCCGATGACGGATCTTCGTTACGGACTGACCTTTGCGGTATTTCTGGCCGTGGCTGGCCTCACCGCCCGGCAAGCGACGTCGTTGCAGCGCGAGGCCCACGAAGCCGAACGGAGGGAGGCGGCGACCGCCTCGTTGTACGCGTTAAGCCGGAAAATTGCGGCCGTCCAAGATCTTCGCGAAGTCGTCCAGGCGGTGATATTGCATGTGTCGCAAACGTTCCACGTTCCGGTCTGGGTAGTGCTGCCCGACCCCGATCACCGCTGGCAGGTGTTGACGGGGGACGGTCCCAGCCCCAAGACGATGCTCGATTCCAGCGTCTTGCAGTGGGTATTTCGTCATGGCGAACTGGTTGGGTTTGGTGGTCGGCACCGGCCAGAATTGCTCTATGTGCCGCTTAAGACGGAGGACACGGTGCATGGGGTGATGTGTCTGGGGGAATATGGGCCTGGCCGGCCGTTTGATGCCGAACAGCGCCGTACAGTGGAGTCCCTGGCCGGTTTGGCGGCGGTTTCCATCGCCCGTGTCCAATACGAAAAAACCGCCCGCTTGGCTCAACTCAGCGCCGAATCGGAGCGGCTGCGCACCGCTCTTTTAGATTCGATCTCTCACGAGCTGAGAACGCCGCTTACGGCGATGATGGGCGCAATGAGCGGCCTTACCGATCCCAATGCCGCGTTGTCTGCCGACCATCGCGCCGAATTGATGGCGACGATTCACGATGGCATTATGCGGCTTAACCGCCTCATCACCAATTTGCTGGGCATGGTACGTCTAGAAAGCGGAATGCTGCGTCTTAAATGTGCACCCAGTGATGTTGCCGATGTGGTCGGCGTAGCCTTACAGCAATTGTCGGCAGTGTTGCAAGGGCGTCCGGTGGGAGTGAACATTCCCGAGGATATCGGACCAATCATGCTCGACGAAGTGTTGATGGTGCAGGCGCTGGTTAATGTGATTAGCAATGCGGCCAAATATTCGCCGTCGCGGGCGCCCATTCGCATTGCGGCCGAGGCGCTCGAGAATCGCGTGCGCCTTACCGTTGAAGACGAAGGGGTCGGGATCGCGGCCCAGGAGGCAACAAAAATCTTCGAGAAATTCTACCGCGGCCGACAGGCTCAGCATATCCCGGGCACCGGCTTGGGCCTGTCCATTACGCACGGGATCGTTTTAGCACATCATGGTCGGATCCGCGCCGAACCGAAAAGCGCCGGTGGAACCCGAATCATCATTGAATTGCCGTGGGACGCATCGATGCATGCTGCTAAGGAGAGTGAGTGACCGTTGGCCCCGACCATTCTCATTGTCGACGACGAACCGCAAATTCGACGTGTTCTGCGGGTAACCCTGGAGAGTCACGGGTACCAGACACGGGAGGCGGAGAGTGGTGCCGAAGGCCTTGAGGCGGCCCTGAGCCTCGAACCGCAGTTGATCTTGCTGGATATCGGCCTGCCCGACATGGCGGGGACGCAGGTGCTGGAGGCCATCCGAGCCCAATCTCAGGTCCCGATTATTATGCTCACGATTCAAGACGAAGAAACCGTCAAGGTGTTGGCTCTTGATCATGGGGCGGACGATTATGTGACCAAGCCATTCGGGACCCACGAACTGCTGGCCCGGGTGCGGGTAGCGCTTCGTCATCGGGCGAGTGCCACCGAAACCCGGGAGGTCCAGGTGGGAGACCTGTCCATTGACTTTGATCGCCGGCGGGTGGAATTACACGGAGAGATCGTGCGCTTAACACCCATTGAATACGACCTGCTCCGCGTGCTGGCGCAGAATCTGGGAAGGGTGGTGACCCATGGCCAGTTGCTGCATCAGGTGTGGGGAGAGGGTACGGCTGAGTTTGACAGCCATTATGTGCGGATATACATCGGCCATTTGCGCAAGAAGATCGAAAGCGATCCGGCCAGGCCTCGGTTGATTGTGACCGAACCCGGGGTAGGCTATCGTCTTGTCGAACCTTGGAATGAGTCATAGACCCCACGGCTAAAGCCAAAACCGGGGGCTTGTCAGCCCCCCTATGATCAGCCTTAGCCGCCGGGACCTTGGGGGCGAGCGGCTCCGTTCCTTCGGTACAGACCCGGGAATGCTTCTCCAGTCCCCGGCTCTCTGGTCCTCCATTAAACGCAAGCTCGGGGTAGTGCTAGCCGTGCGGAGGGATGGTGCGACACGTTGGAACCCTGGGCGAGGAGAGCGATTCCCAGGAATCCGTTACCAGCCCCTTACGGGCCTCCGAAAGGAGATCGCATCGTGGTTTTGGTCTTGGACAAGCGCCAGAAGCCTTTGATGCCTGGTACCGAGAAACGCGCCCGGTTGTTGTTGGAACGCCGGCGCGCGGTCGTCTACACCATGGCCCCTTTCACCATTCGCATGACGGATCGAACTGCCGAGGCTTCGCGCTTTCAACCCCTTCAGGCAAAAGTTGATCCCGGTAGCAAGCAAACTGGGGTGGCCATCCGCTTGGATGGCGCGCAAGGATCCCAAGCCATCTTTTTCCGGATTGTCGTGCACCGCACGAACCTCAAAGCGCGGCGGGAACCTCTGTACATGATTAAATTACCGATAAGTGCGGAGGTCCCTGCGACCAAAGATCCGAATTTCTTTCCGCGGTGCGGCACCGCCTTGGCGGTGCGATTACTGGCCTACCGCGTCAACGGGTTGTCCGTCGTGGACACGTTGAGAACCGTCGAAATAAATACCCCTCAATCGGTCTATTCTCATGGTAAAGGGGATTATTCAGACGGGGTAGGGCGCGACCTGGAACGTGAAAGCGGGTTCATCCACTCTCTCCTGAACGAAACCCTTGCCATCCAATTCGGTATCGCCAACAAAACTTCGCTAAACCAGCTAGTCCATCGGGCTTCACTTGGCCATCTCGATGATTGGGGAGATCTAGCAAAATGGCTCAGTCTAGAACTATGGTTGCGACAGTTCGATCGCGCATTCATGGATTGTTTTACGCATGGGGTCTAGTTTGGACGGCAGGTCCCTGGCTCGTTCTAGGATTAGGCATGGCAACGGTCGTATTGGCGGCCCTGCCGTCTGGATTAGTGTGGGCGACGGGGCTGCTAGTACACGACGACGTAAGTCCGTTGTCAGACGAAACAATTACGAATACCATAGCGTAGTCAGACTATTAGGTCTAATCCCGGGGATAAATTGATGGGGAAATATCGATGGATGCCATACTGAAGC
>JAJZZH010000015.1 GCA_021797675.1 Bacillota bacterium | reverse complement strand
CCGCTCGCTCCCGAGATCCCGGCGGCTAAGGCTGGTCATAGCGCCCTTGCGGGCTTTCCGGCGAAAGCTAGAGACTTTCGGGAATGCATCCCGACAAGCCCCCGGCTTTAGCCGTGGGGTCTATGACATGGAAAAGATTTGTCCCGGACAATGGCCTGGATGTCTTGTTGATCGTTCTCCGTGGCGGCGTGATTTCCTCTTTAGCCGGAGCAGTTTTGTCGCCTGATGCCGCCTATGGACTGAGGGCTTATCGTTCCGATGGTCTTATCCCAAAGTGATCCTTATTCAGCAAGTGTATGGTCACACTCTCCGGTTTCCGCGATGTTAGGGATGGCCTCCAAGTCAGAACGCACGAACCGTCTCCGGTCCATACGGATACGTAGTAGGATGGCAGTCGGCGGCTTATTGGCCCCTAAGGGTAGTCCGTCCGGCTCCTCGTGGCCGACGTAAGACCTGATAGGCTCCGCCGTTTTCGCGTTGATCGGGCCCAGGGGGCGCCATCAGCACGGTCCCGTTTTGACCCAACGACCATGCTGCTTAACGACCATCGACCGTGTCGGGCATCGGGCAGAGGCGGTAGGATCGATTTGTACCGAATTTCACCATACCTTCGAAAAGGAAGGAAGGATGAGGACCGTGCTGCACGATACCCGACCATACGCAAATTCGGAGAGACCCGCAGAGACGCTCGTCGACACGCCGCAACGGACCTATCTGTTACGTATGTCAATGGTCTTCTTTGCCTTGCTTGATGTGGCGGCACACATCTACGCCAGTCCCGGGGCCACTCCCCTCGTCTCCTACTGGATTGACATCGAGACCGCCACTTACGGACTTATTGCTGTGGTATATCTGCTGGGCCTTCGCCGCCATTACCTGCTACCCATCTTGTTTACGATTTATAATCTCGTGATGTACTTCGTGTCGGGCCTGGTGGTGCTTCCTTTCGGTATTGATCCCGCCCCGTTAGTTGGCCATGTGCAATTCCTGCACTACTCTTTCGGTCGGGGCATGTCGATGGCGGCGTGGCTATACTTGCTGGTGGTGGGGATCATCTTGTTGAAGAAGGATCCGGGTTCCAAACTGAACCAGCTGCTTCGCTAGGGCTCTAGTGGTGACGTCTCTGGCACCGAGCAACCGCAAGCTTTCATCTGGATCCACGCTGGCATCCATCAGGCTGATGCGCTGGAGATTGGATCCGGCGCATCAGTTGGTGCGTGCACTGATAGAGTAGGTCGGCCTACTCTATCAAAGCGGCCTAAAGCCCGCTTCCATTGACGGCACGAACGAGCCCCCATTCATGCAGCCGCTGCTGCATGGTATTTTCGCTGATGACGCCGTCGCGCACATGTTGGCGCAGGCCTTGCTCCATGGTTTGCATGCCCAAATCGCGTCCCGTCTGCAGGACGTTGCGCAGTTGATGCACCTGTCCGCCGCGAATCAGGTTGGCGCACGCGGTGGAGTTGACCAGGACCTCGGCTACGGCGACCCGCCCGCCTCCCGTCTCCCGAGACAACAGCCGCTGACTGACTACTCCGATTAACACCGAAGCCAACTGTAACCGGACCTGCGCCTGCTGGTTGGCAGGGAACCCGTCGGTGAGCCGCTCGACGGTTTGCTCGGCACTCCCGGTGTGCAGCGTAGCCATGACCAGATGCCCTGTTTCCGCCGCCGTCAAGGCCGTTTGCATGGTTTCCAGGTCACGCATCTCGCCAATCACCAGCACGTCGATATCCTGGCGCAGTGCCGCACGGAGCCCCGTGGTGAACGAAGGCGTATCCGAACCGATTTCCCGCTGATCGATCAGCGAGCGACGGTGACGGTGGAGGTATTCAATCGGGTCCTCGAGCACGATGATGCGCCGTGTGGCCCGTTGATTGATGCGGTCGACCAACGCGGCCAGGGTGGTGGATTTCCCTGAGCCGGTTGGTCCAGTAACCAGAATCAAACCCGTTTCACGCTCCGCCCACTCAGCGATGGCGGGGGGAAGCCCCAAAACCTCCCAAGTCGGCACGGAAAAGGGAATTACGCGCGCCGCAATGCTATATTGGCCCCGTTGACGAAAGACTTGCATGCGAAAGCGAGAAACTTCGGCCAAGCTATACGGCAGTTCCCATTCGCCGCGGCCGGGGTCGGCCAGCGCCGGCTGGCCGACCAGGAGGGTGGCCAAGTCGCGGGTCTCCGTGCTCGTCATCACCTGGTCGGTAAGGGGAATTAAGCGGCCATCAATGCGCAGCGTGGGCGGCGCCGCTACCGTAATATGCAAATCGGAAGCCCGGAGCCGCACGGCCTCCAGCAGCAACGCATCGAGCGCGTTATGGGGCGTCGTGTCTTCATGGTTTGCCATCGCAATCTGACCTGACCGGCAACCGCCGCGCTGGGGGCGCCAGGCCAGGCTTTCCCTCCTTTCGGATTGGAGTCGGATCGGAGTTTATACCAAGTGCCTAGGTGGATCCCTATCCTCCTGCTTGCGGTCCCGCCCTATGGCCCATTATCCTGGATGCCCATCTCGTCTCATCGCACGGGGGTCGGGATCAATCCATGGGCCGTGGCCCAGGCCAGCACGCCGGAGGGCAGCGCGGACAGCGCGGTAGCCCCGGCGGGAGCCTGTATCCAGTCAATGGCCTTGCCTGCCGGGGACAAGACGACGGCACGGTGGTTGCCGGTGTCCCAGACGGCAACCCGACCCTGGGGCAGGGCGACCAGCGTCGTAGGATGCCGAAACTGGTTGGCTCCAGATCCCGGTGAGCCGGTGCGCCAGACGATGCTGCGCCGGATGGGAGAAAATGCGGTAACGGTGTCGCCATAATAGCCCGACACGACCAAGTCGCCATTGGGGAGGGCAAGCAGGCCGGCCGGTCCGTCGTGAAGCGCGACGGATTGCAGGACACGGCCGGAGTTCGGGGCAATTTGGTCGAGGCGCTGACGGTCGGTGTTGGCAATCCAGAGCGTGCCCCCTGGGCCTTGGGTCAACGCCTTGGGGCCCAAGAGGAGGGTGGGCGGCAGCGGGAGTTGAACGGCAGTGCCGCCGTCGATCAGACCATGCACAGTGACCCGAATAGGCACGGGCGCGCGTTGTGGAGAGAGGGCCAAGATGCGATTATACCGGCCGTCGAGAATGTATAGCGTGTTGTTCTTCGTCCACAAGAGGGCCGTAATCGCCGGTCGTGCGCGATTGCCATACGCCGCCGGGATGGTCCAAGTTGCCGGAGGTTTTCCCGTCTTCGGGCGATAGATCAGCACTTGACCGGCGGTGGTGGCGACCGCGTAGGCACCCTTGGAGTTGACCGCCATGGCGGTAACGTGGGCGGGTGCCGGCAAGGCGCGCTCCGACTTGGGGAAGTCCACGGGGTGCGACTGTCCAGTCATGGCATCCGTGGCCAACAACTGGCCGGAGCCCTGAACCCGCAGGGCCATCGGCCACGGCGACGCTACCTGACCGAGAAACGTTCCGTGCGGAGTGAATGCTTCCACGCGCTGATTGAGGGTATCGGCGACATATACGGTCCCGTGGGGTCCGGTCTGAATGCCGGTCGGCCCGTTGAATTGCCCGGCGCCGTCTCCCCAACTCCCCCACACCGCGGCAATGCTTCCCGAGGGGCGGTAGGCGACGACCGATTGCGTCCCGCTGTTCGTCACATAGACCGTGCCGTCTGGGCCGATGGCGATGCCGGAGGGGCCGAGCAGATCTCCCGGCCGGGTTCCCCAGCCGCCGACGGTCACCGTGCCGCGGGTCGAAGAAATCGTGACCGTGGCCTGCGAAGGATTGAAGCTCGCTCGCTCCGACCCGCGACGGACGGTGGTGGCTGGCGTAGGAGCGGCAAACATGGCGGGGGAATTGGGCACCGGCTGGGTTGGCGTGCCAGCCACTCCGGGACCCACGCGCTGCACCACGAAAAAGGGCGTGCCTCCGATAGGCGCGTCATGGGGATGGTTGGGATTGTGGTCGGTGGAGCCGGGGAGCACGAGGTGATATATGCCGCTGGTTGGGTGGATCAGACGCGTGGCGCCCTGGACCGAGATCACGGTGGCGGTAGGGGCCCACGCTTTTAACCGGGCCGCCGTGGGACGAAATCCCTGATCCCAAACAATCTGGACTAAACGGCCCGGGCCCCCGAAGGTGACCACGGCGGGCGAAGACGGGGAATAACCACGATAGCGATGGAGACGGGAGCGCATAAACCGTGTGCCGGCCACCACGTGCACCAGGGTTTGTACCGCATAATACGCCGGCCGTGGCGTGCCGCCCCCGGCGACCAAGCCGGTCGGTCCCTCGGCTCCGATCAGCGACTTGGGGTCCCGCATTTGGTAGACTTCCACCCGGCTCACGGAACCTAAACTCGACGCCAGATCCTCTACCAAGAAATTTTCCTGCTGTGACAAGCTAACCCCCGGATGTCCGGGAACCGCGGGGGACGCATTGGCCTCCGACAGCCAGATCGGCAATCGAGCCAGGCCATGGCGGGCCAAGATCGCCCGATATTGGGCAAAAATCGCGGCGTTAAATTGCAGTGTGTTATACAAATGCAGATTAATGCCGTCGATGTAGTCGTGATGGGCTGACGCTCCTGGCAATTGGGCCAACGCGGTCAAGAGGGCGTTGGTCGTGTTCCCGTACGTATACCAGTAGGGAGCCCCCGGCGCCTGAATTTGGGCGGCCGGATTGGCAGCGCGGACTGCCTGGTAGGCAACTCGGATCATCTGGGCCATTTGGGCTACCGTGCCGTCCCAGGTGTGGTACGGCCCCGAGGCAATGCTGATTTCGTTGCCGATAATCCAGGTATTGATGAGCCCGGCATAATGACGGGCGAGCTGGTACATAAACTGGCCCCACAGGTTGCGGGGATCATTCCAGGGCAGATAGAGACCGCGGGGAACGCCGTCGGGAGCTTGGGCGGGATGGACCGAGGCCCACTGGGGAACCGTTTGGACGACCCCCACCGGGACGATGCCCGCCGCCGCCAGCGTCAGCAAGGCGCGATCCTGCCCGGTGTAGTGCACGTTCCATGACCCTGGCTGCGGTTGGATGCCGTCCCAAAAAAGGGGCACCCGCGTCCAACCGACACCAAGGTGTTGTGCCGCTGATAGATCACGGGGAGCGTTGACGACGCCGAATTGGTAGTCGATGGTGGGCATGCGGCGCGAAGCGGTGAACGCTGCCGGTAGACTCGCCCCGCGGACGATGGACGGTGTGACTGCACCCAAGATCAGCCCGACAGCAATCCAAAGACGGGATAACTTCATGCTGGTGGACCCGGTCCTTTCCTTAAGGTGCGATAATCTGCGATAATGCGCGATAAGGTGCGATGAGAATTGCTTTCATTGTACGAAATCGCGGACGCCCGGCCTAATTCTTAGCGCGATTAACCGGCGGCCGGTGCACAACGGACGGGCGCGAGCTGCAGCGGTCTGCCGACAGCCATGCGACGCTACCCGACACGCACGCTTTGGGCAATGGTAGCGAGCCAGTTGATGTGGCTGCTCGGAACCTTCATGGCGACGGCGATCCAGGCGTGTCCGGCCCAATCGACATAGAGCGTTTGCTGTGCCATTGCACCATGGCGGACGATGGGCGTACCGTAAGCTCCCGGGCCCAGTGCGGTGGTCCCACTGGGTGGGGACGAGGATGGCGGCAATGCTTGGAGCACTACCCGATAGGCGGCGTTGCCGGCATTGGCCCATTGCCATTGGGTGGAGGACAGGCGGCGGTGCGTCTCGGTCAGCGTCTTGGGAATCGTGACGTTGATCGAGGTGCCCTGATATTGAACGGATTCTGCCGACCAGCCCGACTGGAGGGTTGGCGGGGTGGTCGGCGGGTGAGTTCCCCGGTGATGGTGCAAGGACGAAGATGCGGAAGAGGTTTTGGAATGAGGTCGGCCGGGACGTTGCGTGCCCGAGCCTTTCGTCCCTGCTGGAGTGGTTCGTTGATGCGGTTTTGGCCGACTGCGAGTATTCTTGGCTGAGGACACGGCGTTGTTCGGATGGTGGGATGAAGCCGTTTGGCTGGTGGAGGGGGTACCGACAGCCGCGCGGGATGACGGATGATGGGGCAGGTTTATCCAAATGATGACGGCAACAATGATCGCCCCCAAACCCAATAACGCCCACAGCGCCCCCGCACCCTGACCGCCTGAGCGGCGCGCGCCGGTTTGGCTTTGTCGCGAAAGCCTCGTCGGGCGAAGCGCCTTGCCGCAGTCTGGGCAAAACACACTATCCGCGGGAATCCGGGTCCCGCAATGGTCACATACTCGAAATCCACTATTGGTATTCATACTAAACGGCTCCTCCTCAGGATATATTGTAGCGACTATGACGATAAACGGGAATACAACCGTGATTGGGAATCCGCCGACGAGATTCGACGCGGGTCGCCTGCGGACAGCTGGCGCGATGGCAAAGTTCTGGCAATCCGCCTGGTGGATGAACCTGGTGAAGGGATGGACAGCGTCTCTCCGTGGACATAGCGCGGGATTATCAAATGCGCCGTAAAACCCCTACCTTTAGCAGAAGTTTCCGAGTTATGGCCCCAAATTGCCTCGAAACCCCCGCCGTGTCTTAAAAATGCGTATTATACAAAAATTCGTCCCGCATTGAGGGCTCTTGAACAGAAAAAAATCCTTGATAGATCACCATTTTTCTAAAGGAGATCGGTACCCCATGTCAAAGTAGAAGTATTATCACACTACGCGACGGGGGCGATCGTGAATGGCAACGATTACGAAACGGAAGGTCCACGGGCACACGTATTATTATCTGGTAGCGTCGAAACGCATTGATGGAAAACCTCGGTTAGTCTTGCAGAAGGATTTAGGGCGAGCGGAA
>JAJZZH010000004.1 GCA_021797675.1 Bacillota bacterium | reverse complement strand
TAGTCCGGTGGCCTGCAACTGCACATACAACCGCCACCGGGTGGCATTCATCATGGCGGCATCCTTCAGGGGCTTTCGGGCTTGCGCTTGGATGTCCGGATAGCCGAACTCTGCCGCCGTTTGCTGGTTCTTTCGGAGGTTGCATGGTTCGCAGGCCATGGTGAGATTGCTGACCCGGTTGCTTCCCTCCCGCACCTTGGGCACGATGTGTTCGACTTGCAGGGGGACATCAGTCTGACCGCAGTACCCACACGCTCGCCCCCACTTTTCTAGCAAGTACTCCCGCACCTCATAGCCCAGGAGTGTGCCTTGCTGGTACCCGGCAGGAGTTCAAAATGGATTCGGGGGACGGCCGCGCCTGGGGCGCAAGCATCTTTCGGGGCCATTCCAGCTGTCCGAGCTGCCTGCGTTGATTAGATTCGTCAATGTTCCGCTCCACGAATTGAACGATGTCGGGCGCCTGTTTCCGATCCTATATGCATTTCTTTGTTGCCCATTTGGGCATTTTCGAGGAAAAAGTGCCCCTCTGCACGCGGGGACTTTACCCCCGATTCCGGTAATGGAGTGCGGGCCGCCGAAGCTGGGTTTCCGGCTCGGAAGCCCATTGCGCGATTCCGTACTGATCTTCGTCTGCGGGTTCCCCGCGGTGCAACAGCCTACGCTTGCAAATGAGAAGGTTCGGTGCTCTTGTAGCCAACGATAGTTTACGAAGGCCGGGATGGGAGATACGGCTCCAAGTCCTGGGCCAGTTGGGCAACGGCCATGGACTGACAATAGACGCGCCCAGGGCCTTGAAGGCGACAGAAAAACAGACCTTCGCCGCCAAACAAGCGATTGCGGATGCCGCGCACCATCGTAATGTCGAAGGACATGTGCGCATCAAACATCCCAACGTGTTGGGGATGGATCAGGAGAGTTTCACCCGCCTCCAGATTATAGGTGACAAATGAGCCGCCGAGTTGGATCCAAACGGTGCCGTCGCCGCTCAGATGTTGCAAGATAAAGCCCTCACCGCCGAATATTCCGGCGCCCAACCGTTTTTGGAAGCCGACGCCGACTTGGACGTTGCCGCTGCCGGCTAAAAACGCAGAGCGGTGAGCGAGGACACCCTGCGTTCCCTGCAGCTCGATGGATTCGATGGAACCCGGCAGTGTGGCAGCAATACCCACGCGTCCGGCACCCGACAACTCGGACCAAAACCACGGCCCGCCGCCCGCCGCCCGTTTGAGTGCGCCGAGCAGTCCTCCATGTTCCATGGCAGTCGTGCGCATCTGCACGGTGTGATCCATCCACGCGGCCTTACCCGCTTCAACAAGCAGACGGTCCTCGGGAGATTCCAACAAAACTTCCAGTACCGACATGGGGGATCCGCTGGTGTTAGCTTGCAAACTAAATGCCTCCTTTAACGCTAAACGTTTAACGTTGGCGCGACTTTCGGAAGGAACGGCCTATGCCAATCAAGCCAACTGGGTCGCGTAGATATTGCATCTTGCACAAGAAAACCGCCCCTCTTTGTCGTAAGGGTAGATTGCGATCCGAATGGTGAATATTCACCAATCCCCACCACAAAGAAAGGACGGCATGGGAAGATCCCACACTTTACGAATATCACGGTGGAGAACGATTGTCAATTTCGAATATCCTTCCCTCAACGCTTGCCGATGGATGACATTGCTCGCGGCCCTTGCCCTCCTATTTCACCGATGTTCTCCCAAAGGCGCTGACGAGGTCATGCGGAAAGGATCATGGGATGGCCGCACAAGCCGTTTGCCTGCGACCACGGTGGCAACGATCAACGTTTGGGCAGACCCGGCACGGCAAACCGACCAAGATGCTGACCATCTTCCAATAGGTCGTCTTACGCCAGCTGCGGGTGCCGTGCCAACCGTGCGGACACAAGTTTTCCATCGCCCGCGATGGGAGCGCCAGGAGCGCATTACGATGGCGGTGTTCTCCCGGTTGGGGTGCTCGGCTCCCTGACGCCCTACCGATGGCAGCCAAGACCGTGAGCCTCTTCGGTTGGACGCTCGATACCATGACGATTTGGAATGCCGTGCAAGAGACGGCCGCAGAGATCGCCTTCGCCTTGGACCCGACGGAGGCCCACCCGCGCGTACCTGGAAAATACCCAAGGCAATCCAGGCTCCTCGCTATTTTGTATGAGCTGAGCAGCCTCATCCCCGCGCGAGACGTGGCAGGATGGCTTGCCAGCCATCCGATAGATGACACGAATCAAATGGTGCACATCCCTTTTGGGATCGCGGACGGAGCCGGGTGGAGAACATGCCACCGCCATGAATCGACAATACGCGACTTTAACCGCGGGAAGCCGTCACCAGTCTGAGGACATTGGGGCACAACAGAAGAAAATGGATTGCGAATTTATTTGTCAGCTATTGCAAGTGTCCTCCAAAAAGCTTACACTAAATACACAGTCACCAGCAAAACCTGACACGCCATAGCGCGCCTGACCTGTCAGGTCGAACTCACGCCAAAGAGTTCAGCATAAGCGGTGGCCCAGGGTCAGGCAGCAGTCCAAGAACGCGGGGGTCCGGTCGCAACGAAACCAGGGAAGCCAGCGAAAAAGGAGGGTCCCATGAACATCCGTACTGTCATCGGTCTTTGGACGGCAATTTGCCTCGCGGCAGGCGTCATCTTGGTGGTAAGGTATTCCCAGGCATGGGGAGGACTGCTGGCCGCGGCTGGGATCGCAGGCTTGGTAACCTTGTGGGCAAACCCGACCGATGATCGCGAATTCTATCACCAATTTTCCCAGGCTCTGACCCGCCAAACCGCGGTGGATCGGCCTGAAACCGGACCGGTGACCCGTAGCGCAGAGGGTTCCGGGAAATCATCGGGTTTCGAACTACCGACGCCATTCGTTCAACCGTGAAGCTTGCTCAGGACGACTCCTCAACGCTTGCCGATTGTCCCCGGCCCTGAGGTCACGGGGCGCCACGTCAAGGCGGGCGCTGGCTGAGTGATGCCTTAATGCGTTCGATTCAGCTTCGACAACACAACCTCACGAGGCCGCGCCACCAGGTCTTGGTTAATGGTCTCCCACAAATAGAGCGATGCGACCGTGCGATACGGACGCCATCGATCACTCATCGTTGCCCAGTCGGGAGCTTGGCCGCGGTACTCCGTATCGGAGGCATAAAGCCAGTGAATGGCTCGGCGCAAGCCGGCATCGGCAGTTGCCATGACGTCAAGCCGCCCCAACGAAAAAATGAGAAACATGGCGGCCGTCCACATTCCAATGCCCTTGATCGCCGTCAGCTGCTCGATTACTTGCTCGTCAGGCAGCTTAGTCAGGCGCTCTAAGACCAGGTCACCAAGCGCCACGCTTTCCGCCAACTCCCTAATATAAACCATTTTGGCTGCCGAGAGGCCGGAATCCCTCAAGGTTTGGTCACTCGCCGCCCGCAGCGCCGCCGGAGTAAGGGTTACGTTCGCTTCAAGGCGGTGGTAAATGCGTTCGGCGACGTGCACCGAGAGCTGCTGGCCGACAACGGCCCGCACCAATGACGGAAAATATTGGCGGCGCAGGCAAACGTCGACGACACCAACCTGACCAATCAGCACTGCCAAGCGGGCATCGCGTCGCATCAAATACTGCACCGCAGGATCCTCCGGGCCAAAGCGAATGACGGGTTCCCCCTTTCCGAGCTAAGCCGCATTGCACTAAGGAGCCGGAAGCCGAGCCACCGTTGCGCCAAATCGGTGATTCCACAGCAATTCGCTAACCATCACCGTCACTGCGTATTCCTGGCCATTAGGCGCCTTAAGATATCCGACGAGGTCGCGGGTCTCCGGATCGGTGGTCACCCAAAGCCCCGACGCGGTCAGCGCATGGACCAAGGGAGCATCACCCGGCTGATTCCACGCCTTGACCAACAGGGTGGTGACTCCCGCGGGCGTCAGGTAGTTGCTTAAGCCAACTCCGGTGGGATCCACCAGATAACTGGGGTATGCACCGAGCACTTGCCGCATTGCCCCTCCCCAATTTGGACCCAGCGCGTACTCCAAGGCGGCCGGCGCGGCCGTCGACGTCGATTGGAACGATGCCGCGATGAGGCGGGCCAGGCTGGGGCCGGGATGCTCAGCCACCGGTGAGCCAGCAACGGGATGAGGGGTCGCCCCCAGGCCATGGAGAACTTGCACCCCGCTTTGCTTCAGTGCGGCCAGAAACCGTAAGGCCGCATATCGACCAGGATCTGGCGGCGCCACCGGAATCGACACGCTATGGCCGGCCGGCACCGTCCCGCTGACGATATAGGTGTCGGTCGCCAACCGGAGCCGGATGTGCACGGCGGCCGAGCCGGAGGCCGAGGTAAGCGTCTGATTGACGACATCGATTGGCGTTTGCGTGGGATATACCACCACCGATGCCGAGTGACCATTCCGGGTGCCCCTGGCTTGAATGGTGGCCTGATCTTGGTTGACCATTAAGGCGGTGCGCGGAGGGGTTCCGGCCCGGCCCAGATCGTTCCAGGGTATTGCGCGCGGCCAACGGGCGGCGGGAGGCTGCACATATTGCATTGCACCATCGACTTGACGAATGCCGGATCGTCGCACCTGCTCGGCCAATTGGGCAAGCCCGGCCCCCGACAACAGCGGGTCATGGTCACCATTAAGCACCAAGTTTCCATGCAATTCGCCGTCAGCCACGCTGCCCACCGCCTTGACGGTAACGGGCTTGGCAGGGACTGGGCCGGCGTTCAACGCAGCGTCGGCCAGAACCACGCGCGTCAGCAAGCCGGCAGGCATGAGCAGACTGGCGTTTTGGGCCCACACTGTGCGCCGAGTCGTCACGTTTTCGACAGAAATCCCGACCAAACTGCCCGAGCGCCCTGGGATCGCGCTTTCCAACCTCCGTTGCCAATAGGCCGAAGGCACCGCAGGCAAATCGGGCGGAGAACTGGCCGGCACCGGGACGTTGGGCCACAGCGCCACATCCTGCATCATGGTATCGACGGGTGATCCATGATAGGCGTTGGCGGACGTCGGCTCCCCATTGTCCAAAATTGCGAAGGCGATGAGATTGCCATTGGCCGCTCGCGCGTATCCCGCGTAATTCCATTGATTGCTCAGGTTACCCGTCTTTATCCAGAGGTTGGCGCCCTTAGGAAGAACGTACGACCACTGGGGAGGGCACAAAAATCCGCAGCTCTTGACGTGGTTCAGATTCATTAACGCATTGCGAAACACCCTGTAGTACGGTCGGCGGACCACATGGCGCAAGAGTTGGACCACCTCGGCCGCGCTGGCCTCGTTTAACGGGGAAAGCCCCGAACCATCCACCTGGACCCGGTCCGGGGAGAGGCCGGCGGAAGCCGAAAACCGGGCCATAGCTGCACTCGCGGCGGCCAGCGAGCCCTTTTGGGTCGCGTGCACGCCGAGTTCTCGGTAGAGGTTTTCTGCCATTTGATTAATCGAAAACTGGTTTTGAATCGGTAGATACTTGACTAAATTTCGCGAAGTGTAACTCGCCAGGGTCACGAATCCCGCGGGCAACCCGGGAGCCGTGGCAGCGTTTCCCGCAAAATGCACACCCGCTTGTTGGAGTGCCACCTCAAACAGCTGAGCGGCAAACCGAGGAGGCTTGCCCACCGACACGACAAACGGGCCATTGGCCGCCGACGTCGCGGGAATGCTCCCCGTCACCACGATGTCGTTGGTGCCGGGGCGGCGCGTCACTGCAATCGTGTCGGAACTCTGCGCCGTGCCAATCTTCGCAAGGTTGATCACGTGGAAATATGAAGGAATCATCAGGTTGGCATTAAAGGTGAGCTGAACCCGCGGGGCGCTGTCTACGGGGCCTCCAACCTTCACGGTCACAAACACTTCGCTCCGTTCGGCCATCAGGGCGGTGGTCCCGGCACCGTAATTTTGGCCCAAGACGCCATAGGGCCAACCCAGGCCATAGGTTGGCGGCGAAAAGAGCGAACTCACCCCGACCACCCGCGTCGCCGATCGGACCCGCTTCGCCACCGCAGCCGCCAGCGTTTGCAGGGCGTGAGCTCCGTTGGCCTCAAGCCAGGGGTCCCCTCCGCCCACCAGATACACGGGTCCAGGAACGCCCTCGGCTACCGACTTAGGGGCGGCCACCAACGTCCGATAGGAAAAGTTGGGGCCCAGTTGCGCCAAGGCAGCGGCCGTCGTAAACAACTTGGTCACTGACCCCGGCGGCTGGCGGAGGTTGGGGTCAACCGCCGCCAGCGGCTGACCCGTGGTTACATCATAGGCGAGTGCGGATACGCTCGAATGGCGGAGACCCGGTTCTAGAATGAGGCGGTTCCACGCCGTTTGTAGGGAACCGACGGCCGCGTTGGCGGTCACGGGACGCGTCGCCGACCACCCAACACTGCCGCTGGTCAATAAAAGTCCCAGGATTCCCGCCCAAGTCCCTTTGCTGAAGCTTCGATACTCCATGAAATCCTCCCCAGAATGCTGACGCCCGCCGCTTGGTGAATCCATCGCCGCATGCTGGGCGACCGTAAAGTCATGACCCTATCCATTCGTGAAGCATGCGGCAGATTCCTGTCTCTTGAGTCGCCGCGGCTCGCATATTTCGGGCAAGATCATCCGTTGTTGGGACCCGCTTAGCTTGGAGGATCGTCAACAAAAAAGTCGGCGGGCGCCGCCAATTTGGCACACCCGCTGGTTTAGCCCGGCTCGGGAGAGGATGGATCCTCCATTCGACCGGCTCGCCACTCGCCAAACTAAATGTAGCTTAGTCCGCCGGTATCTACCAAGGGCACGTTCACTCCGTCGGCCGAAAAGAACCATCGGGTCAGGGCAGCGCGACTGGGTTCGGTGGGCAGCGACGGCACCTCGGCGGGGGGAGATCCCGACCATGCCACCTGGTATCCTTGCTGCCATGTTAAACGTTGGCCGGTTTGCTCCTCAATCCATGGATTCACTTCGTTCAATAGTCGCTCTGGGTTGAGTAGCGCAATCGTGCCTTGATTGGGACAGGGTTCATGGGGAATGCGATGGGCCGCCAACAGACCGCCGAGCGTCCGGTCGCCGGGCTGAAAGCGCCACTCCACGCGGTCTCCCTGCATCTGGCGCAAGGCATACTGGGCCAAGCTCAGCAATCCGGCCCGGTCTCCCGCCCACTCCAAGAAGTTGATGGCTGCGCCTTCCCGGCCGGGAGCGGCCACCGCGTAGGCCACTGCCGTGTCCTCCCGTTCAGCAATCAACACGCGTCCCGGCGCGGGGCGAGCTCGAAAACGCGGTGCTGTGGTCGCATTCACATAGCTTTCCATTTCGATAGGCGTTCGCAACACCCGATAGGCTTCCGTTTGGTAGAGTCGGTGGAGCATCGACGCATCCCCCCGGGGGTAAGCGCTTTCCCGGCAGGTCACGCGGGTGTCTGACCAGTCAGCCGGCTCCCACCAGGCTCGTAGCAGCGTTCCGAATTCCACACAGCCCAGGCGTGCGTACAATCCGCGGCCCCCAGAGACCAGCATAATGGAATGATGCGGGGAATGATCTTCGATGATCATTTCCAGCATCTCGGTAGCGTAACCACGACCACGGTGATCGGGCAAGGTGGCCACCGAGCCGATAGAAACCGCCGTGAGGCGGATTCCGTTGCTCACCAGTTCGCTGGGATAGGTTCCCACCATGCTCACCGGATTTCCTGCCGAATCCTCCACCAAATAGAGATTGCCAGCGTTGTCTGCGTGAAACAGGCGGGGAAATTCCACGGGCATCCCCGCCCCTGGTGGCAGCGTCGGCCGGAAGACCCGGTCGGACAATTCCCCCAGCGCCCGCACGTCTTCCGGGCGCGCCCGGCGCGCCCTGCTAGTCCCCACGAGACCATCTCCTTCGCGTGTTGTGGTGCGTTCTGATGATAACGCCTGGGCCCGGGCCCGTCTATCCCCGCTCGCGCACCAAGGCGGATGAGGACACCATAACCCCTCCGGCCAGGTGCAAGACAGGTGCCATGGCCCTGATCCAGACGCGGATGGTGGCATCGGCGATGGCACCACATTCATCGGGCCTACATGCAGAGACTTTCGATCGGTTCGCTAGTCCTCTCGCGTGGAGGCCGTCTTGGACCATGGCCTGTCGGCCAATAACATCCGAAACCTGCGGCAGGTGGTCCCACCCCTTGGGCAAACATCCTTGTCTGCCGATCTCCCGGGGGTTCTTTGGCCAGGGAAGGGTCCGGGAGCGCAAGGAAACCAGCCCGATGGGATCGCCGTGCCGCTGAGAACGCGTTGCCGATGCGGGGGTCAATCCGGTCGGGACCGGATCCGAGGATCACCCGCCTTGAGCCTGGGAAGATCCTGCGCGCAAGGCCGAGGGCTGGGAGCGATGAGCCGGCCGGGGTCGCGGAGACACTCCGTCAGAAATGGCAACAACGCCCGGCGATACATTGGGAGCCACCGTAACCAGCGTGCCGATGTGGAGATATTTCCAGGCCTGGGCTGCAGCGGGAATCGGCAACTCGATGCATCCCAGACTTTGTGGAAACCCGTAGGCAGCCCGCAAAAAGCCATGAACCGCGACGCCTCCGTCAATGTAGTTGACATAGGGCACGCCGGGATCGGAATAGGCCGTTCCCCACGGCGTAGTCCCCGACATGGTCTGGCTGCGATATCGCAGATAGACCGGAAATGTGCCGAAGGGCGTTTGGGCTTGGGTGATCCCGGTGTTGACCGGTGTCTGCAGGACCACACGACCATTGTGCCAGAGCGTCAGGGTCTCCGGATGCAAGGAGCCGAGGTATTCATTAACCAAGGCGAAATTGTTGCCGTGGGGATCGACCTGGTCGATATGGGTGGCGACGTCCAACGCGCGGCAGGTGGAACCCGTCAGGGTGCCAGTGGCAGGCAAACCCGCCACGCGCTGGAAAGTCATCAAGGCGCCATGCGTCAACAGGTTAGGCGTGCCGGGCGGACTCCACAACGCATGCATGGCTTCGGGCGCGGGGGTCCAGTGCCAGAGACCCCGAGGCGGCGCGTTCCAGGCCTGGGTCAGAGACACGGGCGAATCCGTGACGAGGCGTTGCCAGCGCAGTGGAAGATAGCCGAGACGCGCCAGAAGTTGCTGGGCGCGCATGAGTGGAAAGGACGGAGCGGGCATCGGTTGAAATCCTGTGGTGATGAGCAACACGGCGACCGACGCTTGCGCCATCAGAAAAACCTGGGAGCGACGCATTGTCCGCAAGGAAACCCCTTCCTTTCGTCGAGGATGCCGTAACTCGCCTGGAACAATTATACAAACTGCGCGCGATCAAGGCCAACGATCAGAAATTCGTTCACCAGCCGATTCGGGAGCCATACCATTCACTACGCTGATAAGCCAAAATCGTGTCATCCATCCGTTGTCATAATTGACACGAACTTCCTGTTATCCGCAGGAAAAATCCTCGGGATTTGCTGCGAACCCCGCCCTAATCTGGGCGATTGCCGCAGGAATCCTGAGGATTATCTGGTTCCATTGCCCTTGACTTGGGCAAGCTGTCGCTACCGCAACTCAATCTGGTCTGAGCCCTTACCCACGGTAAATGGCGAGCAGCCCAAGAAAGTGGTCGCATCGTAAACCACGGTGGACAAGTCCAGCCAAAATTCTTGCACCATATGTTGCGTCAGGGCGGTTTCGATGGCCCGGATCCGCTCGGCCGACAAATAGCCCATGTGGTCCAAAACCGTTGACTGGCGAGGTCCGCGTCGCGGACCGGGAGATCAGGATAGAACGCCGTATCGTGATACCCGTCGGCCGACTTGGCTTTGCTGCATGGCGCCAACACGCGATTGAGCACGGCCAGTAGGATGTACGTGCCGACGGACAGCCCTTGGGCGCGTTTGGGCGCCTCCGCGTCAATGTGGTCCACCAAGCGGCGTCGTCGCGCTATCTGCAACAACGCGTGACTGCCGCCATATTCCTCGACGACCACGCTTTGGGGATCTGTGGTCTGACCTTCTAACTGGGCCACGACGTCTTCCACCCGCCCTAAGTACTTCTGCAAGACTAATCTCGCTTTTCCGTCAATACGTTTCGACGCTGCCAGATAATAATACGTGTGCCCGTGGACCTTCCGTTGAGTAGTCGTCGCCATCCACGATCGCTCCCGTCGCGTAGGATGATAATACTTCTAGGTCGCCACGGGGTAGCCATCTCCTACCAAAAAACGGTGATTTTTCAAGGATTTTTGTTACAAAGTCCTCACCGCTGAACGCATTTTTGTATAAGACGCCTCTTTGAGACACGGGACGGGTTTCGAGGCAATTTGGGCCCATAACTCGGAAACTTCTGCTGGCTGAGGGTACTGCGGTGGGGAAATTCTTTGACGCAACCCGGGTAAAATTAAATGACGTTGAGAGCGGTGACGAAAGAGGATTACCACAAGCAGCCAACCATACTATAATGAATAGAGGTGGCCAATTATTCGCTTGCGTGTTGTGGAAGGTGGCCGTCCACGGTGACAACCAACCAGCAATCCAACTGGTAGACATGTAGAGAAGACGGGGCTCTGATCCCAGACGAAATTACGAGGAGCGTACGCATCGATGAATACGGCGGGCATCAATCCGAAATTGATCAGTCTCCTGACCGGCATCCCTCTCGATGAAGTAAGGCAACCGGTAACCGTGGAGGCCCTTCCAGGAAAGTGGGCGGCTTATGCCAGCGAAGCTCACAAACGTATTGTTTATCTTGTTCCGGGTCACACGGAGACAGTGACCTGCCGCATTTGCCACCGACCGGCACAATACGACATCGGCATGGTCCTCGTAAGTCGGCGATATTCAGTACGGGTCAAAAAAACACGGTCCGACCTGATTCTCAAGGACTCGTTCCAGTGCATGGGATATTTCCGCTGCCGATACTGCAATGGCGCGGATTCTTGGGAATTTCCGGACAGTTTTTATACCCGCCTCATCCACGAAATGTTAGCCGTGAGATCCGGCAGAGGCCGTCCGTCGTGGGTGTCCATAACCACCGCGGATCTGTTTGACGGCTACATGTACTCGTTCGCCACCGACGCCGAAGAGCATTTTTTTGGCCTGATGGCTAGTCAGGGCGAGACCGCGTATTTGTGGAACCGGCTGGGCAATCTCTATTTTAAATCGCGCCGCGCCGACCTGGCGATGGCTGCCTTGGAAAAATCCCTCAGTCTCGATGCGAATCTCATGGAATCCGACTTCACTCTAGGAATGATTCTGATCCAGTCAGGGGCGGAAGAGGCCGGTGCGCGATATTTGCGGCAAGCCTTGGCCAAGGCGGCGCGTTATGAAAGGTTGAACGCTAACGACCTGCGCGATCTTTTGGCCCACGCCTTGATAGAACTGGCGCGCGTCCATGTAAAATCGGGCAAGGCCATTGCCATGCTGCCATCGCCGGAAGAATGGGCCGAAGCCAGAAATTCCACAACCGACGCGGGAGGGGATTCTGACTCACATTGGGTCGTGGCGATCTCCGGCCGGTCGGACGATCCCACCACGTTCTACCCTCTGGCTGAAAAGTATCTTTCACCCGCCCAATTGCGGAGCTTGTCCAACCCATCCCGCCAGAAAAAACAGCACAAGCGCCGGTAGCCAGGTTCCTGCGATAATGGATGGTACAAAGTCTGCGTATAGGGGGCGGGCTTTCCCCTGACGGGGGCAGAGGACGTTAAAACAAAATCGCCGGTAAAGCTCTCGGTGCTCGCGCGTTTTGATCGGGTGCACCATCGCCACCGGTTGTGTGGGTGGTCTGAATCAGAACGATTTAGCCCGGCGAATTAGGCCGTGTCCTCCGGTGACGCATCGACTTTCAGACGGTTGCTGTAGATTTGGTCATAGACAACCCGGGCATAATGGTCCACCATGCTCAATCCGCGCTGAATGGCATCCTGGCGAAACTCCTCCTGCGAGTGTCCCTCCCAGACCGTTTCACCCCCTTCTACCTCGAAGCAATAGTAGCGCACGAGTGTTTTTACAGCCGTCTTGAGAGACGTCAGCTTTTCGCCCAGCCATGGGCCGAAGTCCCACTCCGGATGATCCGCATGAACGACCTCGACCGGTCGAGCCAGTCCAACAATCGTTTCGGGCGGCATCCCCACCCACTCGCCCGCGTCGCGATCCCGATTTACCGCTTGGACCAGCTCATCGGCATCGTAAAGCATCTCCAGCAAGGCGTTGCTGACATCGGGGCGTGACGGCGTCACCAATCCCCATCCCAGCAGGTCCGGTTGGATCCGGTGACAATGGTCTAAAATGCGGCCTAATCGTCGCAACATGGTGGATTCTCGATCGGACATGCGCTACCCCTCTCCGATACCTTGTATAGGACGAGTATAAGCGCAAGAAGGAGACACGCCAAGCCTTGAACGGTGGACGTATTTCCGAACAGTAGTGTCACCACGACCCTACAACAAAAAAGGCCGGACAGGTCATGGAGCCCGCCCGGTCTTTTGGCAGCGCAATGAGGTGATGCCTTTGGATGGGACGTTTAACTCGCAGCCAATTCCGCCCCGGTATCGGTCAGTGCAGGTTGTTTCAACGCTTCGACCACCCTGGGAAATTCTTCGACGGTAATTTCTCGGGGGTTGGTGTACTGCGCATTCAAGGTTCGATTGGCCAAGTCGATAAGACCGCCAACACTTGGGCCGCGCGCCCTGGCTAACTGCCAAAGCTCCCTACTCTGCGCTTCGGTAATGCGCGGCACCGTGGCATCGGTGAGGCAGATTTTCAGCATTTGCCCGGGCATCTGGACCGAAGGCCTTTCGATTACGGCGTTGAGCAGGCCGGGGCATCGCGTTTTCGTGATGAGCTGATTATGATCCTCGAGGTCCCCCACGACGTCGAACTCATACTCGATCCCGTCGCACTGCACGTGCATTCGGCTGAGTAAAATGGGTCCACTTTGAAGGCAATCGCAAACGATGGCCTTTCCAAACCGGGCACCTCGTGCTACCGCCCAGAGGGCTCTCTTTTCCTCGGCCCTTCGCTGCACATTTTTTTGGCTCTCGCACAAAGGTTTCCCTGGATGTTGGACGTCACCAAAAATGCGCCGCAAACGGCCATCAGGCATTTGGGCCGAGCATTTAAGAATTGGTTTGCCGGAATCGCCGAGTAGCGCAGCCTGTAACCCTAGATAGCTCGCCGGTGAAGGTCCGGTCGTCGCGTGCAGCCTGTAACCTATGGTATCCAGTCGGTGCAAACCGCGGTCGCGCCTTGCGCTTGACAGTACCCGTTGCCAGACTATCATGGATATATTGGGATGTCGAAGGATAACCTTTGGTGGAGCGTGGTTATACCAGTTATTTCTATGTTCTAAGGGATTATCATTCGACTCTATCTGATCGACACCCAACAGCACCAGTTGCCGCATGTCCGTGTCAAATACGCCGAATTTGAGGCGTCCATCGGCATCGAGGACGGTGAGATTCTTTCGGGCGAGTTGCCCAGAAAACAGTTGCGGCTGGTACAGGCATGGGTTGAACTGCATCGTGATGAACTAATAGCCGACTGGGAACTAGCCATTAGCGGCGAAAGTCCCTACAAGATTGATCCGTTGTGAGGTTGAGCTAGCACCATGGAGTGGGACGTGAAGATCGTTAAGCCATTGTCTGACTATCGAATTTATGTAGAAATCGCTGATGGGCGAAAGGGCGTCTTTGACCTTAAGCCTTATCTCGACCTGGGAATGTTTCGCGAGTTGCGAAACCAACACTACTTTAATCAAGTCAGCGTTGTATTCGGCGCCGTGACGTGGCCTCACGAACAAGATATTGCCCCCGAAACATTAGTGGCGGAAATGCGCCCAGTCCGTTGACGCTATTTTAGGTCCGCCGTAAACAATCCGGGACACCCACCGTTACGGTCATACGGGCCGTCCGCGACGGTAGGGATGGCCGTTGTTCCTGGGTAGAGACCTCGGATCACGCCAGTAGGGCCGACGGTAGCCACGCGAGGATTCCCGCTGGTCCAGTCGTGGGCCGGGGAATCCGCTGGTGGGTTTGATCATATACCGCACCTGTCGTCATTCGGGTGGAGCCGACGGCTTCTAGCAACTGGCCCGGGATGAGCGTAAGTGTGGTGGGCACCGGTGGCACGGGATATGGGAAGCCATGGTTGACCCCGGGGCGCATGGCCCATCGGCCATCAGCGTTCCATCCGGCCCGGAGGTATAACGCCTCGGTGCACCTGGCCTTCGTGCTCTCGGCCGCGATGCTCAAGCTGGGCCGCGGCGTTCCCACCCCCTGACGCTACCCTGAGGTCTCCGTACCAAATTGCCGATCACTTCCCGGACCGCCTCAAGGAGCCTGTCCATAAATCCAAATCCCGACCATCTGCAATACAACATATAGGATCAGCGACTAACCATGTGCCCTAAATATTGAAACTCATACGGTTTCCGGTCGAATAAATGGACAAACTCCTCAAGGGGGAAATTGACGGACGATGGGGCAAAATGTCTTCGGCGTAGACCGCGGCCTGTCCCTGGCTTTCGTGGACAAATAAAAACGCTAAGCGGGCGGTGGACGCGACGTGGACCTATCAGCGACGGCTCTGTACGCGCATGCTGGTTTCGTCGGCGCAGACCGTGACCGGATCCTCGCGGATGGCCAGTTTCGCTTGCTCCATTTCCGCGTCAGCCGGGCGGCGATGTGCCGGATGCTGCGCTTCACCGGTTCAGAACTGAGGGAGATCTACCACACATCCCGAAACCATGCCCGGATGGGCTCCAGAGGAATAAGCTGATAGCAGTGCAGATACGCCATCAGAGCGAGGATTTCCGGTCCACATTGGACCGGCGCGTCGACGCCGACCGGCAAGGCGGCCGTGTTGCGACGGTGACAACCGGCACACACCTTCACTTCCGCTTGATGGTCCTTGGTCACGAAGGGCTGGTGCAGCAGATCGAACACCTGACGCCGATGCACGTCCACGGCGGGTCGGCCGAGAGATCCGCGTGTCACCCTTCACATTCGGTGACGGGATGCGGCCCGATGACATCGGGGTCGGCCACCGGGGTTAAGGTGGTGCCCACATGACCAGGTTGGGCCCTGGCTTGCGCCCGCCTGCGCCGGCCGTGGTTTGGCGCGGCGCTTGGCATAGCCGTCGCTAGAGGGGGCTTCGAACTATTGTGGCTATCGCGATGGAGTTGGTGTTGCAGGTCGGCGACCTGCCGCCGCAGGATCTGATTTTCGTGCGCCAGGAGCTGCACGACGGTTACGATCGCCACGATGAGCGCCCCGATCGCCTCCACCCCGCCGTGATCTGCTGTGGGCCCAGGTCGGCCAGGTCCAAGGCGAAGCCTTCCAACTCCATCCGATTCATTTCTGCCGTTGCTGGGTCCGATAATGAGGGTACGGACGACACCATTTCCAATCCCTTCCTCACGCCAAATAGCTTAACGCTTGCCATCCCTTTCGCAAGTGCAGAGCATGTTCAGAGTTTCGTCAGCGTTGGGCGAGATGTCCCCCATCCACCACCAATTCCGTTCCCGATACAAATGTGGGACTGTCCAGCGCGAGCCACACGGCTACGTCCGCAATCTCTTGTGGTTCGCCCCAGCGTCCGAGGAGGGACGACTTGAGTACTTTTTGTTTGGCGATGCTGTCACGGTCGTCGAGCCACAGCGCTTCGTTCATAGGGGTCCAAATCGCGCCTGGGGCGATGACGTTGACCCGGATTTGGTCTTCCGCCAAATCATTGCTCAAGCATTTGGCATACGCGTGCAACCCAGCTTTCATGACGCTATACGCACCCTGCGACGACAAGGGCCGAAATGCATTGACCGAGCCGACGATCACGCAGTGGCGTATCCAAGGATCGGCTGGAGTAAGCCTCCAGCTCCGTGCCACCGCATTGCACACGTGGACGACGCCCAAGAGATTGACATTAGCCAAGAGCTCCCACTCAGCCACCGAAGTCTCGACGGCAGCCTGCTGCCGGGTCAGCCCCGCCGACATGAAGAGATATGTGGGAGGATCGTACTGCCTGAGCAGGGTTTCCGTACGTTCCACGACCGCTTCACCTGAGAGGCCCAAATCTAGATATGCAAATTCCAATCCCCGATCGCGGAGATGGCCGCCAGCCTTCTCATCGTTGGAAAAGGCAAGAGGCTGAAGTCCCCGCGCCCGCAATCGTTCCACGACTTGGGCGCCAATCCCCGACGTTCCTCCCACCACCCATGCGTCGATTTGAACCCACCTCCGTTCTTTACCTCCCGCCGAAACACGGCACTTGGCAGCATTATGCTGCACGGAATAGGTGTTGCCATTCGCCGCAGTATACGGCCCTGGTAGCAGTAATCCCATGGCCGTCGCTGGTCGCCCTAGTGGCAACGGCCATCAACTGATGCTCACCAGCAGTCGCCGGAGAGGCGGAAATATGCCACCGCCAAGCGGCTGCTCAACCGCTATGCAAGTTAATCCGGTTTGCCGTCGATTTCTCTAGCGGCCTAACAGCAAAGGTCTCGCGCCCATGGGGCCAGCCAAGCGAACTTGAAGACAAACGCCGTCGCGATCAATACCAGCCAAACGATCGGTCTTCTGAATTCCCTTCGGACCCCTCAGTCCATCGCTTATCCAAGTGGTGCCATCCCCTTGTCCTCGCCTGAGCCCGATCATTGAGACCCCCAGACGGGTTTGTATGAACCGGACGTGAAATCGGGCGTCTTCGGTCGTTTCGTGGCCGTATCTAGCCGATTCGCAACGCTTGGTCGACTCTTGAAGCCTACGGGACCCCATCACAAATGCTGAAGTCTGGCCATGTCCAAACCCCAACCAAGGGCGTGGCTGCTACCGATACTCACGAGACCGCGGCTTTTCATGTCACCAACCCGTGACCTCTCCTCATTTCATTAACCCTTCATCTCATAGCCGAGGTCCTTTAGAATTCTGATGAGGTCGCGCCGATCCTCCGGTGCTAACGGTTGCACCGGAAGCGCCGGATCATTGACACGTGGGCCAATCAGATTCAACGCAGCCTTCATCACACTGAACCAGTGCGGTTCGTCCCCCCTGTCATAGCCCCCGAACTCCATACGGACCAATGGAACCAAGCGCTTCCACTCGTCTCGCGCATGGTCGAGATTCTTGTGAACGGCGATAGCTTCGTAAAGACGCCGTGCTGCACGGGGCACCATGCTGGGAACACCCGATATCCATCCGTGGGCACCATAGCAAAGACCTTCAAAGGCGGCGGTGTCAATCCCCACGTAAACACGCAGTCGATCCTGCGTGGCCTGCAATAGTTCATAAATGCGGTACGCCTCGGGATTGGACATTTTCACACCGCCTATGGCCCCTTCCTCAAAAAGACGAACCAAGTGTTCGGTACGGAGGTCTATGTGGGTGTTCGAGGCATTGTGGTACAGCACCACGGGAATAGATACCGCTTCCGCAATCGCTCGGTAGTGATCCATGATCTGGCCGATGGTTGGAATCATATAGTACGGGGGGACAACCAAGAGTGCACTAGCACCAACGCGTTCGGCATGACGACATAGTTCAAGGGTTCGTCGTGTAGAGTAGTGGTGCGTTCCCACGACCAACGGTTTACGGCCATGGTTGGCTTCAATCACCGCTTCCACAATGCGTTTTCTGACCTCCGTGTCGAACAGCACGAATTCCCCGGAACTGCCCAACGGAGAAATCCCGGCGACACCTTCCTCTATAAGCCAGTCAATGTGATCGGGAATTAGATCGAACGCGACCTCGTCCTCAGTCATAAGGGGGGTGACACATGATGCCACGATCCCTCTCGGCAACTTGTCCATCTTACGTGCCTCCTACCTGACAACTCTCGAAGTGGTGCCGACTGTCCGCAGTACTGTCGACCTGAGGCACCTCTTGCCTTATGGGAACCTCAAGCACTCAATCGCAACCCTCGCTACCCCCATCGGCGATCGGACTTTTGGCATGCTGAGCATTGCTGTTTCCGCCGAACTAGGTACGCCAAGCCGGTTGGCGCACCCTGACCAACGCTGAGAAAAAGAGGAGGGCCCGTCTTACAGGCTCGTGGGATGTCCAGGTCGGCCCCGGGCGAGTGGCCGAAGAACATGGCCATTTTCAGGGAATAGGCTGTGACGATCGCCAGCACGCCACCCACTGGTCGGGGTGGACAACGTCGGAAAGCCCCTTTACGGTTCGCGTCACGCTTCCCCTGCTCCTTTCCGTTTCCCCAGCATTTTCTTGTTCTTGGGACTCCGGCTGCGATAAAGCCTCGCCAAGAAAAAGATGATGATCTCTAGCACGTCCTGGGCCCGTTCCGCCTCGAAAGTTGGTGCCTCGCCTTGGTTGATGATGACGACCTCGATGTTCTTCATCTCACCGATTGCGAACCCCAACTCCGTGTCAAAACGCAGCAACCGATCTTTATGGGCCAGCACCCGGTGGTCCACATCCCCGGCAACCGTCCCAGGAGATTCCGAAGACCCCGTCGGCGGGAATTCATCCCCGACCCGAGGTCCGAAATGATTTCGAACGTCCAGCCATTGGCGGAACCGAACATCTTTAGCATCCGGCCCATGGCGTTCCGGATCCGATTTCTGGTCGTGGCTGGATACCCCGGCATCGGCGACGGGGTGCTGGCGACCGGCTCCCGCAGGCAAAGTCTTTGGCCGTAACCGTGCCAGGTCATAGTGCCTTGGACCACTGGGCACCCGTGCATCCAGCAACCACCGCCCCGCGTGTTCCCAACCGCGGCGGCTGAATGTTGCTCCACCATGAAACGTGGCTGCTTCGGCTATGGGTACTAACGTGCTCATATTAGTGTTGTACGAGTAACTTTAACGAAATCCCAAGGCGATTGGTTAACGCCCTTGTGCTTTCGCGATCCTTGCCGATGGTTCAGCCTCCGGGGCCATTGTATCGTCACGGTGGATCATAGCGCCTCAAACAATAGATTATCCAGCCATGCTTCTCCGCTTCCGTGAAGCTCCATGGCAATTCGGGCACGGATGGTGCCTTTGGGCACAGGAGGAGTCCGTAGTTCGATTTGCCTCCAATCGTCCGTTCCCTTAATTTCGTCTGCCCAAGTAAATTCCAACGGCAATAGTTTGCCGTGTATTCCCGGCCATCGAGGCACGCCAAAAGCGACTCCGATTCTTAAGCCTTCACCGGTAACGTGGTCGCCCTTCACATAGAGTGACAACCGATAACGCTTTCCAGCCTCTAGCGTCTGCATAAACATCTCTTGACCGATCCAGCACGACCACTCGGGGATAGGGTCGTCGCTGCCGCGGCTCAGTTTGAGGGAGAAATGATCGTCATACCCTTGGGTTTTGTCCCAGGTTGCGCCAACTCCGGAGCGCTCCCAGGCAAAGGCACTCGCGTCAGTGAGCTCGGGCGCAGTGTCAAACCGATTGATACCGCTGACCACTATCGGGCGAGTATTCAGTTGTTCTGCCATGGCGGGGGTGATATCTTCCATGGTAGTCTTTCCCAACACCTCTCGCGTGGCTTCCTGACGCAAAAAATAGAGTTCGTATTCCACGGCAAACTGCTGTCCGCTAGCAAGCGTTGTCTTACCGTGGGCGGGCGACACGGCCTCCTCGGAATCCACCAAAACGTTGAAGTGCGTATCATACCCCCAATGGCATTTCGCGACGTAACAATCGGGGCCGGAAAGGAAACGGTAGGCCAAATTGCCGACAACCGGGTCATCCACCAGGCCCAACATTCCGCCTGGCGCGATATGCCAGAGATCCGAAAAAATACCATGATGGTGATATCGACCGGTATAGGTTCCGATCGGATCCTCGCTGATAAACATCGTCCAGCGCTTTCGCCAGTTCCGAACCTCACATCCCTGGCCAGGGTAATAAAAGCCCGGCCAGTACCCGTCCATGTCGACTGCGGGGCCGACGATGTGATAAAAGTACGGATCACTGAACTCCAGGAGTTGCTTGAAACTCCCACCGATGTTAAGGCGTTCGGAAACGAGTTCATAGTGCCGACGGACTGTCAGCGATTGCCGAATGCGATATTTGGCACCGTGCCTATCGTAGGTTACGCTTAGACCGGCCACCATGGACAGGCCACCGTCGTTGCTGTTCGCCGTCAACGTCCACATCGGTATTGTCCGGTTGTCCAGGGTCACCTTAAAATTTGTGGCGAATTTATAAGGATAGACATCATTGCCCAAGATGGGCCATGCCAGTTGGTGAAAGTGGACCAAGGTCTCCCCGTCCGGGAAAAACTTCACATCCTTCAAATAAAAGCTGTTGGCTTCGATAAAGGCCAGAGGTTCCCCTTCGGCCATAATTTGCCACCCGCCGGGGATCGGCGCAATTTCCACTGGATTCCCTTCAATCTCAGGTCTTGAGCTCAATTTGCGCCACTCCTTTGCCATTTTAGACGCATACCCGCTCTTATCATCCAGTACACGGTCTGTTTTCACCAAGTGATTCGAATCCCCTGCATGCGCCGGAAGGCGTAAACAAGGCATCGGGCATAGCAATCTTAGCGGTATCCGGGAAGATCCGTCGCCCGCAGCTTTGGGACCGGGATAGGATCTGGGTCACCAGCTTCGGCCAAGGTCTAACTGAACAGCCGCGCGCCGACAATTATCATAGAGCCGACGACCTGGCTCTTCCGGGGCGTCCGTCCGCCGATAACCATCATCATCCGCCCGCAATAACTATATCATATATTTCTGACCAGAACACAAGCCTGTTCGACCGACTTGAAAAGTTATCGCACTGCGACCTCAATCATTGGATGTCGTGACTATAATAGCCATTCTAGTCGACGCAAGCAGCCATCACACGGTACGCCCTCTATGCTGGGGTGTGCTACGTTACGTTTGTGCGATGATTGTTGGGCACCGATGAACGCAACCGCTTCGTCTCTCCGTCATCGGGTGCAGATTAAGTTTGTGGGTGCATATGTTTCCACATAAAATTGCTCACCTCCTGAATTGAGCGCGTGCCGCAGGATGTCGGGAAAATCCCACACAAGGCGAGAAGGTCAGAAGGACATGCTTACACCAACCTGGATGATTGGGTCGTTTATTTGCCATTATCCAGGCAGTGTGCGAAGACTCCCGCGCGACGACTCGACGCGCCCGCTAGGCGACCTCTGCGGTCCCCGCGCACGGGACCGTCCGGCACCCCGGGAGCACGACCGCGTTCCGCTGCATAAGGGCACCCTGCCCACAATGCGCGCCAGCGCTCCCGACCCGATCGGTAGAGCGCTCGCAACGTGCCGATGCTTTGGATACCGCCCGGGTTCCACCACATCCCGCCGGCATCCAATCGCTGTTTGACCAAAATCTTACACGCCCCTTCGACGATCCCCAATCCGATGGGCAACTCCAACGCTCGATACCGCGGATAATCCATCCGATCCGCTTGATTCGTAAAATAGCGATGATGTTCCGCGGCCTTTTCCGGGTCCGCTCCGGGACGTTGCGCTTCCAGGGCGGCCATGGTGGCGAGAATCGGTCCGGGCCCGTCCGTTTCGAAGCGGCTATTTAACGGTTCCGCCCAGGTGTATATGGCCGCGATCTCGGTGTCAAAATGGCTCCGGCCATAGCCCCAGAGGTGTTCGCGGCCATGAAACATGTCCAGGATTTTGACGATTTGGCGCCCCGCCCCCCCAGATGCTCGTCGGCATCGCGCCAGATCCAGTCTGCCCCATCGCCCAGCAAGATCACCAGGGTAGTGAACGGTTTTGGGGGCCTGTTTCCGATATCGGCGGACCTCGGCCCTGGTGCACGCCCGTCGCCCCGCGATCTCGGTCGTCCGCAACCCGCTGTCGGTCATTTTCAGCCCGACCCAGGGTGCGGCGATACTTCGTGGCTTGCCGGGCCGTCAGGCCCGCGAGTTGGATACGTCGTTCCCGATCCGCCACCGTCGAGGTGGCGGGGCCCGTGTGCCCCGCATGACCGTGTGCTTTAGGGTGAAAGGCCCGAATGGAGGTTGGCCGTACCAACCATGAGCCTAAGACAAGGGCGTCCGCCGTGAGGCGGAATCTGAAGGAAGTCGGCGGCATACCTGCGCCCTGACGAACAGAAATCGCATACGAGGCCGGTCGCGTGGGGCGAGTGCGCGGGTCAGCACGAAGCCCAATACGGACAAGCACGCGGCAGGGACATGCAGGGACAAGTACACAGCCTTACCCGGGGAGAGCTCTCAAACCGCTCGACCCTCGCGCGGAGTCCAACGGTACAACAGGGCGTGGTGCTAGAACGGCCAACACCCCGCTTCCGTGAGCCACTCGGGCAACCGTCTCCGTAAGGAGACGCTGATGAGGGAGCAGTCAGCACTCGCCATAGTAGGCGCGTCGATGACGCGCCGAAGGGTTTAAGAGAGATTACTTGTCAAGGAGGAATTTCTGATGGATTCGCAGCAACCACCGTCACAGCTGAATGTCTCGTCCGAGAGCCACGGTCATCCCGACTCGGTGAAGCCGGGAGAGGGTACACGGGCGCTGAGTGGTTTGTCGGCATCCCCCCGAACCGCCCTCCGCACCCCATGACGTCATGGACGCCATCTTGGACCCCGCGAACCTCCGCGCCGCGCTCACGCAGGTAGTGGCGAATGCCGGGGCTCCAGGAGTGGACGGCGTGACGGTCGACCAATTAACCACAGTCCTCGCGGCCCACCGGCCCGACGTGGCTCACCAGCGCTGGCAGGGGACGTATGTCCCGACGGCCGTTCGGCGCGTAGATATTCCCAAGCCGGACGGGAAAGGAACCCGAATGTTGGGGATCCCGACGACGCTGGACCGCTTTATCCAACAGGCGGTCCAGCAGGTGCTGACACCGCTGTTCGACCCCATGTTTTCCGAGGCGAGTTTCGGGTTTCGCCCGGGGCGGTCGGCGCACGATGCCATTCGGCAAGCGCAGCAGTACCTCAATGAGGGATATACGTGGGTGGTCGACCTCGACCTCGAAAAGTTCTTTGACCGCGTCAACCACGACATCCTCATGGCCCGGGTCGCCCGGCACATTGCCGACAAAGCGGTGCTGCGCCTCATCCGCTCGTATCTTCAAGAGGGCATCATGGCGGAGGGCGTCGTGCACCCGAATCCCGCGCCCGCGAAACGGCGTTTAGTCGCAATGGGGTCTGGCGCATCGCGCATGGCCCACTTAACGCCGCCCTACCGCTCGCTTATTGGCACCGCCAAGGCCTCTTCTCCCTCTGGGACGCGTATCAAACTCATCACGGGCTGTCTCACAAGTAGTCAACCGCCGTATACCGGACGGTACGTACGGCGGTGTGGGGGGACGGGGGCGAGACGCCCCCTCCTACCCGATGTGATCACGCACAGGGGATCCGCCCGATCGCTGGTCTCTCCGGCGGGGACCGGCTCGAGCCTGGCTTTCTCGGCCCCGTTCATCTTGGGGACCCAACCAAGCCCCTTCCCGCACGAAGACATCCGAACCGAGGGACTGCGCCAGAGACTCTTTCACGGCCTGGTGCAAATTCTGAACTACATCCCCAGATAAGGCAGCTATGGCATCAGGGGAGGGAGGAAAACACTCATCGGCAATAGTCCTCGTGATTTCAGAGCCCGAACCCCACCACCTGACTTAACCGATCAATGTATGAATTCTGAACCAGATGAAAACTATCCGCCACCTGCGGTTTCCCCAAGGCTGCTGCCGCGATCGCGGCTCACCATCTCAACGGTGGGAAATTCGCGCATCACTTTCTCGGCAATCGCTTCGGAGGCCCCCTGAGCAATCACCAACACCCGATGCGTCTCCCCGTCGATAAAGACCGAACACGCGGTCGACGGCTCTCCCTTGTGCAGATTGATATCATCGACGATCACACCCGCACATCGTCCCGGGCGAGGTCTGGCGCGACGACCGTCGCGCCCCGAGCCTTCAGCAAGCGCAAGATCGTTTCGCGGCTGACGCGAATGCCTAGCGGCCGGAGCGATGCCGTCAAGGCGTTCGCGTTCGAATTCAAGGCTTGCTCCACGATAACCTCCTTCAGGCGATGCGTAAGGCGGGCATCCTTGCCCGCCATCGCCTCAAATTGTTCGGTCAAGGTGTCGACCGGGCACGCAGGATTCTCGCACACATACCGATTCGTTTTAATCACATGATACACGGTCATGCCGGCGCACGGCAGATCCTGCAGGCGGCGCGTCCAGGAGGTCTTGGTCCGGTGATGACTGACCGCGTGACACTCGAGACAGACCGCCTGTTCGCTGGCGGAGGCCCACTGCCAACACATCGCCTCATCGCCAATCCGCCGGATCTCCCGTGAGCGCCATGTGGTGGGGATCACGTGCCCATACCAGAACTGCCCCACGACATCCAGCGTGGCCTGGATCCATTCGGGTTGGTGCGTCGCCTCCATCACCATCGAGGCGGTGAGGTATTCTTGGAGGCACTCACGAAGTCGGGGAGATTCCATCACGAACCATCGCCCTTCGCCAAATTTTGCCTAATACCTTACGGAAGAACGGAGATGTTGCCCATCACTTAAACAAGGATACTTGAACAAGGATACTTGGAAAGCCAACCCGTCCACGGTACAACCGTTCAAATACGCAGACATTAGTTCTCAATTTAGTCACCAGCAGTCTTTGTGCAAGAGCCGGAAGATCCACCAACGTGTGACGAGCGGGGGGATCTGATCAAACGGGAGATTCACCGCAAACGCGCTGACCGCCGGCGCGACGGCGGGGGTAAACCGTTCCGACCCCAGGCCGAGGACACCATCCGTCGGGGCGAGCCCCCCCATGGCCCGCTGGACAGACATAGTACGCCCGGCGCCAGTGATACGTCCCAAACATTCCGAGTTTCGTGATGGGCCGGTCGTCGACCTTGCGCATCGTCCGCGCGCACGTCCGACACGGGGGCGACGACGGCTCCTGGGTTTGCACGATCTCGCGCGTCCAGCCCTGCGCAAGGGTCTGACCGAAGATCTGGGTCAACTGTGGCGGGTCACCGTTTCGACGCCTGCTAAGGTGGTGATCTGCGCCTTGAGGGTTGGAGGCAGTTGCTTCAAGAGCGTGAGGGCTTCTTGGACGACGAGCTCTCCGAATTCCTTCCCAATGGGCTGAACTTCTTCTGGCAATTCTGCATTGGCTACCACTCCTCTCGCATGGGCCGCGGCCATCCGGCGCAGGAAGGATTCCTCGCCTGCCAAGCTGGAGGCGTATTCCACACGGGCCTGTGCGGCCAGTGATAGCAAGAATTTTGGGAAGCGTTCAACCGCCATATGTTCGCTGATCAAAAACCTGTCGCTGGGGGGAACCCCTGGCTTTGGCCATGGAGGACGTCCACTTCACTGACATACCACCATCCATCGGCACTCGTTGGAAATGTCGGTTTGCGAGAAGTCTCGCCGGTATATTTCCCACTGAATACTAGAAATGGCAATTATATACTCACAAAAATAAGATGCACCCCCGTCGAGGGGCCTCCCCTCATCTCTGTCGACGCTTCGTGGCGCAAGCAGACCGCGGCGACCTGCCAAGAGGGTTATCGAGCACTATCGGCACATCGGACAGCCGACCCACGGTCACCGGCACCTGAGCTTGGAGCGCTCTATACACCGCCGTCAGCACCCGGTTCCCCGGCGCGGCGCCGGTGACCGTGCCCGATGCATTCACCGGCGCCATCGTCGGATTAGCAGTCGACCAGGTCACCGCCGCCTTCTGACCCAGTCACTGGCTCAGCGCCGACCGCGTGACCCGATCTCCGGGGTATTTGGCGCCAAGCGCACCTTCACCGTGGGTCCGCCGAGACTCCAGTTCCCGGCCACGTTGCCCGCCTGGATCTGAACCCGGTAGCAATGCCCCGCCTTGAGGTCGCCCAATTGATCGCTGGTGACGTTCGCCCCTACGATGGCGGTGAGCCGTCCGTTCACCCAGACTTGATATTGGGTTACCCCGTTGGTGTCGACCGCCGGGGTCCACTCCAGCGTCACGCTGCGCGGTCCCGTCGGCGTCACGCTCACCGTTGAATCGGTCGGCCAGAACGGCGCCGTCGTGTCCTGATGGGAAAAGGGCGTGGTCACCGTGTTGACCGCCCCTTGGTTGTTCACGTCGGTGCTGACATTGTCATACTGATTGCCGCTCAGCACGGTGTCCGCTACGCCTGCGGTCAACACGATCGCAGGGTTCAGGTTCACAAATCGATTGCCCTGCACGATCGTGTCCACTATCGTTGGCCCGTCACCGGCCAGAGATTGGGCAAACACATACAAGGATTTCGTCGGTTCGATGGATTGCGTATATTGCAGTGTATTGCCGGTGAATTCCGTCCCGAACGCACCCAACCCGAACGCTGTGTTCCCCGAATTCGCCGACATCAACCCCACGCCGTACATGTAAGATTCGTCCACCCCCGCCGGCAACACCGTCGGCTGTTGCAGATTCGTAAAGACATTGTTGCGCACGACATCGAAGTAATCCGGGGTATCGCGGCCCGATGACAAACCGTAGTAAAAGGCATCCACCTGCACGCCACTTCCGCCGTTGAACGAGTTGTTGGCGACGGTCTCCCCGATGAAACCTCCGTATAACAGGAGCCCCCTCGACGTGTTGGTGAACGAATTCTGGTAGACCGTATCCGCAATCCCTAACGTTCCGAACGCAAACTGGCTGCTCGCGTTCGGCACTACCGTCCACGGCCGGGTCACCGTGATCGTGTTGCCCGTAATGCTGGCGACCTGGCGATACTGGCCTGTGCCCTGCCCCCCGACGATCATGACCCGGAGGCGACTCCATGCAACCGGCAGGTTATAGGTCGCTCCCGTCGTCGTTCCCGAAATGTTCCCAAAGCCATCTTGAACGGCACCAAACGGAACCGTCGGGGCTACAGCGATAGCGTTGGTGGTTCCGCCCAGAACCTGCCCCAAATCCATCGGACTACCTGGCTGTTCGCCCCCATACCATCCATCCGGGTTGTATTGCTGGGTCGTCTCGTTCCCTAAGTTCTGGAGCGCGTTATGGGCTACGTAGTAACTCGACCGGAGGTCAAAACCTATAGCTCTGTTCGTGGTCAGGTATGCTGGATTCGCCGGCGTGTCATACTGGGGCTGCCCGATGAGTTGATTGTGCTCAACCAGGCTGTAGGACGCAGTATCAAGGAGCGACCCGGTTGTGTACTCGAAATGATTACCCTGGATGTCTACGTATTGGTTGACCAGACAATATTCCACCGCCGCCCCGTACCCCATCCAGTCGTTAGACCGGATCACGACGTTTTGCTTCGCGGTGAGAACCAACCCCATCCCGCGGCCCTGAACTGGATGCCAACTGGTGTCAGGCGCCCAGGTGAGGGGGTAGCTTAGCTTGGTGTTGTCGATAAAGTAATCGCTTGAATGACGGAGCGCAGTATCATACCACGTAGCGCCGTACGGATACCCCAGCCAGAGAAAGGAGTCCGGGTAGACCTGGGGGTTCGCCACGCCCAGGCCCAAGTTGGCGATTCCCTGATGGCCTACGGTAATCCCGTTACCGACCGACTGAATCATGGTCATTCTGCCGGTGCCGTCAAAGTTGAGCGTGGTCGCGGTCGGCCCCGCACCCTCCAACACCACGTACGCAGGCAGCTCGACCTGGTGAATGTTATACGTCCCCGCCGGAAAGTATACCACGCCGCCACCGGCCGCCGCGGCTTGATTGACCGCGTCTTGCACGGCCGTGGTGACGTCTTGCCCCGTGTTGGGCATCGCCCCGTAGTGCTCGACGTTGAAGATCCGGTTCCAGTGAAAAGCGCTTGCCCACGCCACCCCCAAGTGCAAGGGATCGGGGCCTTGGGGAACGATCTGCAGGCTCTGCCCGTCGCTCAGCGGCGCCCAGGTTTGCCCGCCGTCGTTTGAGATCTCTACTCCATATTGCCCCACCGGCAGCCGATGGTCGACGCGAAATACCACCGCATACGGATTGACTCGCACCAGGCTCACTGGATAGGAGCGGCCGCTTTGTCCACTGCTCACGGGAGCCAGCCGGACTTGCGTCATGACCGTTTGGCTGTGCACCCCGAACTGCACGGCATCGAGATTGCGCCCGGTGAGCGTTACTCGCTCGCCAGCCGACGCCTTGGCAGCTGAGATCCATAAGGGCTTGGGCGCATTGAGAATAAAGGGCGTACTCCAGCCAAACCCATTTTTCACCCAGACGGCGTACTCTCCGGGAGCCGCACTCGCAGGGAGACGCACCGTCATAAAAGCCCCGCTGGCGTTGCTCTGCACCACGGTCAGCGCAGTCGCGTCCGCCGAAGGCGTGTTCGCAGGCGGAGTTTCGCCTTTTAAGGGAGCGGCCACCGCCTCCTGCCCATCGGGGAACAGTCCGGCTCCTACGAGGTTAAACACCTGTCCCGGGAGTACCGCATCCGAACTGTGGAAAATGGTCGGCGGCACCGTCCACGGGACGACATCCACCGTCAACGGGATGGTTGCAGAACTGGCAGCCAGCTTTTGCGCGTCATTCCACGGGAAGGTGGCCTGTATATGGTAGTGTCCGGCATACGGCGGCGTGTAGGAAACCGTTGCCGCGCCGTTTGCGTCCGTGACCGCCGTCCCGACGACGCTGCTGATGTACGTGCCGACATTGGGTCCCTGCAAGGTGAACGTCACGGTCTGATCAGAGACGGGCCCGTACACATCCTTCAGCACCGCCTGCACTTGCAACGGTTGTCCAGGCGCTGAGGCCGTGAGCGAAGGCTGCGTAAAGCTCAGGGTGGTCGGGGTATAGGCTGGAAGGGTCACCGAGTACACCGATGTGGGCACCGAAGCGATCGGCCCAGTGGCCTCCACATCTTGCAACTCATACTGGTAGGTGGCCCCGGGAGTCAGGTTGCTGTCCACATAGCTGCTCGTGCCCGCAGACAGGATGGCGATGGGCGCAAACGACGTGTCCACACCCACCTCTTTTCTCAGAATTCTCGTGCGCTCATTGCTACCGTTGTTCCAATTGATTTGCACCGCACGATTCGGCAGTGGGCTCACACTCACATTCGAGAGGGTATTCGGCACGATGGGGTCAAAGAAAAAGCCCGACAGCATGACGTAGTGGGATCCTCCCGACACGGCCGTGACTCGCAAGGTGAAGCTACCGCTCACCTCAAACGAGACATACTCCCCATTCGACGGATTCCAAGACTTCGATGCGCTACTCACCGTTTGAGAAGCCAGTACCTGCCCTCCCGGACTCACAATCTCAAACCGATACGTATTCCCGTAAGCGTAGGTGTCCGAATACACGGTGAATAGGTGCGGCGCCGTATCCGTCAAGGTAAAACTCTCCGACACACTGTAAGGCGCGTTGGTCACCACCGCCTTACGGACGCTACCGGTCGGCGACTCCAAGGACCCCGGATCCGTGGTGGGATTCTGGTATGCCCATTCAACTCCCGTGCCAGAATAGCCACTCACATAGGATGGCAACTTCGCCACATCAGCCGGAGTCGGACTCTGATGGCCGAAGGCCACCGTGGCAGTGTAATAGGGCAACACATACCCGTCCTTGCCATACACCCCAACCCAGTTACCTTGCGTGGCCGTGTCGACGCCCACGAAACTGGCGGTCGGTGTGACGAGACTGCCTGTAGAAGAGGATGACGCCGCTTCTACCGCCATTGGACCCGAGAGAATCAAGCCAGGCCCTATCAGAAAAAGCGCCAGCAACAGTGCAATTGCCCGCATGATTGTTCCGTTCCACCGCTTCAAAACATTCACGTTTTGCTTCTACCTCCTTGTAACAATATGGCGATTGCTGCCAGACCTTTCACAAAACGCCGCTTACCTGCACGTTCCCACAATGGTCAGGGGCACGATAATAGTCTTTTCCTCCAATCCAGCCTACTTATCGGTGTATGATATATTATGTATGATTTACCATACACAATAGCTGAATCTGAGTCAAGCTGCGATAACGGGTCTCATTATGAATAAGAATAATTTCGACGGTTCAACAACCCTTTCCAACATTAGCGCTGGTTCGAGGGGGTCGCCCACGCAAATTACGTTCATTCCATGTTGAGCATTTTGCACTGCGCCAATTTCAGGAGGTGAGGCGTGGGTATTAACAGCGCCGTGATTCAGCATTTTGGTGGTGACTCACCCAAAATAACTCAGTCAGGTAGTGGCGTCTGGTATGAACCTGAATCCGTGACGGAAACCTGGCCAACCCCTCCCACAATGATCCCATGGAGGCCTAGCATTTTTGGCTGCAGTCTGGGGATTCCGCAGGTGCTATCACTCCCCGTGCGCCGCCGCTTGAACCAAGCGGCGGCGAGGGATCCTCACCCGTTCGGGCAATAGAGCGCAATTATTCGCGAAAGGAATGTCGCCCTGCTCCAGAAGTACGCGCGGCTCGTGCCGCTTACCATGGACGGCCAGTCCTATATGCCTTCAGATTGCGATGTCTCGCCCTTCGACAACGGCAAAACCCAGAAAGAAGGCGTCTCGCGGACCGATAAAAGAACCGACGGGTATGCCCCGATGAGGGGAAGTACACGCTGGCTTGCGCGAGGAAACGCCACCCAGTGAACCGCGCACACCGTCCTTTGTCGTCTGATAGGGCTGACTCAAAAGGCCTTTGGCCTAAACGGTTCTCCCGCGTGGCCTCCGAAAACAGAGAGAAAGAGGGCTTGCTTGCTCCACTAAGCACGCACAACCAACTTAAGTGAATGCCAAACCCTGCTGACCGAGTAATGATGGCAGTTGGTCCAAGGTTAGAAGTGGTTCCCCGTGAATCGGAGAAAGAATCGGACCTCAGAGCGGTTTAGAGCGCAAACTGGGTTTCAGCGCTTAGCGTGTCTCGGATAACGATTGCACCAATGATCCCGTGGCTTCCGAACTTCATGTGGGCCAGGCGTCATGGCCTCCCTTCAGCCAAAGTCTTGGACGCTCAGGCACGCGTCCATTGACCGTCGCACGTTTCACCCCCTCGCTCACCGGGCTCCACTCGGCCTCGATGATCAATCCCGGCCGTGCGTAACGCGTCCGTCGCAAAGAGACCCCTCGATAGTGGTCGCAGGTGAAGAGCTCGTCCTGCGCGACCGCCGCCGCCATCTGCTGGCGAAACGCGTCAAATCCGCCGATCTCTCGGGGGCTCGAAACCTCGGCGACAAAGCCGTTGCCTGTGCATAAAAACTCTCGGCGGGCAAAATCTCGCTCGGGCCCCTCGTAATTGTAAAAGGACACCATCATGTAATCGTTGGCTTGCTCCACGCGGACGGCCGTGCGACGGCCATGATTGGTCAACAGCAGGGGATGGACCGCCAGATAGACCTGTCCATCCTTGATATAGACGGGACACGATTCAACGCTCTCCCCCGCTAGCGTCTCCAATCGGTGGTCGCCCAGCCAGATCTCTTCGACTCGCCCGTACTGGGCCGGCAGCACCAACGATAGCTTCAGGCTTCGTACGCCCTGGCGGCCGTAGACCTTGGGTTTGTACAACAGCATGGCGGTATGCTCATGCTGAATCCCGAGCTTGCGCCCTTCGTCGGGGAGCAACCACGGGCTGCCCGCGATCATCGACTGTTGAGGACTCGCCTCCCCTGGCCGTTTATCATTGACAAGATACCGCGTATAGACCGTGGCCACGTCCGCGGAAGACCGCACTTCCGCCGTCCGCCGGTAGCGCACGTGAAACGCGTCGGTCTGTACACCGGAGTGAAATGAGTGCTCCGCCACCCCGAGTGCGTAATCTTCCGTCATATAGGTCGAAATTATCCCCTGTCCCGCAGGATATTCGTCGAGTTCACCACGCTCGACGACGCTCGCATCGGCCATTTTGGTCGACGGGGCATCGGTGGAGGGCCCATATTCCGTGGTCGCCACCATTACGTAGGGATAGGTCTTGTCCATCAGCGCTTCCACGAGGTCGGCAGGACAGTGGTAGTCCGGCGTGGCCATCCAGGCCGCACTCACCTGCATGAACCGCACCCCAATATGGATCACTTCCCCAGGAACAGCTTCGGACGAGGCCAGAATCGTGTTGCCCGGATGAATGACCATCCGTTCGCCCACCAGCCCATACAGCACCTCATGCGCCTGGTGCACATGCCCCACCGAGTCCACCGTATACGCGCGGGAGAACGGGCCCGCGAATCCTGAGGTCGGCGGATGATAATGTCCGAGCACATCTCGCCAAATCCGTTCCTCGCACGCTATCGCCAATTTCCGTGCCGCCGCCTGCTGGGCCCAGTTACCGATTTCTGCTAAGGCCAGCAATTGAACCGCGCTGTAGGTGGGACTGTTGTACTCGGACGCGACCCCGCGCCGTGTAAGCAGTTGGTCGAAATGGTGGAGCCGAGCCACCCCGCACTCGACCAGATCCGGTCGTCCCAGGTGCTCACCACCCAGCACCAGGGTGCAGGCGGCCATCGAGGGAAAGTTGTCATTCACTCCGACAAAGCCCATGCGCGGGGCAAGAAAGCGATCGATGACGCTCCCCAGATAATCTTCGAGAGATCGCGCGGGAGATCCCGCGAGCTGCCCATCGTACCGCAAGAGTAACTGAATTGCGGCCATCGGCGAAAATTCGTCCGGCCGATAGGCGGACGCTTCAACGATTCCACGTGCCTTCGACACGAGTTCAGGGCGACCGGAACCTAAAAACGCGATGACGCTCCACAGACGTTCTCTGAGGCTGCCCATTGACGGTTCCGGGTGCACCCACCGACCGGTGTCGTCAAACCCGTTCTCGAGATAGTGCGCCACCGCCCTGTACACTGCGATCCGGCGCTTTTGTTGACCTGTCGGATCATAAATCCGCTCGTTCATTTGGCCTGCCAATGCACTCACCATCCCCTAGTTTTCACGCGGCCACTTTGTCCTGTCCGAAAAACTCGTGGGTTCTCCCGTTTTTGCATTCCAAGCCATACAGGCCGCACTCGGTCGATCGGTCACAGCTCAGGCGAAGACGCACCATCACACCGTCCCCAAGGCCTTCTTGGCGCACGCTCAGCCTCGCCTAAAGACACATAGCAGGCGGGGAGAAAGGTCCCCGGCTATCCCTTCCTATCCTCCATCATCGCAACCACCGGTAGTCGACGCTGGATACTCCGCAACGGCTCATGCCAGTTTACGTTCCGCCAGGTTCCCACACACTAAAGAGCAGAGCACAGATCTTCCTGCTACCATCACCATCCACCGTGACGTCTCGACCACAGCCGCCATCCCCGCCGTATCCAAGAGCGACCAATCATTTTCATATGGCCTCAATCCCAAGCACTTCTTCACTCAGTGGGGGGGACAATGTCGGTTGAGTCGGCTTCATCAAGATTGTACAAGAGCGCCTGATTGAAGAACCACGCGCCATAGGACAACCCCGCCCCAGGCCATGATCGAGGCGGGGCCATCAATCCTCACTTTTCAGGAATGAGCCGCTTTCCACCAGGCATCGAACTGTTGCTGCATGGCCTTTAAGACCTGCGCCTGGCCGGCTGCCTGCATTTGATGTTCGAACTGGTTGAACTTACTGACGGGATATACCCCGTTGAATAACGGTTGCACCCATTGACTGGCCACGCTACTCATATTCGCGATTTGCGACTGAACCGAAGTCGGATTGAACGTGAACCCGACAGCTGGCGACGCGATCCCGCTGGAGTTCCATTTCTTGACCAGGTTGAATGAATATCCTGGCGAAGTGTTGGTCATATATCCGTTGAACACGTCACCCATCACCCAACTGCTGTTCTGAAACCACGTGGAGCCGGACTTTGTGTACTTAATCCTGTTTGGTCCGGTCTTCGTGTAGTCCACGCCCGCAATGCCGTTCACCAACAGATTGTACACCCGGGCGTTCGTGTTGACCATGTTCAGCAGTGCCATCGCGTGCCGCGGGTGGGTAGTTCCCGCCGCAATGGCGTTGATAGTCGACTGGTCGCCGACGAATTCGTACGCCCCATGCAATGGTCCATTGTTAAAGTAGAAAAGGAGATCCCGGTATTTTCCAACCTCACTGGCCGGAAGAGCGCCCGTTGTTCCCGTCCAATCCGGCGCATTGTTCCACCCAATCATCACACTGGACCCAAGCGGAGCAGCCATGGTTTGGCTGCTGGTCATGGTCCCGGCATTCTTGTTGATCAGCCCCTGTTGATACCATTCATGCATCATCGCAATAAACTGCTTTTGCGCGTTCAGGGCCAACGTGATTTTGGGCGGGGTCTTCCCGTACTTGCCGATCCTAATGAAAAATGGCAGGTTAGGGTTGTTCTGATCCCAAGCGCTGGGTTGAACGGTCCAATATCCGTACCATGTCGAGTCGAAACCATCATAGCCTGCCGACAGCTGAAGCGGAGTTACCTCAGGCAACGCCTTATGGACGGCCAAGAGAAATTTGTGCAGGTGCGCCAGCGAGTTCACCGTGGGCGAAGTCCAGTAATTCAATGCCGTAACATGCTTGAGCTTCAGCGGATATGCAATTTTTTTGACGTTACTAGTGAGGAGGATGCCATAGATGCCCGAGTGCCGCACTTCCAGTTGAATATTGGGAATCCCGTAGATCGTTCCGTTGACCGCCGTGCCTTTCAAGAACTTAGCCCCGATCACTCTTTCCAGGCCCTGGCCGCGCTGAGCAATCAGATGATTCAACGGCTTAAAGGCGTGGGCACCCACCTCAGTCGTGAACGGCAACATCCAATTCGACGTCCATACGATGCCGTTAGCCTCTCCCGTCTGCAGCATCGGCGCCATCTTCTGCGCATACTGGCCCTCCGCGATAGGTTGCAGGTTGACCCGCACTCCGATCTTGGGCACGGCAATGCGATTGATCGCCACCTCCACCTGGGATAGATTCGGTGGGGCCGCCTGCTTGGAGTTGGTTTCTGGATAATACCAATTGATAGTCACGGGGTTGACCCGTGCCGGCCTAACGAGCCCAGCGTAGACGTAACCGACGCTCCCCAACCCCAAGCTGCCGGTCAAAGCCACTACCGAGGCCAGTCTGACGGTCCTGTTCTGCAATTTCACATGAAAACCCCCTTTATAGAGTTGTCGTTTTGTAGTTGTCAATCATGCCGTTTCACTCCGTCGTCGCCCCACTGTTGTTCCCCTGGCATCACCCCTTCAACGAGCCTACAGTCAGGCCCTGCACGTAATAGCGGCGAAGCAACGGAAACACCGCCAAAATGGGTACCGCCACGAACATGACCATGGCCATTTCCAACGCCGTGGTGGGGATCTTCTCGAAACTCAAATGCAACGCCGCGGCGGCCTGGGGATTCGACGTGATTAGGGAGATATCGTCGAAGATCCGATATAACAGCAACTGGATCGGCGTCAAACTTTGGGTCGTAGTGAACAGCAAGGCATTGAACCACTCCGTCCAGTAGGCGAAGGACGTGAAGACGCCGACCGTAGCCAGCGCCGGGGTGGCCATCGGAAGCACAATCCGAAAAAAGATGCGCCATTCGCCTGCGCCGTCAATCTTTGCCGCCTCGATGATTTCCATAGGAATCTTGGCCAGAAAGCCCTTCATCACCAGAACATAAAACGGACTGACCAGACCCGGCACAATCATCGCCCAGACCGTATTGCCGAGATGCAGGTACTTGGTCATGAGGAAGTAAAACGGCACCAAACCCCCGCTAAATAGCATCGTGAAGTAGATGTAGAGCGTGGTCACCCCCCGGTAGGCGTAGTCGGGTCGCGAAATGACATAACCGATCAAGGTGACCATCAGTAAACTCGCGGTCGTTCCCACCACGGTGATGAAGATCGTCACCCCATAGGCATGCAACAGGATGGAAGGTGCTTGCAGGATATACTGATAGGCCTCGAGCGAAAAGACATGCGGCCAGAGGCTAAATCCATGCGCATTTACCCACTGCTGCTGGGTCAGTGAGATGGACGCGACCAACAGCAGGGGAATCAGAAAGAAGGCGCTTAGGCACCCGAGCACGATGTGGATGATTACTGCGGTGATCCCGCGAGCATCTTTCACGATACCTACCCCATTTCCCAATTCGAGTCCCAGCAAGGCGTTTTACCACAACGAATGATCGGGACTAATGCGTCGCACTACCCAATTGGTGAACAGCACGAGAACGAAGCCCACAAACGACTGGTACAAGCCCACGGCGGCCGCCATCCCGATATTGCCAAGAGACATCAGGGCATTGAACACGTAGGTGTTGATAACCTGCGTCACATTGGTTAGAAACACCGACTGGTTGGGCACAAAATAGAACAGACCGAAATCCGCGTTGAAGATGCCGCCCACCGCAATAATGAACAAGATGACGATCAACTGGCTAATCATGGGAATGGTTATCAGACGGGCCATCTGCCAGCGGCTTGCTCCGTCGACGATCGCCGCCTCAAAATAGGTAGGGTCAATCCCCATGATGCCCGCGAAGTAGACGAGGGTCGCGAAACCGACGTTGCGCCAGAGATTACAAATGATGAGAATATAGGGCCAAAACTGCGGCGATTGATAAAATGCAACGTGGTTAAACCCCAGCACGGGCAACACATGATTGAGCATTCCATACCGCTGGGACAAGAATCCGTAGACAATGTACGCCACGATAATCCATGAAATGAAATAGGGCAACAGCATTAGCGTTTGGTAGGCGGCTAGCAGTTTCGAGCCCTTCACCTGATGCATGATCAGCGCCAGTCCCACGGCGGCAACGATTCCGAAGACAATGAATGCGGCGTTATATAGAATCGTGTTGCGCGTAACCAGCCAGGCGTCTGATCCTTGAAAGAAAAACTGGAAGTTCTGCAGTCCAACCCACGGACTGCCAAATATCCCCGTGTTGTCGTAGTACTGCTTAAAAGCGATCACCACACCAACCATGGGCAGATAAGACATTACGAAGATATAAATCAAGGCGGGCATAGACAGTGTAAACAATGCCTTGTTTTTGTTAAACGTATGCCAATGGCTCCGAATGCCCGGTTTCTTCAGTCCCAAAGGGCCACCTCTTGACCGTGTTACCATCTCTCCTTGGACCCTCACTGGTAGCCACTTCTTTCTCGGCCCGAATACGCAAACTTGATTGCAAGGATAGGTGGCGTCACGATCTCACACCACATACGACCAACCGATCAGCACAACCGGATTCACCAGCAGCACCCCAATGCCCGCGCACCCCGGTCGGCTCATCGCTAGGCTAGTATTCAGAGTGATAACGCCCTATGGGTGTCTCCCACATTTCATGGATTCCCCATTTGACTGGGTTGATTGGCTTTGTAAGTTGACTATCCGTAAATCTTATATCATATATTACCCAAAGATGTCAAGCATCTCCTAACAGAAACTCCTGGTAACTATTTAGGTATACCACCCACCAAACTCCTGGGTAAGCAAGTAACGGTTTGGTCGGCCGAGATTCTCTCTTAGCAGCGCAACGCCGAGTAGGGATGGTGGTGGCCATCCCTGTCGGTCGATGGAATCTCTCCCACCCCGCGCCATCGTGTACGGCACCGAAAACTAGCCCGGGTGGTTATCCGG
>JAJZZH010000043.1 GCA_021797675.1 Bacillota bacterium | reverse complement strand
AAACGTGGGTCGCCGTTCGACCCACCGAAGATGGCCATCGTCTCGAATTTCGTCGTATGGACCAGGAGTCGGCAAAGAACCCCCAGGTACGCGGCATGATTCTGGATGACGGAGCTCCCATTTGGACCCAACGTCGTGCGCCCGAGCAGGCTTTGGCCGTTTCAGCTAGGACGGTGCCAACCGCATGGGCCGAAACCGTGCACACCGTGCAGCACACCCTGCAATGGTCGGATCCCTCTGATCCCCGATGGCGGTTGGTCCCGATCGCCGATGGCCATCAGTACATCGCAGTGCGTCCCGATGCGCACGGGAAGTTTCAAACGCTGGCGGATCCCAAATCTCAACAAGCGGTGCGATTTCGACCCGAAGACCGCCAGCCCTCGGCGCTCGCCCGATTCGCGCGCCAACATCACATGGTTTGGCATCCGACCGCTAAAACGCCGGATATGCCGATACCCGCATCCTGGCATACGCACTTGGAACGACAACGAATGGGCCTGGCCGCTGCTCGCGTTCGGAATCCCGAGGTCCACGTCCCCATCGTTTAGGAGCTCGCAAGCGAGGACGCGGAACGATTCCGCGTCCTCTTAATGAGCATGCACCCTGTCCCTCTTTGCCGTAATCGATATCCAAGAGATACCCTAGAAAGGATGATCTGCAATGGCCAGCACGCCCGCATTGCCTATGCCAGACGAAGAACGCCCCGTGCTCGTATGGTCCGAAGAATTGCATCCCGAACATCACCATCCGGCGGTAGTTCAAGCTTTGCAGCATGCCGAAGCGCTTGCGCAAATGGCCCATCTGTTGCGCGAAGGCGACCAAGCCTTTGCGGCAGGAGGGGATCTTCAATCTCCCCAGATTCCTGCGGACCTCGTGCCGATTCTCAAGACGATCGATCGCTGGTCGCCGAGACAGTGGGTTCCGCAAGATGCCTACAAAACGCCGGTCACATCGCCCTCTCATGCCCCTTGGGTGTCTGCCGTTCCGGTCCGCGACCAACCGCTGCCGGAATGGGATCCTCAAATGCGTCGAGTCTACCATCAGGTCCGTGACCAGCAGAAGGCATTTACCCATCACGGCGCAGCCCAGCGCGTATGGCAAGGGGTCACGCACCTTGTGATCACCGCTGCCCGATTAGATGCCCAAGATCGGCAATTCCAACTCGGTCGGCGCGATGAACCCGTCGTGGCCCCTGACCCGTTGATGACGGATGCGTGGACAGAGACCATTCGCAATGCGCAGGTAGATTGTTATTTGCACATGACCGATCCGACATCCTTGGCCCCTTCGGTCGAGACGCCCCCTGCGACACCAGAGAATCCTTCGGAGTCCCTCGACCTCGATGCCGAGGAGGCAGGGCCGGATGCTGCTCTGTGGCAAATTGGCAAGCTGGATGCGCAACGTAGCATTGCGTGGCAGACGGCCGATGATGGCACGGTCACCTGGTGGCAAGGAGCCGATGGCGCTCCGGCGACCTTGGGACGCACCGATCAAGCGGTCGCGGCCATTCGCGCCACGGGCGCACCCTGTCAAGTGGCCATGAACGCGCAACACGAAGCGTGGGTGCCCGAACCGATCCTGGAAGCCTGGATTCAAGCCCAGATTACCTATGCGGTCTCGAAAGATCAGCAACTCCACGCGGAGAAGCCGAATACCCCGCTTCCCCATCCCATCTCACGGGGAGAGGGCGCGCCAAAGCCTTCGCCCGTAATTCCCACGATGCTGCAAGCGATCAATCGCCAGTACGCCGTCGCGTACCAGTTGATTCCGGCGGCCGATCACGGACAGCCCAGCTTGGTGTTTGTGCCCAATCCGGATAGCCAGGCCGCCCGAAACGGCATCGCGCCGCCGCAAAAGTTCGAACGCGCGATCGCCGATGACCCCGGCGTACGGCGACTCTGGGCGACCCAACATCATGTGACCTGGGCAGACTATCCGGTCCAAGCCTTAGATGTCATGCCAAAGCCCGTCCGGGAAGCGCTGACCACCGTCGTCCAGCAGTTTCGCGCCAGCGCTCCCGAAGCGCCCATCCCCGAGACGGCGACTGCCAGTGCAGGCGCTCCATGGAACGCTTATGCGCATGATGCCGATCACTGGACGGTATTTCGCATGGACGCACAGCATCGCGTGCAATGGGCAAAGCCCGGCACCGCCACGCCCAGTGACACCCTGCATTGGATGACGGAGCAGGAGGTCAAAGTGTGGCAGGCCGAGCAACCCCAGCAGCCGCCATTAGCGCCCGTGCAACGCCTCGACGCGCTGCCAGCCAGTGTGGCCGCCCCGATTGCCGTGGCGCTGCGAAACCTGGCACCGACGACGCCTCCCATCGCCGCGCCGGCACCCACCCTCTCGCTGACTCCGCCCGCGTGGTAGGCGATCGCCCATGTATAGGGGCACGTATCGACGACTGTCCCGCGTGAACGCTTCGCGCCCATGCCTCACCTCATGGATTGCATGGAGCGGTGAATCGTCCCGAGGGCCATCTTGGGTACGATGCCCCGGTGGGCCATCGCGAACACTTCTCGAACCAAGAGAAAACCGAGACGACTGGAGGAACCCGCATGAACTGGCACGTCCTCGCGTTGGTGGCCAAGTTCGGCGATTTCGTCGCAGGTGCGGTGCTGCTTTGGGGAGGGCTGGTCATGCCGTACCTCGATCGCAAGCACGCCCGCAGCAAGAAAGGAGACTAAGGAATGATTGAACAAGTGCTACCCTTAGCGCACGCCGCAGTGCTGGCGCATCATGCCGTGGTCATGGCCGTCAGCAAAGCCCTGCCGCAGGCCCCTGCCGTCCACACGTTGGCCGGCGCACCGGGTCTGCTCAGCGGTACGCAACTCGGTAATACAGCGCTGGGTCAAGGGAGTGCGTACAGCGGATTGAACAGTGTGACGAGCGGCATTAGCTCGATCACCGCCGATGCGGCGCACTTTGGTGACGCCTTCGCCGGACTGGGCATTCTTTGGGGCGGTCTCGTGCACACCCACGTGTTCCACAACGAACGAGCCCCCGAGCAGTCGAAGACCATCGTGAAAGGCTCGATTATCGGGCTCGGCACCATGTTGGCGGCTCCGGTGTTAGTGTCCGCTATCAGCAGTCTGTAATCGTTCTCTCGACCCGGCGTTTGCCGGGTCTTTTTTTTTGCCCACCTGCCGTTCTGCTTTGGCTTTCGCAACGATTTCCCCCACGATTTCCCCCAAGGATAGAAGGAGCGACGCCCGATGCCATTTTTTCGTGGATATGACAACAACCGATCTCCTCTCCCGCTTCCCGAGCTTCAGGGACGTCATCGCGCCGATTGTATTTTAGGCGGAGGGACCGCCCTGCTCTTCTTGGTGGGCATTCTCTGGCTAAAGGGACCCACCTGGACCTGGGAGGCCACCGTCCATGCGCTGGGGTCTCTGGGAACCGCCGTCCATGCGTGGCTGCATCCGATTGCCACGCTGGACGCTCAGGGCTTCTCTGCATCCACCTGGCACTTTCTGCGCATTACCGGCGTCGTGCATGCGACTGGATCGTCGACTCCCACGCTGGTGCCCACGCCGCATCCGCCCACGCCAACCAGGGATGCGTCCACGCCGTTGCTCCCGCCGCAGTGGTGGCTGCGTCTCACCGCCGGCGTGTTAACCGTCGGCCAAAGCCTGCTGGCCTTGGGGGCCCTGGCCTTGGTCAGCCGAGCCGTCACCCGCTGGTATCGGATGAAGGCCATGACGTGGCACGAAATCCAATTCTTTCAGCACGACGAAACCACGCCCGCCGTGCTCACCGACATCCTCGATGCCATTTATGCCGCCACCCGCGTGCGATCACGCTGGTTGAACACCGCCATGCTGTATCGCTGGTTTCTCGGGGAACCGCCGTGGAGTCTTCAAGTGGTGCGCCAAGCCGACCATCCCACGCAGCCCCAAGGCATTCACTTCGTGCTGGCCGCTCCCGGTCCCATTGCACTGCGGAGTATCGAAAATGCCCTACGCACGACCTATACCAATTTTCGTTTTCATCCCTGGACCCTGCCGTCGGCACCCCCCATGCCCTACATGGCCCGCTGGAGCATTCGTCGCCGGGGACCGCTCCAACTGGTCCGCCTGCTTGGACGGTACGAGGCCCTGCCGCTCGAAACGTTGGTGCAAACCCTGGCCCATGACACCTTTCCCGATGGCGTGTCGCCCAACTTTTGCTTTCAATGGGTCTTTGTGCCCGTACCCACCGCCCGCGCGCAACGACGTCTTCGCACGCGTGTGAATTATGCCCAGTGGGAAAACTATGCGATGGACCAAGCCCTTGTACCCAATGCCTTAAGCCAGGTCGGCCACGGACGCTGGCATACGGAATGGCGGCTGAGTGCCGAAAGTTGGGAAACCCTGCAAAAGGTGGCGGGAGCGTGGGCCACCGACAACCACCATGCCGAACTGCGCATGCGGCTCATTATCATCTGGCGCTTGGCGTTTTACCGTTGGATGACCAAGGCGCTGCCCGGCATCTGGCCGCTGGCGCGACCCATCCCGCTGTGGTCGGGCGAGTTGGCGACGTTTCTGGCGTTGCCCACCGGCCGCATGCGGGTTGTCGACCTCAATCGGTCCACCACGCGCCGGATGCCGGCGAGCCAGGCGCTGCCACGATCGCCGGAGCACGCCCTGGTCGTGGCGGAGCCGCATGATCCGGTGGGCTTGGATAACGCGGACCGGTCGAAAAACGTGATCATTCGGGGCACCCAAGGCACGGGTAAATCGCAGGTGCTCCTCCGGCTCTTTCAAAGCGACGTGCTGGCCGCCCAGCCGAGGCCGGAGCTCAATCCCTGGATCACCGATCCCACCCAAGCCGATCAGGCGCTGCCAGATCCGTTAAAAGCCGTCGTGCTGATTGACATTGGGAAAGACACCGCACAGCGTGCCCTGTCCTTAGTGCCCCCCGGTCGCACCGTCCTCTGGGTCGATCCGTCCGATCCGACCAATCCCTGGCAAATTCAGCCCTTTCGCGAAGCGAATCATTTAGCCACCCGGACGGCCCAAATTCTCGACCTGTTGGTCAACACGTTCAGCGACGAAGCCATCCAGGATCGGTCGAAATACTTTCTGCGCATGTTTATTCTCACCGCCTTGGAAGCCGATCCCCAGGCCAGCTTTGGCACGGTGTACACGATGATGATCGACGCGACCTATCGCGACAACGTGCAGCAAGCGTGTACGGATCCCGTGTTGCGCGCGTTTTGGGACCATGATTTTCCCCAACAGGTAGCGCATAATCCGCGCTTTCTCGACGAGGCCCTCATGGCTCCGCGCAACAAGCTCAGTGCGTTGATTTACCATCCTGCCGCGCGGCATATCCTCGGCGGCCGGCTGCCGGATGAACCCCCGCCCGACCGCGCACGCCATGTGCGGGTCATCGATTGGGATCGAGTGATCCGGGAACGCCAGGTGGTCGTTTGCAATTTTCAAAAGGCGCAACTCGGCGACGAAAATGCCCGATTGTTGGGAATTGCCACGATTCTCGGATTGTGGAACGCCTTGGAACGTCAAGGCCTCCGGGATGAAGCCGATCGACACATCTGCTCCCTGTTGATCGATGAAGCGCAAAACTTTATCAGCCAGCACTTTGCCGATATGCTCGCGGAAGGGCGGGCCTATGGTCTGCAAGTCGCGCTGGCGGTGCGGTTCTTGGGCGAAATTGGCGATGTGCGGGCCCAAGCGGCGATCGAGGAACTGTGTCACAATCTCATCACGTTCCGCGTGCACAATGACAAAGAAGCGGTGACCCTCACGCACTTGATTCAACGGCTCTATATCAACAACGTTACCCTCTCCGAAGACGTGCAAGCGCTCACCAACTTTGCGGCTGACGACTTGCTGCACTTACCGGATCACCACGCGATTTGCTTTTGGCAATCCCACGGCGTCTTGCAACCGGCCTTTACGGCCCAAAGCATCCCCTGGCGCCCCGCCGATGCGGATGCGGAGTGGATCGCGGAACGCAAGGCCTGGGCAAGTCAACACGTGGCAGAGCAGCGCACGCTGAGTCAATCCTACCCCGATGAGGATCCCGTGCCAGTCGCAAGCCTGCGGATGACGCGGCCTGTTCCCATGACGGCGGCATCCCACGACGAGCCGCGTGGGGAAGGCTCTGTCGAGCGTGAAATGGCTGCGTCTTCCGAAACACATTCCGCGGATCTGGGCGGAGCACCCGAGAACCCGTCCGCACCGCCGACCGCCTTCGCCGACGAGGAAACCCCTGGGGATGCCTTACCCCGCGACCCATCTGACGCAACCCGCCCGGATGACGCCGATGCCGATCTCAATCTCAATCCCTCTCCCCCGACATTTTGGTCATCGGACCATCTCGACACCTTACCCGACGCCACGAGCCCCGAGACGGGCACGATGGCAGCGGGAGAACCCGACGAAGCCGATCGCCGTCTGCCCGAGTTGGACGTCGCAGCGGGGAACGTCTCGTCTGGGAACGAGCGCACGGCTTCCGAGGAACCCCCCTGGACCGTTGAGCAATGGATAGCGGTCCTCGAAGCCCACGGTTGGCCGACGCGGTTCGTTCCAACGATTCGGCGCTGGGCGGCCCAACACACCTGGGCGGATGCCGTGCTCGCTGAGCACCTGACCGAGTGCCCGGACGCGGCGTGGGCCAGCCCGATTACGTGGCGGGAATGGGCCGATAGCACGCTGAACGCGGAGGTGGTAAAGCGGCAGGAGTGATGGGCGGCATAGACACGCTCGGCGGGATAGACACAGCGAGGTGAGCTCACGATGCATGATGATGCGGTCCCGTTTATGACACAGCGGCCATCTTGGAAAATTCGCGGGATGTTAGGCCTGTTCGGAAGCGCTCTTATCGGGCTGTTGGGGCTCCTCGGCCTGCCTATTCAAGCCCCCTGGAGCCTCGGGGTATCGGTTGCCCTGGGTTTGGTTGCGTTAGGTCTGGATGGGATTCACCCGCCGAGCGTGCAGACGATCGGGTGGATCCTCGGCGTGGTTTTGGTGTCTTCCTTGACATCGATGCGATTGGAATTTCCCCATCGCATAATGACCCACCGACGCCACAT
>JAJZZH010000021.1 GCA_021797675.1 Bacillota bacterium | reverse complement strand
CGGAAGCCCGAGCACGAAGGCGACCCGAGAGTCACGCTGATCGACCTCGCCGAGGCGATGGTCCGCGAGGTGGCCGAGGGGTTTCCTGAGTATCGGATCTCCCTCATGGCGGACGGCGCCTATGCCTCCTCCTCTGAAAAATCCTTGCCGACCACCATATCTAGACGGCCCGATCCTGACCACCACAATATCCCGATCGCGACCACGCGACCTTCCGGGGTGGCCGTCCCCATTTTTCATTCCTGTGGGTGCCCCGAACCCGGGGCATGGACGTCTCCTTAGCAAAACGCCATCTGCCGCGCACGGCGCTCTATTCCAGGATGCGCCGCGATGCGGCCCTCTATACGGCGGCTCCCCCCCCCGCACGCCAGGCCAGCGCGGGCGCCCGCGCAAAAAGGGCAGTCGTTTGCCAACACCGAAAGCGTGGGCCACCGCCTTGGCGAAGGACCAATGGCAGGCCGCGACCGTGACCATCCGCGGCAAGCGCCATGATCGCCTGGTGTCCGTTCAGCGGGTCTTGTGGTATGAAACCTGTCCCGATCAACTCGTCTTGCTGGTCCTCGTCCGCGATCCCGCCGGCAAGCAGCGCGACGACTTCTTCTTTACGACCGATTTGACGGCCACGGCCGTGGCCGTGTTGGAACGTTACGGGGGCCGCTGGACCATTGAGGAAACCTTTCGCGCCGTCAAGCAACAACTGCGCGGTGAAACGCCTCAGAGTTGGGCCCGGTGTGGTCCCGAGCACACGGTGACCTTAGCCTTTTTGACCTATGGCTTGGTATGGCTGTGGTACCTGTTGACGCAAGGCGACCAGCCGACCGTCACGAAACAGCCGTGGTATTCTCGCAAGGAACACCCCTCGTTTTTGGACGCCCTAGCCACCCTGCGCACGACGGTGTGGACCGACCGAATTTTGGGGGAAACGGCACCAGAAGCCATATCCTCGAAAATTACCCCGGAAATTCTCCGGATCTTATCGGAAGCAGGATGATCCGCATCGGTCTTCGAAAAAAAACCGCAAACTCCACACATGAAGAAGACCCAAAAACATCCTCTGGTGGGGAATGGGACAAGGCTGGAGGCCGATTGCACCCATGAGGTTCCACCGAGTCTGTTAATTGCGCAAACCAGAATCCCCGTAGAGATCCCCCAACCGATCACGCCCGATAGCCAGATATATCGCTTCTTCCCTCTGGCCCGAACCCTCGCCCATCGTTCCATTTGTTGCTTGGTCATCGCCTTCTCCACCACACCCTGTTCGGCGCACGGTCTGGCACACTTGCCGGATCTCGGAATACCGGGGGTCCCGCCCCCGCTCTATATTCGCCACCGCCGTGGACATTCCTTTCGACTGATTCGGAACTCCAGAGACGGCGCTTTCAGGACATACGCCCCCGATCGTTCCCCCAACGGTCCGTTCGTTGTTGTTGTCTCGTCGCTGAGGCCCGCGTTTCGAGCAGGAACGTCATACCTCTTCGAGCATTTCCACAGTAACCTGCGCCGAGTTTAGGATGTGTTTGAGTGTGCCCGGAGGAATTACGTGCTGACTGTGGATCGGAATAATGGCATAACGACTCGGGTTGTCCGGGTCATGGACCAGCAAGTGGCTACCTCGTTGCCGAACATCAATGAATCCCAAACGGTGGAGCTTTTGGAGCAATTCGCGAGCCGTGAGGCGGGGCAACGAAGGCATTAGTTCACTTCCACCTCAGCAATCGTCTCCACCGAGTCAGGTACGGACATCCCCTGCGTCGCTAGATATTCCAACGTTAGTTCGATTGCCTCGGTAACATTATCCAAGGCCTGTCCGCGGGTCTGTCCAACACTAGTGCAACCTGGCAAGGCTGGAACATAGGCGAAAAACTCGCCGTCTCCGCGCTCTACCACCACGGTGTATCGTGCCATTCCGGTCATCTCCTTAACGCCATTATACCCTGAGCGGAGCATGAGGTTACGGGCTGTGTTGGTCCGGCCCGCCCTTCCCTCGTTTGCCCAGACGCCTCTTAACTTCCCCGTCTCCGACATGACACCTGGTGAAAATCTCTCGACCGGCTGCCACCAGCCGCCATCGGTAACGGGACTAAACGGACAATGAGGCCCACACGGAAATCCATCCGGTGGATGTCGAGGTGGCGATGCCTGAAACGGGACCGATGCTGATTGACAATGTGGAGCAAGAGATATTACGGGTGAATCGGGACGTCATTCGCACGACCATTGCGGCCTATTTAGAAGAACTATCAAAAAAAGCCCGAAATGCGGGGGGCGTTGATGGCTGCGTTATCACAACAAATGCCCACCCTTACGCCGTGGACGGAGAAATCGGTCGATTCACATTCCATACCCACACTGTCGTCGATGCCACCGGACGGGCCTGGAACACCGCCACCCAGATCTTCGCGGCCCTAGGGCCGCGGGAGTGGTATCGCACGGCGGGCTTCCGAGAGCTCCTGCTGAAAACGGTAACTCAAATGGCCTATCGCCCCGCTGTGGCCCTGCTCAATCGGATACGACACGAGGACGTTAACGCGGGGACTCCGGTGCGAACGGCGGCGGAAGTCGTCGAACGGGAAGGTACGGCCATGCAGACCACGCTCGGTCAATGGGCGGATGACGTCCTCAGCGCGCATGGGTTTACGCCTGAAGGGCAACCCCAAGACCCGACCGAATTCCATGGAGTGTCGATGGAGGCGGTCCGGTTACCGCAATCGACTGTGGATGAGGCGGTTACCCGGTACAACCGAGATAAAGCCGAGACATTTCGCATTGATTCCGCTGGCGCGATGGCGTTTTACGAGAATACGAAGCGCACGGTCAATGTCTCCATCGATGATGTCGGCGTCAAGAAGCAAAAGATGACGGGGCGTCGCACGGACTCTCCGAGCAAAAATGGGCGCGAATATGTGCATAACACCATTGCCCATGTGGAAGCGCCCCAAGGTCGGTATGTGCTGAACGGCCTCGGCACCTACGCCGTGTTGCGCCTCCTTGTCGCGTTCCTCCTGCATCAGCAGGTGTTATCGGACCACTATGTGCAATTCTTTGTGGATGGGGCACGCTCCCCCTCCATGCGGCGATCCTCACGCGGTTGTCCCACTGGCTTCCCTTCCGGATTCTCTTGGATTGGTACCCCCTAGAACAAAAATGTCAGGTTGAATTAAGTCTGGCCTTACGAGGCGCTCAGATCCGCAATGCGGTTTTGGGTGAACTCGTGCCTCTCCTCTGGCTTGGCCGGGTCGACGCGGCCATCGCATACCTGCGAGCCGTACCCATCGAGAGCCTGAAAGCCGGTCAATCCGTCGAACGGCTGGTCGGGTATTTCGAACGCAATCGCGCCTATATTCCCTGCTATGCGCTGCGCAAAGAGCTCCACTTGCGTAACTCTAGTAACCGCGGCGAAAAAGCCAATGACTTGTGTGTTGCGGGCAGACAAAAGCACCAAGGAATGAGTTGGTCTCCGACGGGTTCGGTGGCCTTGGCCACCGTCACAACCGTCCACCACAATCACGCCATGGTGTCATGGTGTCATGGTGTACCGACCATGCCCTCTCCTTTCAATGGGTGGCTTAAGCGCTGAAACGCTATGCCCTCTATTACGCTAGACTATTGAATTGCACAGGTCGCAAGGTTCTGGCAACTGGCCGGATACGGACCTTGGTCCGACCCGAAAGGGAGCTGACGTGGGACAGGTGAATGCAAAGGAGGATGTCGGGATGACCGATGCTCGCACCAACGAACAAGTTAGACGCTCGGACCGTTCCACGGCCCCAGTGAACGGACCTGAGGGCGCAGTGCTCGATGCAGTGCTCGATTGGCGGTCGATTGACTGGCCGGAATGAATGCTGTCGTACAGCGTCTCCGTCAACGAATCTTCACTGCCTCGCACAAAGGAAACTGGAAACAGGTGCGCAACTTGCAGAAACTCATGCTTCGGTCATATGCCAATGCCGTGCTCAGTGTTCGGAGAGTCACCGAACTCAACGCCGGCAAGAACACACCGGGCGTCGATGGGCGCGTTATCGTGACTCCGGAGGGCAAAGCCCGGCTCGCTCGGCTCGTTCATCACCTCGGCTCCACCGTCGACGCGCAACCGGCCCGCCGGGGGTATATTCCGAAGGCCAACGGGAAACGTCGACCCCTGGGTATCCCCGTGATTCTGGACCGAGCGCGTCAAGCCTTGGTCGTCAATGTGCTGGAGCCTGAATGGGAGGCTCGATTCGAATCCCGTTCGTATGGGTTTCGACCGGGGCGCAGTGCTCAGGATGCCATCGCCGCCATCTTCCAGATGGCCCGAGGGCCACAAGCCCGACGGCTTTGGGTGTTGGATGCGGACCTCACGGGGGCATTCGACCATATCGCTCATGCTCCGCTCTTCGCCGCTTTGGGGACATTTCCCGCTCGCCCCTTGGTTCAAGGCTGGTTGCAAGCCGGCGTGGTCGAACAAAGCCAGTGGCATTCGACCTCGGCCTCGTCGGAGCGTAAGCTTGCCCTGGGGCCGGCCCTCGCGGGTTGGCGCGACGGGGTTACGGGATCCAGGCGTTTTCTGACCTCGCCGTCGGGGCCCATTTACCCACGGGCTCAATGCGGGCCTCGCCAGGTCGCGTTGGCTGCTATGTGCATTGTGCGCATCGCCGGCCGTTGGCCGTCATCCCAACCCGCAAGGAGCCGGCGGACCATCCCCGGAAGCGGGCCATGGCCGACGGCATCCTCAATCTTTGCCCCTCAAAAGAGACTGCTCTGGTCTACAACCTCTTCAGCAAGGGTATCAGCGCCCGTTTACGCTGATGCGCGGTCAGGAGCTCCTCTTTGAAGAGGCGCCATTCCGATCCCCGGTTTAGGGCGGCATAGGCGTCGCGCACCAGTTCCAACCACGTGGCGGCCGTCCCATACTCGTCCGATTTTGCGGCTTCCATGATGGCCGTGGCGCGTTGGCGGAAGTACCGCAACACCCATTCGGCGTGATCCGCGATGGCCGCCCGGCCAATCGCCACCACCGACGCCTGGTCGGCCCAGAGCGACCCTTCCAGCATGGTGATGGCGTCCTGAACGTGTCCTTCCGCCAGCAAAATGCGCGTGGCAACGCCAAAGCGGGCGTTCTTCACCAGCTCCGGGAGCGCCTCCCCAACCCACGCCGACCCATCTTCCCCGGCGAGTTCCTTCAATCGCCGGTAGCGATCCCACGAAGGATCTGCCGCCCACGCCGTGCGGTGCAGGGCCTTAGCCTGCTCTTCGTCGCCCGTCTGATCGGCGATGGCCGCCAAGGTCACCGCCAAGCGCTCGGGTGCCGGCATCCGCTCGAGCAGCTCCATCCCCAGCCCTAGCGCCTCCGTCGGAGCATCGTGGGCGAGCAGGGCACCCAGAACCTGCTCGGCGTCCTCCACCGTCGCGATGTGGCTTCGCCCATGCTCGATGGCATCGTCAAGCCGTCCCCGGTTTATCAGGCGAACCGTATACCGGGCGTGGCGCCCGGTCGCTTTGGCATACGCCAGATATCCCGCGTCGTCCCCCTCGCGGTTGAGACAGTTCAGCCACGCCTCGGCAATCAGGGTGGCCGTCTGTGGCAAAATGTCCGGATTTTCGCGCTGAGCCCGCGCTACGTCGGCACCGTAGGTGAGGGCGAGATTCAACGCCGCCAACGACACGACGTCATATTGGCTCGCTGCAGCGTGCCAATCGGTGGCCAGCTCACCGAGCCGAGCCTTTTCGAATTCGCTGAGATCCGCGGACAAGATCGCTTCCAGCCAAAGGACGGCCATCCCGTCCACCGCGTCATACGTCTCCCCGCTCTCATCGTCAATTTCGTCCCACCCTTCCAAATACGCATGGGTGAGCGCGGTCAGCACGGCGATCGCCTGTTCGGGGTCCCCTTCCTCGATCAGTCGGCGAGCCTGGTCGACCACCGGTTGCACGGAGCCTACCGCACCCGGACCGTAAAACCCGCCCCCCATCATCGATCGCACTTCCCGCCGGGTGTCGCGTTCGACTTTCTTGGCGTCAAACTTGCGCGGTTTGGACCGTATCCGCGAGAGCGCTTCCAGCATCGCCGTCTTGAACGCTTCCTGCTTGGCCAACCGCCCCAGCAACGCCTTGGCCTCGGACTCCGAAAGCTGCTGCACCTGCTGTCCGAGCGATCCGCGCGCCACCAAGCCTTCCCAGTCCGTGGCGGCAGCCAGCATGGCCGCAACCACGTGGGAACACCAGTCCTTGCCCTGCGATGCGCAGGAGCACGTCACCCGGTCTGGAAAGAATGCTTCGCCATCTTGTCGGAGTTGCACCCGTACCCGGCAGGATTCGGCATCGTCGGTCTTGACGTCGGCCGCCAAGTACGGCGAATCCCACTCCAATCCCTGGACCTGGCCGCTTGCAGCCAGGGTTCGGCCCGTTTCTTCCGAAATCTCCCCCACGTGCCCGTTCAAAGCGGCCTGGTCGATTACGAGTCTCATCCGCGTTGCCTCCTCAACCTTGCGACACCCTGGACCCTCGCCGCCGGGAGCCGAATTGCTACGATGACGCCACTAAGCCGTCTGCTGCCGGCGTCATCGCGCGCAGCTCATCCCGGCGGGCTCGCTGCGAACGGTTCTTTCCCCAATATAGCCCAAGTCCAGGCGAAAGTCGTCGCTCGGATGCGCTCAATCGATATCACATTGACCGGATCCGCCCCGTGATCACATATCATCGTTGGTTACCCATCGCTATGTAAGTTACGGGACAATGCCACTTCTCCTATGCTTATCCCGAAGGTTTTGTATACTATGTGTGTTATGCATGACGAGGAGGATTCATGGCGCGCATTGTAGAAAAGCATTTGCCGGGCCGGCGCTCCGCCGTGTATTATTACCAGCATTCGTATCGAGTGAAGGTCGACCCGGAGGCTGAGGGCAAGGGTCCCGGCTCGGGTTCCAGTCGGGTGAAGACGGATTCGGTATATCTTGGCACCGCGGAGCAAATTCGTGACTGCTGCCGCTTAGGGAGCGCGCCGCAGGCGGTGGCCGTGCAGCGCTTTGGCTGGGTGGCGGCGGTGGCGTCTGTGATCGAGCAACTCGGTCTAATCGACACCGCGCCAGGCGTCGCCGATAGTCAGGAGGCGGTCCCCAGAGAGATCGCCCTGGCGCTGGCCGTCGTGGCCAACCTCTGCCAGCCTGTTCCTCCCCCGGCAGATTTCTCGGCGTGGCTGGACACCA
>JAJZZH010000158.1 GCA_021797675.1 Bacillota bacterium | reverse complement strand
GCTTTCAGACGGGCGATACGGTCAAAGCGGTGGTCCCCCGGGGCAAGTACACCGGAACCCATACGGGGCGTGTCTTGGTGCGAGCGTCCGGCTCGTTTGACATTTCCGCCGATGGACAGCGGATTGCCCAGGGCATTGCGTACAAACATTGTCGCATTCTGCAACGAAACGGAGGATGGCAGTATGAACAAAAACCCATTTCCGCCTAACGGCGGAAGCCCGCTTTCCTCCCCACGGCTAAAGCCGGGGGCTTTTCGCGGGTATTCGGTGAACCGACGTCTGGTTACGCGCATATTTTCTTCGGCAGTCTTGATGGCGACCTCCGTGGCCGCTCTGGCACCCGGATCCGTGGCCGACGGCCATTCGGCTCCCCATAAACCCGTCCACTTAGTGGTGTGGGTGCCCGATTCCAGTACGCAGAATCCGATCTTCCAGGCGGTCATTCGGCAGTTCAATCACCAGTATGCCAAGGATCATCTGTCCGCCTCCATCCAGTTCTTCACGTGGAGCGACTATCCGGAGAAGCTGACCGTGGCGATGTCCAGTGGCGTGGGCCCGGACATTCTGTATAACGGCGCGGCCGCGACGGCAGGCCTGGTCGCTTCCAAAGAGGTCGTTCCGCTCAATCGGTACCTGAAGTCCGATCCTCAGATCCAGGGCGTCGTTAAGGGATATGAGCAGCAGACATATTACCGAGGCAAGTCGTGGTTCGTCCCCGTGGACGCGGGGGCCTTCGTCCTGGGTTACCGCAAGGACTTCTTTAAGGCCGCGCACCTCGGGGTCCCCCATACTTGGAGCCAGCTGCTCAAGGATGCGGTGAAACTCGCGATACCGAACCGGCGGGAGGGCATTGCACTCGGTACCAGCGGTATCAACTTCGAACAAGATCTGTCCGCGTTTCTCTACGATGACGGCGGGAAGTTCGTCAACCCCGCCGGTACGAAGGCCCTCACCCAGAGTAAGGCGTTCATCCAGAGCCTGAGTCTCTATAAAGAGTTTTTTCAAAAAGGGGCGGCCAGCGTCAAGTTCGTGCCAACCACGGGGCAGGATCCCTTGGGCGACGGACAGGCGGCCATGGAATTCATGCCTTCGCTGCCGACGATTCGCAAGTATGACCCGAAAGCCTACCATCAGATCGGCTTTATGCCGACCCCGCTCGGGCCGCTCAGCCAGAAGAGCGCGACCTATGCCGCCGCCAACGGTTTTTACCTCAGTGCCGACTCCAAACATCCTGCCGACGCCTGGCTGCTCCTCAAGCAATTCCTGAACGACTCCGGAGCCATCGCTCGCGGCTTGGGGGCCTCACCGGTCCTGAAAGTCGGCGAGCATGCCCCCTGGATCGAGCACAATCCGGAACTCAAAGCTATGTATCACGCGATTTCGTCGATGCGTCTGCAGGGCAATCCCAACATCCCCCAGTGGGTCACGTCGGTTCGCGGGGACATCTACACGGACGGGCAAGGCATCCTATACGGGCAGTCAGTGCCGCACGTGATGAAAACAATGACCCATGACATCCAATCGGCGCTCACCGCGAAAGGCTGAGCATTTCCGTCAGGAAGAGCCCTGCCATCCTGGGGCCTTCCTGACCTTTGTCAAAGGGGTGACGTCATGGCAGGGATCGTACGGCGCGCCAATGCGCCGAGTCTTGGCATCCGCGTTCGCGCGGCGCTTGGTGTCTGGATGCGCCCCCACCTCCGGCGGCAGGCGCTGACCGCCTATTTCCTCATCGCTCCCGCCATCGTGCTATTCACCGTGTTTACCTTTATTCCGATGGTAGAGACGATCACCGTGAGCTTCAGCAACAAAAGCTTGGTCAGCGCCTCAACCCAGTGGGTGGGCTGGGGCAACTACCGTACCATCCTGGCGAGCTCCTCCTTTCGGCAAGCGTTCTTCAACACCGCCATCTTTGCGCTCCAGGTCTTGCCCTTGAACATCGCCTGCTCGCTCGGACTGGCCACGCTGGTCTACGGAAAGTTCCGGGGAGTGGGCTGGTTTCGCACCATCTTCTTTGCCCCGGTAGTGACTTCGATGGTGGCCGTCTCGATTCTCTGGACCTGGCTGTTCAATCCCTCAAACGGGTTGATCAACGAGGTTCTCGCGCTGTTGCATCTGCCCACTCAGGCCTGGCTGGTGGAGCCGCATTGGGCGCTCGAAGTGCTGGTGTTGCTCCGCGTCTGGAAGGGCATCGGGGTCAACATGGTAATCTTTCTGGCCGGGCTCAATGCGATTCCGCGTGAATTTTGGGAGGCCAGCGTGGTCGACGGCGCCGATCGGGCGCGGCGCTTTTGGACCATCACGTGGCCGCTCCTTCGGCCGACCACCTTTTACGTGTTGGTGCTGGGTACAATCAGCTTGTTTCAAGCCTTCTCGGAAATGTACGTGATGACCCAGGGCGGACCCATGGGCACGACCACGACGGTCGTGTATTTGGTGTTCAACGTGGCCTTCCAGGAATTTCGCCTTGGATACGGGGCGGCCATCGCGGCCATTCTGTTCGTGGTCATTTTGGCCTTGTCCTTGGTCAATCTCCTGGTAGTGCAACGCCGCATGCGCATCGACTACTAGCCTTGGAGAAAAGCGAGGGGAACGCGATGATAGGGCGGTCAGGAGTGGCTCGATATCCGGTGCTAATCGTGATCGCGGCGGTGATGGGACTCCCCTTTTTCTGGATGGTCTTGACGTCACTCAAACCCAATGCCGAGATCTTCCAGATTCCATTCGTCTTCTGGCCGCGCCACGTCACGTGGATCCACTATGTGCACGCATTGCAAGATGCCCCCTGGGGCCACTACTTTTTCAACAGCGTTATCACCTCGGTCTTGGCGACCTTGGGCCAGGTGCTGTTCTCGGCCATGGCCGGCTATGCCTTTGGCCGGCTCAGGTTTCCTCTGAAAGGGCTGTTGTTTATCTTTCTGCTCAGCGGAATCATGGTGCCGGTCGAAGTCACCTTGGTGCCCCTATTCATCATCGTGAGGCACTTTCCCCTGGCCGGAGGAAACAATCTCTGGGGCACGGGGGGGACCGGCCTCATCAACACCTATGGCGCCCTCATCATCCCGAGCCTGGTTTCGGTCTTTGGGGTGTTTTTGATGCGCCAGTTCTTTGCCGCGCTTCCCCAAAGCCTCGAGGAGGCCGCGCGGATCGACGGATGTGGAGAATTAAAGATCTTCACCCGCATCATGCTGCCTCTGGTCCGTCCGGCCATGATTACCGTAGCGATTTTCGGTTTTACGAGCATGTGGGACAATTTTCTTTGGCCGCTGATCGTCCTCACCAACGCGCGTCTATTTACCGTCCAGTTGGGATTGGCGTCGATGGCTGGCGGGCCCACTGGAACGACCAATTGGGGCGCACTCTTGGCGGCCACCGTGATCGTCACCGTGCCGATGTTTATCGTATTCCTGGTCTTGCAGCGCTATTTCATCGAAGGGATCGTGCTGACCGGGGTCAAAGGTTAACCGAAAAGCTGGCTCCAAACTCTGAGGGAGGTCGTCATCGTGGAACGATATCGCGACATCGTTATTGTCGGCGGGGGGGTCGGAGGGGTGGCGGCCGCGTTGGCGGCGGCCGACATGGGCTATTCGGTGTTGATGAGCGAACCTACCCAATGGATCGGGGGACAGTTGACCAGTCAGGCCGTGCCGCCGGACGAAAACCCGTGGATTGAGTCGTTCGGCGGCACGTGGCGCTATCGCCAGTTTCGCGAAAAGGTGCGGGCCTATTATCGGCGCAACTATCGTCTCAGCCCGGACGCCCAGGGCGTCCGCTATTTTAATCCAGGCAACGCCACCGTGAGCCGGCTCTGCCACGAGCCACGAGTGGCCCTGGCGGTGCTTCACGAGATGCTGGCACCGCATTTGCACAGTGGACGCCTGCAGATCCTGCTTGGGCATCGCCCGGTACGCGCCGACGTCGACCAGGATCGGGTGCGCGCGGTGGAACTCGAGCCCATGTCCGGGGCGGGCGATCCTGTCGTGGTGGCCGGGCGCTTCTTTCTGGATGCCAGCGAGCTCGGCGATTTGTTGCCGTTGACGGGCACCGAGTACGTGACGGGCGCCGAGTCGCAAGCCGAGACGGGAGAACTGCATGCTCCGCATGACGCGGACCCGCTCAACATGCAAAGCATCACCATGGTGTTTGCCCTCGACTACCGCCCCGGTGAAGATCACACCATTGATCGCCCCGCCGCTTACGCCTTCTGGCGCGACTACCAGCCCCAGGTGACGCCGGCGTGGCCGGGACCGCTTTTTAGCTGGACCCATCCCATACCGACCCGGTTGGTGCCGCGAACGCGCACCCTGTTCGGTCCCGAGGACGAACCGCGGCCTGTCGATCCAAGTCATAACGCGCTCTGGCCTTACCGGCGGATCATCGACCGCACCAATTTTGCCGCCGACATCTATCCCAGTGATATTAGCTTGGTCAATTGGCCGCAAAACGACTATCTTCTGGGACCCATTTACGAAGTCTCCGAGACGGACGCCGCGCGGCACCTGCAAGCGGCTCGAGAACTCAGCCTGTCGTTCCTCTACTGGATGCAGACCGAGGCGCCCCGTCCAAACGGTGGGCTCGGCTATCCTGGGCTCCGGCTGCGCTCCGACGTCATGGGCTCCGACGACGGGCTTGCCCTTTATCCGTACGTACGCGAGGCGCGGCGGATCCGTGCCCGCTTCACCGTCACCGAGGCGCACGTCGGTCAAGCCATGCGGCCCAAGCCGTATGCCTCCCCGTTTTCGGACAGCGTCGGCATTGGCTACTACAACATCGACCTCCATCCGAGCACCGCCGGTGACAATTACATCGACGTCCCGTCGTGGCCGTTTCAGATCCCGTTGGGTGCCCTTATCCCGGTTCGTATGGAAAATCTTCTGCCCGCCGCCAAGAACCTCGGCACCACGCATATCACCAACGGATGCTATCGACTCCACCCCGTCGAGTGGAACATCGGTGAGGCGGTCGGGGCTCTGGTCGGGTACTGCCTGCGCCATCGCCTGGTGCCGTCAGCCGTGCTCGAATCACCGGATCATCTAGCTCGGTACCAGGCACTGCTGGACGCCTCCGGGATCGAGCGGGCCTGGCCGACCATCGGCGCGCGCGAGGACTAGATCCCGCCGGTCTTCGCTCACGAGCGGGGGAGTCTTCACGGCCCAGCGGGCAACGTGGCAGCAGGCCATGGCCACCAAAATGGAACGGAAAGCAAGCGTACGCCGAAGTGGTGGCCGTCAGGGCAGCCGCTTCTACATCTCGTCGCCCTCATCCAATCGCTGCAGCACGAGGCGCGAGGTTCGGCGCTGAGGGATCCCCAGGTTTTATCCCTTTCTTTGTGGAACCGTTGCCAGCGAGGCGTCTTGCGCCTGAAAGGCGGCAGCATGCGCACAGTGGAGTGCTCACTGAGGAATGGGGTAACTTTGACGCGTGGCCGCCCCCAATAGCTACCCGCATGCCTCCCGCGCCAACCGCAAGACAGGGGCGCGCTCCCGCCGCCCCGGGTGGCTGGCAATTTGTGCCGGGTCAGCTCTCGCGTCATATGGGCGGCAAGAGAGATTCTATAGGTGGCAACGCTCCCCTGCGGAATACGTGTCTAGATATGGCACAGCGGAGAATTCTTCATTAGAGAAAAGGCGATTACGGTAACCGGCAGCACCCAGCGTAGGTGCCACATCGTTCCGCTCCCATCCATCCATGCATCAACCCAAGGCGCCGGCTCCGAGCTCGTCCACCATAAAGCCCTCGCGCGTCACGGTCCGCGTTACTGCGCTCCGCGCTCATTTTGCCATCGGTCGGTCGCGGACGAGTCTGTGCACCCGCCAAGACCCGGCTTCCTGGGAAACGTCTGGTGGCGGTACGAGCCCCCAGCGCAAGAGCGTGGTTGCCCCAGCCCGGTCGCACGTAACGGCGTAAATCCGGTCCCACCCCACCATGCGAAACAACTTGGTCCGCTCCAACTGGCGATGGTCGACCGCCAGCACCACCCGATCCGCTTGCCGCGACAACGCTCGTCCCACGGATGCCTCTGCCTCCGCGTCGGTACTCGCTCCGAACCGCTGGTCGACGCCCTTCGCGGCCAACACCGCCCAGTCCAGGCGGAGGTTGGCCAGCCCCTCCAGTGCGATCGGACCCGTTGTCTCGTAATGAGTCGGGCGGAGCACTCCACCGACCAATACGACCGAAATCCCCGAGCCGGTGAGTTCAAACGCAATGTTTACGGCATTGGTGACGACCGTCACGGTAATCCTTGTCTGAGCCAGGTGGTGGGCGATGTGGGTAGTGGTGGCTCCTCCGTTGAGCCCCACCACCTGTCGCGCACGAAACTCGGCGACCACGGCCGCCGCTATCGCCCGTCTTTCGTCGTCCTCGACCGGTGACCGTTCCTGAAGGGTACGCTCGATCGCTACCGCGCCATGAAAACCGCGTAGGCCCCATGTCGTCGTTTTCAGTTCAGTCAAGTCACGGCGAATGGTTGCGGTCGAACACTGCAGGCGTTCGGCCAAGTCGTTGACCGATATCGAGCCTTGTGCGCTGAGCAAGGTCATAATCTCGGTGTGGCGTCTCGCCACGGAAGCCCGGAGGGCGTTCGTCCGCTCGTCCACCACACCCCTCGTCCCCCTTTGCCGGTGACTGCCATAAACGCCGAATGTGCCATCATCATATCTCGACCAACCAAGGCGGTCCTTCTCCCAATCTGGCCGTGGTATCTGAAGTCATCTGCGCAAGACGGTGAGCACGGCCTTGACCATCCCGTATACGGCTTTCGTCCTCAGATTGGACATGCCGGCCCCGCGATATCACAAGATCGATCGTTCACCGGCGAGCCCCAATCGGATTCTCTCGTCTTCTTCAGGACTGTTCTGACACCGTCTGCGGATCGCCCTACCACGCTTGGTCATCTTCCGGTCTGCGTCCATCAGGGTCATGTTCCAAGGTCAGCGAGGAATACTCCAACCAAAAAGGCGGCGGGGTCCCCGGCGTTCAGGCCGGGGAGGAAGCCGCCGAAGAGGTTTCCGGGATCCAGGTCTGGCTGGAGCCTTTTTGCACCGGGTGAACCCGGGACAGCGCATACGAACCGTAGGCGGTTTTGCGTCCGGGGCGCCGCGCATAGAAGTCGACGCGCACGGTGGCATTGATCTTGATGGCGGTCACGATGCCGAGGCCTTGACCATCCACGCGCACGATATCGTGGCGTTCGAGCAGCTGAAAGCGCGAAGGCCAGGGTGCGTTGAGAGCCGCCAGGCTGCAATGCGCGGATGCTTGA
>JAJZZH010000167.1 GCA_021797675.1 Bacillota bacterium | reverse complement strand
CATGGGTGGTACGACAAACGGTTTATGTATGAAGAGTCGCTTAAGATGCCGCTGCTCGTGCGCTATCCGCGCGAGGTGGCGCCGGGGTCGGTGAGTGCGGCGATGGCGCTCAACGTAGACTTTGCCCCCACATTTTTGGATTTGGCCGGGGTCGGAATTCCGGAAACCTTTCAAGGGACAAGCCTGCGTCCGCTGTTAGGAGGAACCACGCCGCCCGACTGGCAGACCACGATGTATTATCGCTACTGGATGCATCACGATTCCATCCATCATGTATGGGCGCACTATGGCGTACGCAGCGAACGCTACAAGCTCATCTACTACTACGGGGAAGCACTCGGTGCGGCAGGGGCCCATGACCGGCCGACGCCGAAGACGTGGGAACTCTTTGACCTGCAGGAAGACCCCTACGAATTGCATAACCGCTATGACGATCCGGCCTACCAGGCGGTCGTCGCCAAACTCAAGGCGGAACTGCAGCGGCTACAGGACCGGCTGCACGACACTCCGGTGGAATAGCGGGGGGCGCCCCGCGAAATGTCAGAGTGGGGATCAGGCAGCCGGGGATCATCGACGGCAGTGGCGGATGCCCGCAGAGGCTAGGGGCCCTTTCGCAGGATAGACAGAGCTGGCGCGGTCTTCTACGGTTCAAGACGTTCTTGTGAAGGGCCCATCCTGCCGCCACCGGCCAAGTTCTATAACACCTCTAAGAATAGCGCCATCCTATGGACAGGATAGAAGCTATATATTTGAACAATGGCCGGTTCCCTGTTACGATTGCCAAGCATCCCAAGAATGATCGGACCGGGTCACTTCGGTGGGATGCCTGATGCAGCCGCTCACTCGACACCCGTGGCAGGAGGCCTTGGCGCTATTGATGACCGTGTTTTCCGCTACGCATGTAATCGGACACGCCGTGGTTCCGGTAATGTTGCTGGTTGGTGCCGGCTTTGCCCTTCGGCGGCTGTTGACCGTAGATTTGCGTCCTGTCTCCCGCGTGGCGTTATACGTTTTTAGTCCCGCCCTGGTATTGAGCGCCTTGGTCCAACCTCGGCTTTCGAGCCATGACATCATCGGCATCGTGGCATTTGCCGCCGTGATGGTGGCAGTTTCCTTGCTTGTCAGCCGCGCGATGGGACGGGCATTGCACGCCCCACGAGCCGACCAATCCGGACTGGACCTGGTCACGGTGTTTTCCAACTCCGCGAATCTCGGCTTGCCTTTGGTCGCCTTCGATCTCGGAAAGTCCAGTCTTCACGCTGCGGTCATCTTCGTCTTGACGCAAATCGTGGCCGTCAACACGATTGGCGCCTATGTGGCCGGACGCAGCGGCGTTGATCCTCGCGCCGCAGTTCGCCGCATGGTGCGACTGCCGTCCCTATGGGCCATGGCGATCGCATTGGTTGCTTATATACTCCATGTGCGCTTGCCAGCCAGTTTGCTGACGGCCGCGCATTTTGGCGGCCAGGCTTACGCCCCCACGGTTCTGGTGGTGCTGGGCGCCACCCTCGCCGATTGGCGGGGAGGCGAGCTAAAACGTCCATTCCCGTGGGTCAGCGCCGGCATCCGCCTGATTCTCATGCCGGCACTCGCGGTCATGCTGGTCCAACTCCTGGCAGTGACACCGGCAACGGCTCGAGCCTTGGTTCTGCAAATTGCCATGCCGGTAGCGGTCAATGCGATCATTTTGGCCCAGGAGTTCAACGCCGCTGCGGATCAAGTCGGCCAGGCCATCGCCTTGTCCACGCTGGGCGGCGTCCTGACCATACCGGCGTGGCTCTTATTGATGCCGCGGATTCACTAAGGTGCAGCCGAAACTTTGGAGGTGCCACAGCTGGATATGTGAGGGAGAGCCAAGGGCCCCTTGGTTTCCGCCTGCGGCCCCCTGAGTAGGTAGCTGCGGCCTTACTTCGTCACTCAGCATGATCGCCCGGCTGGTGTTTGTTTCGCGCCCTGCGTATGGGCCAATAGATGGCCGTCAGTACCGCGACGACCGCCACGCCGAGCCCCAAGGGCAATAACTCATGCGGTGCCAAAGGCGCCGTGGCGATGGCGCCCACCATTAACGCCATGGCGATCCAAGAAAACCACGGATAGAAGGGAACGCGGTATTCCAGCGATTTACCTTGTTGGAGAAGTTGGGGGCGATAACGAATTTCAGTCCCTACAATCAATATCCAGATAAAGAGAGCTTGAAAGCCCGTCGCAGTCACCAGATAGGTGTATGCGGTCTTTGGCAAGAAGTAGGCCAAACCGCTGACCAGGACTAATAGAACGCCGGAAACCAAATTGGCGTGGCGAGGAATGCCATGGCGCTGCCTGGCTACCCAACGAGGCGCATCGTGGATGCGACCGAGGGTAGCAAGTACGCGATTGGTAGCATATAGCCCCGCATTCATGGCACTGAGCACCGCCACCAAAATCACGACGTTAAACACCTGAGCTGGCCATGCCCAGCTTAGTCGCGATAAGGCGGCAGTAAAAGGACTGCTAGTCGTCGGCATGTGCGTCCACAGCACGAGGCCTGTAAGCGCCAGCGCCGACGCGGCGTACAACACATAAATGGTAACCACGGTGTTGCGGATCGTCTTGCCGATGACCGCTTCCGGACGTTGCATCTCGGGAGCCGCTAGCCCCAAAACGCCCGTTCCGGACATCGAAAACAAGACCAGGATCATCGCCGCGCCAACGCCGGGAAGACCATGGGGAAAAAATCCGGGCCGATGAAACCAAAGCATAGATCCTGGCGGCGCATGTCCTGGCAGGAGATGGGCAAGAAGGAAGAGTGCTGTGACAATAAACAGGGAAGTTGCCACAATCTTCACCCATGACATCGTGGATTCGACCTGACTGAAGCCCTTGACGGTCAGAAAGTTGATGCCCGCGATAATCACCGCGAACGCGACAGAAAACACAGCCACCGGTACTGAGGGAAACCACATTCGAGTAAACAAGGCCCCGGCCGTGGATTCTGCGGCGATATTGAGGATGCTGGAAAACCAGAAGACCCATCCACCAACAAAGGCAAATCCCGGGCCCAGGGCATGATGGGCAAAGGCAAGAAACGAACCTTTTTCGCGATCGGCAGCAGCCATTTCGGCCAAGATTGTCACTTCCATGGCCATGATGGTGACGCCGACCAGAAAGGAAAGCAGGATGCCCGGCCCAGCCAGGCGGATGGCGGCACCGCTAGCCAAAAACAGCCCGGAACCCATGATGCCCCCTACGGTCATCAGGGAAAGCGTGCCGGCCGAGATCGCACTCGGCGGCTTGGGCTGGTGACCGGATCCGTATGATCGGCCTCTGTCAGCGGGTTTTGTCGTGTTCATAGTCCTAGCATGGGGCAGTGTTCCGGCTCTTATACCACCGCACGCCCGCCGCTTTGGCTGGAAAATGGCTGACTGCGAAATACGGCTGCGTGCCGGAAAAAATCTACGGGCAGACGAGATCCCAAGCGAGGGATTTGCACCGTGTCTTAAACATTGTTAGCATAGGGCAAGACGGTGGTGGTCGTGAGCTGTTGGCAAAATCTGTTCGGTCTGTCAAACGGGCCAAAATGCCGTCGGGATGGGCCAGCAGTGCGGTGCTCAACAGGACCGTGAACCTCTGGGCAAGCGCGACGCGATGAACCAGGACAGGGGCGACAAATGGGGTCAGCAATGATGAAATGGCGATAAGTCCATCAGAACGGTAGAGCGCGGATGCGGAGGGGTGCTCAGGCAGATGGACAAGGTCCGGAAGGCATTATGGTCCTTAGTCGACGCAGCCGTTCTGGCTTTTCTCGTTATCGTGCGGGTAGTACCGGCCATCGCCTATAGTCATGGGAACCTCGACCATGCATTGCATCGGATCGTCTACCGATACGATCGGGTGTGGTACCGCGGTCGAGACTACATCTACCCACACCACGAGTCGTGTCAAGCAGCCAAGAAAGTGTATGGTCCCTTCGAGATCACCGATCAATCCGTTATCGGGTTGCGGGTCCTGGAATCTCCCGGGGCCGTTTCATCGCCGTTCGTCCCAGCTCTTCTCATGCTTCAGGAGTCGCGAGATCGGTGCGTCGTGTACCGGCTTGGCGGAGGCCCATAGGCTCCGAGCGGAGTGTGGGAAACACTGCGGAAAACTTCCGTAACCGGTAATCGCGCTTGGTCGGAACGCCGCCGGGGTCCCCCGAAGCCTATTCGGCGGTACACAAGAAGGGGATCGAATTTCACTCACGCTTCGAACCATGGATGCGATACGTGATCGTGATCATCCAATGCGCCGTAAACGTCCTTACTTGGGTGTCTCTCGCTGTCGTGGGGAACGTGACATGTATCGCCTGGCAAGATCAGACGTAAACCGGTTGGCGAACTACGCCATGAGTGACCTGCCCCGTGACCATGGAGTCGAGGTCAAGCGCGTGGCTGAGGGCTTTTGGCAAACCCCTTACGCGCAAGGCTCACGTGAGGGGGTTTCTCGTAAGAATCCTCCACCTTTGGGCGTGGGGGGGTCAAGGCAAGCATTTGACCCCATATGCGAAGGATGTTTTTCGGTCGTCCCACGGCGTCAGAGAGTATCCGCTGCGGATGTCCTCGCGAACCAGGCTGGCGCCACATTTCTGCCTGAAGTGTGGACTCGTCAAGATTTGCGAAGAACAGCATCAGCACGGCATGTGGCGCATGGGAAAGCACATCCAATTGATTTGACGATCGCCACGAGTCCCCTCTGGCTAAGCGTTGTGCAACCGTTGACATCATCAATTGCTTGGTAACGGGGGCGAGAACGCATTCCGCCCAAAATCGCTCTTGGCGTTCGCCGAGCCTTCAACTGATGCGTAAACGGCCGCCAAAACCGCGAGCCCCATGCGTCTCTTGGCCTCCGGGCATAGCCGCACTGAGCCCGAGAGGACTTTGGCAACCAAGGGCGAATAGCCTTGATATGAAGGGCAAGGTGATGGGATAGGGTGGACGCACCGGTGGTCGTGGCGCAAGGAATCGTTAAACGCTTCGGGGATTTTGAGGCCGTACGGGGGATTGACCTTACCGTCGAGCCTGGAACATGTTTTGCCCTGCTAGGGCCGAATGGAGCCGGCAAATCTACAACCATTCGCATGATCTGCTGTTTGACACCGGTAACGTCAGGCCGATTAGAAGTGCTGGGACAGCCCGCTCATCCGGGCAACCGGGCGCTCAAGCGGGAACTCGGCGTGGTGTCCCAAGAGGATTATCTAGATCCGTCGCTGACGGTCAAAGAAAACGTGGAATTGCACGGGAGATTTTATGGCTTGGAGTTCCAGCAGGCGAGGATGCGGGCCGGGGAGTGGCTGGAGTTTATGCAATTGGGAACCAAGGCTAACGCTCAGGTGCGGACATTGTCCGGGGGAATGCGCCGACGGTTGGTCATCGCTCGAGCGTTGATGGGCAGCCCCCGCTTGCTGATCCTCGACGAACCAACCACGGGTCTCGATCCTCAGGCCAGGATTGTGGTGTGGACGAAAGTCCGAGAACTGCTGGGCCGAGGGGTGACTGTGTTGCTAACCACGCATTACATGGATGAGGCCGAGCGATTGGCCGACCAACTGGTGGTGATTGACCAGGGCCGAATATTGCGACGCGGCACCGCCCCCGACCTGATTGAAGGCGTGGTTGGCCGGGACTGCCTGGAGATTCCCGCGTGTGCACCACACCAAACCCAATGGATCGCGTCAACCCTGGGCGAGGAAGCGGGTTCGATCGAGCGGCAAGGTGATACCGTGCTGGTGTTCAGCAACAACATGGATGGCGTGATCGAGCGGCTCCGGCAAGCCTGCCTGCTGCCCAGCCCCTATTATCGTCGGCGAGCCAGCCTGGAAGACGTATTCTTGCGGCTGATCGGAAGGGACCTACGCGAATGAGTGAACGCGGGGTGCCTTCGTGGAGATTCGGAGCGGCCATGGTGTTTCGGCGCAATTTTCTGGCCTGGACGAAATATTATCGATCGTCGGTGCTGCTCAATTTTGGTGAGCCGCTTACCAATCTGCTCGCACTGGGATTTGGACTGGGAGCTTACGTGGCCAAAATGTCCGGCGTCCCCTTCATCCAATTTATCGGACCGGGATTGTTGGCGGTGACGGCGATGAATGCCGTAACCTTTGACATGACCTTCGAAGCCTACGACCGGCTGAACCAAAATGGCATTTACCAATCGATGGTCACCGCTCCGCTGACCGTGGGCCAAATTGTGGCGGGCGAATACCTATGGGAGGGCGTACGCAGCCTCCTCTACGGAACGATCTTTCTGATCGTTCTCCTCCTTTTAGGACTGGTCCGGTCGTGGTGGGCGCTCGTCTTGCCGCTGCCGCTCTTTGTCACCGGGGTTCTGTTTTCCGCCCCGGCTTTATGGGTGGCTGCACGAGCGTCTAATCACGAGCAATTGTTCTATTATCTCACCCTCGTTATTACGCCCATGTTTATGTTTTCTGGCGTGTTTTTTCCGATTGGGCGGCTTCCTGGGCCGGTCCGCGACATGGTGGAGATAACCCCGCTGTACCACGTGGTGAACCTCGTCCGCGCCCTGATCCTGGGACGCCTTCGTCCCGGCCTGATTGGCGACAGCCTATGGATCCTCGCCTACACCGTCGGGCTAGCATTTCTGCCGGTTCGCGTCCTCCGGCGACGGCTTGCGGAGTGACCAGACAGAGACTCTGATGCTAGATCGCCGGCGAGCTGCGCCGGATTCATGGTTGTTGTGCCGCTGCCTCGTATCGGGCTGGCGCCCAACCAGAAGTCGACCGACGCAGGAGCGTGCGGTTCCACGCATCCAAGTAGGCGTAGACGGCAGAGAGGACCACATCCGAGTTGGTACCGCGGCCAATGAAGACTTCTTGGTCCATCTCCATGCGCACCGCGACGCGGGCCTGAGCATCAATGCCTTCGGTCACGGACTGAAGGGAAAACTCGAGGACACGCGCTGTATGGCCAATTATCCGCTCCATGGCAGAATAAGCCGCATCCACCGGTCCGGAGCCCGTCGCCGATTCGCTGGCCTCCCGCCCATCCGGCAACCGCAAGTGAACCCAAGCGTGAGGCGGCTGGTCGGTGTTCAGCGATACCTTCAATCCTAACAGCCGGTAGCCTCCCTCCTCCGGAGTTCGCTCTTGTTGGGCCAATAGCGCCAGCAGATCCTCGTCGTAGACTTCCTTCTTGCGGTCGGCGAGGTCGAGAAACTGCCGGTGGAATTCATCGAGCTGCGCGTCGTCCATCTCGCGTCCCAATTCCTGGAGGCGAACTCGAAGCGCGTGGCGACCGCTGCGGGCGGTGAGCACGATGCGCGATTCCGTGATCCCCACGGTGCGAGGATCTATGATTTCATAGGTCTGGCGGTTTTTCAACACGCCATCTTGATGAATTCCCGACGAATGAGCGAAGGCATTGGCGCCGACGATGGCCTTGTTGGGCTGGACCCAGATTCCGGTCAAACTACTGACTAGTCGGCTGGTCCGGGCAATTTCCTCGGTGCGGATGGCGGTAAAGGCGCCGTAAAAATCCGGCTTTACCTTAAGGGCCATCACCACTTCTTCCAATGCGGTGTTGCCCGCTCGCTCCCCCAATCCGTTGATGGTCATCTCGACTCGGCGGGCGCCCTGTTTAATGGCGGCCAAGGTATTGGATGTCGCCATTCCCAAATCGTTGTGGCAATGCACCGACAACATCGCCCGGTCGATGTTGGGCACGTCAGTCTTTAACGCGTGAATAATTCGGCCGAATTCCTCGGGGTCGCAATATCCGGTCGTGTCCGGGATGTTGACCACGGTTGCGCCCGCATCAATTACGGCCCTCACGGTCTCTTTCAGGTATTCCAAATCCGCCCGGCCGGCGTCCTCTGTGGAATATTGCACGTAAGGCGTAAACTGCTTGGCATAGCGTACCGCTTCCACTCCCATGGCCAAGATATCGTCTCGCGAACGACGAAATTTGCCCTGCAGATGAATGTCAGAGACGCCTAGCACGATATGAATTTGGGGGTGTTCGGCCTGCCGGATAGCGGCCCAAACTGCGTCAATGTCCTTTTTCACGGCTCGGGCCAAGGCCGTAATGCCGGTGGAGCGAATTTCACGGGCAATCGTTTCGACCGCCTCAAAATCGCCGGGCGAGGAGGCCGGAAAGCCCGCTTCAATCACGTCTACCCCCAATACGGCAAGTTGGCGAGCAATCTCCAGCTTTTCAGCCGGGGTCAACTTTGCGCCCGGCACTTGTTCACCATCCCGCAGCGTCGTATCTAAAATATAGATGCGTTCCACCGTTTTTTCTCCTTTCCGCAATTATCATCATGATAGGGGGGCATGGCTAAAAAGTGCAACCAACACCGGCCGGTTTCGCCCATCAATCCACCGAGCCTACCACGTTGGCCTATTCGACCGTATTTTATCAATTGTATGGGTAATTTGCCGCGGAGGTCAAGGTTTTCCAACCGTCGTTGGAAAACTTTGAGGCAGAACGTTCCTCACCTCGCTGATCTCCCCCCGCCTGCGCCCGCAATGCGATGGGTTCATCCTTCACGCGGTGCGGTCTTTTCGGCGCGGTTGCGGGATTCCCAAGCCACTCGTCGGGTCCCACCGGCCAATTCGTCCCGGTGATAGGCACGATGTCCGTGCACCCGAATATCCAGTCCTTCCTGTTCATCGCTTGCCGATACCCTCAGCACGCCCAGCCAGCGCATCACCGCCAGCGCACATCCGGTGACCAGCGCCCCCCACAACGAGATGCTCAGGGTGCCTAGGGTTTGTACTCCCAGCAGATGGAGACTCCCGGTATACACAAATCCGCCGCGGACCGCCAGCAATCCCACCGCGATGGTGCCAAACACGCCGTTGAGGGCGTGCACCGGGGCCGCGCCGACCGGATCATCAACCCGTATTCGTTCCATGGCCGCGACGCCCACAACCACCAATAGTCCCGCTGTGGCGCCAATCGCGACCGCCCCCCAAGCCACGACCGAGGCGCACCCGGCGGTAATGGCCACCAAGCCGGAAAGGGATCCATTGATGGCCATGGTCGGATCATAGTTGCCGGACGTCACCCGAGCCAGCAACATGGCCGAGAGTCCGCCTGCCGCCGCGGCCACCATCGTGTTTAGCGCGATGGAGCCAATCAGGGGGGAAAACGCGCTCAGCGTCGAACCCGCATTGAACCCGAACCAGCCGAACCAAAGAATGAAGGTGCCGACAAACGCCAGGGGGAGGTTCGACGGTCGAAAGGGGACGGGCTTGGTACCGAATCGTCCGGCTCGAGGCCCCACTAAAGCCGCCGCGGCCAATGCGGAAAATCCGCCAAATGCATGGACCACCGAAGAACCAGCAAAATCGATCATCCCCAAACGGTGCAGCCAGCCGTCCGGGCTCCACACCCAGTGAGCGGAGATAGAGTAGGCGCTTACGCCAATGACGACATACACGAGATAGGCGGGAAAGCGCATACGTTCGCTGACGGCTCCAGAGACGATCGACACCGCCGCTACCGCAAACGCCATCTCAAAGAACCATACCACCGGGGTCGGCAGATGCGGCACGATGCCGGGGGATAGATGGAAGAAGAAGTCTGACAATCCTATCCATCGGTTGGACGACGGCCCGAACAGAAAGGCAAAGCCAACGATCCCAAAGACCAGCGAGCCTACGGTGACGTCGGCCATTACTTTCATCACAATGGACAGGGTGTTCTTGGCCTGAACCAGGCCAGCTTCCAGCAACGCGAAGCCGCCTTCCATGAAAAAAACGAGTGTCCCCGCAAAGATTACCCATACGGTATTAATCGCCGCGGCCACAAGGTCATCCCCTCAATCATTTATGACACAAGAGTACACCTAATCTGTCAATAGTGACAAGAGAATGTTCGGCTATCCAATAAAACTTACAGTAGCCAGATCGTCTCTCCCAGGCAGCGCGACGCCGTCTTTCCACTGGATGCATAAGATTCTTAGCCAAGCAAGGCTATGGGCACAGCCTGGCAACACCGCATTGGTGGCAGCAATGGTCTGGATCCGCGACCACTTTGCCTGATCGGATTGACCGGCGGCACTGCAGCCACCCTCAACGCCCGTCAGCGGGACGTCCTGGCGATGGGCATGCCGGGGTGTTGCGGTTGACCAAACTCTGGGGTTCGTCGTCGGCCAGGTATCGCACGGCCAGTCGATGGAACGGTGGCGAAAAAATTCAGGGCATCATCAACCGCGCCGTCAGCCATGCGAGAGCAAACCTATTAAGCAGCCCGGCTCCGGGGCGAGAGGATCGCGTCCTGCCGAGACCCGCGCGGCGGCATGAATTTGAGGGGGGGCTGAGTCATGCAGTGAGCCTAGGAACGACGCCGGATTTCAGCGACCGGTGCTGCCAAATCCCCCGCTGCGACCGCCTTCGGCATAGTCGTCATCGGTTACCCCAAAGCGCACAAATATTGCCTGGGCAATGCGTTCGCCGCGTTGGACGATGACGCGTTCTGTTCCCCAGTTCAACAGGGGTACGAAAATATGCCCTTCATTGTCTGGATTATCCACGTAATCTCCATCGATTACGCCGACCTGATTGGCCAAGCTGAGATGATGTTTGACGGCCAGCGAACTGCGAATGAAAACCAACAGGACTTCGTCCGGTTCCATATAGACCTTGACTCCAGTGGGAACGAGTGCCGTACTGCCGCGTTCGAGACTGACGGTCTCCGCCGCGGAAAGATCGTAACCCGCCGATTTGCCAGTTTTTCGCTCGGGCATCGGCAGATCGTCAACATGAGCATAACGCTCAATACGAACAAACCTTCTCAGAGCAATTCCCCCTTCAAGAATATCGCAAGATTATCATCTACTGACCATACTGGACGACAGGAAAATTGTCGAGACGGAGGATGAAATTGGGTCTTTCCAAGTTTGGATGGCGGGTGTATAATCCTGACCAAGAACCGTAACGCGTGTGAGGGTCAGGCGGAGAATTTGAGCTTGTAAAATCAATATCTTGTTAGGCATGACGTGGTTGCCCTAGCGGCTGGCACGGATCGCGAGGAAAGGGAATGGTTATCCGGCGAGGTCAGAGCGAATCGGGGACTGGTGGAAGCCCGAACCTTAAAGTTTAACTTGCTCGCCCTGGAGCGTACTTCCCGAACAGGCTTGTGGGCCTTAGTAGATGAAGTCGGGTGATTCCCGTTATCAGTTGACGAGATTCCGGCAACGGAAACAAGGGTGGTACCGCGCGAGAGCGCCCCTTGCTACTTTAAGTAGTAGCGGGGCGTTATTTTTTGCGGAGATTTAAGGAGAGGAGGCCGGCAGATGAGTTACAGGTTAAAGGTCACCATGCAGGACCAGGAGGGGGCGATGACCCGATTGCTCGTGCTATTCACCCAACGCCACCTTGATGTATGCGAATTTTCGGCTAGCCGTAACGATGTCGGCACGATTACCGCGCACCTGGTCATGGATGGGCCAAGGGAGGCACTATGGGCACTTCGCCAAGTCTCGCGCCACCGTAACGTGCTATCGGCGAGCATCCAAGACGACAATGCCCCGCAGGGCCAATCGTGGACTCGGCGGACCTCCAATGTTGTCACTCCGTACCGGGGGTCGGGCAAGGCTTTCTCGCGTCAACGCACGGTGATGATTCGTCGTCCGTCGCGATGGGCCGCCGTCAAATCGTAGCCGGCGGAGACCCCACGGGAAAGGGGACGGCGTGGTGAGGCGGCAGGTTTGCATTTTTGGTCCCATTTCGCGCGATGGCAAACAGGCACCGGGGGCGGCGCGGATCGTGTGCGGCATGGCGGCGCAGCTGGCACGTCTGGGCGTGGATAGCCTCGAGGTGGGGTTTGCCAAGGCTTCATCAGGCGACGTTGCCGCCGAAAATCGCCTTGCCCGTCCAATCGCGGGACCGGTGATAACGGGGTTGTGCCATGTGAAGGACCCGGAAGCTGTCGCACGCGGGGTAGAGTCTGCACGGTCGTTGCGTATTCCCGTCTTTATGGCAGAACTGAAGATGAGTTTAGACGAGGTCCTCGGTCGCCTTAGGGCCTTGATGTCCAAGGCGACGGCTTTGGTGGAGGGGTTCGATGTTCTCCGACGCCCCGTGCGCACGGCTTCAGGGGGCGGGACTAGGGATCTTTCCGATACGGTTGGCTACGCCATCCGGGACGAATTTTCGCGGCGTCTTGAACGCATGCCCATGCGGACCCGCCAGTTAGTCAGCCAGCTGGGGGAGAGGTCGATGCACCCTAACGAGGCCCTCGTGGGTCGCCGTGAGGCCGACATTCACCAAGATGGCATGACTGCCAAAGACCGCCCCCCTTACGAGATTCTGACCTCTGAAGATTTCCGCGTCGGTTCAGCCCGCAGCCTCTCGACTAGGGTAACCGTGCAGCCCTCAGAGATGCTGCGGCGGGCAGGGCCTGTTGAGCATGGATGCCTCCATGCCCGGTTTGCGCCGAAGGTTCACGCATTGGAGATGACCCACCTCGAACGGACGCCCTATCGTTTGGGAGCGATCGGCCGGAAAAGCCAACATGGTCGGGGTAAACGTTGAACACAACGCCCGCACATTCCCCGGCTTAGGCGATAGCCAAGGAGGGTTAAGCGGACGGCGGCCGCTTGGCCGCCCGCAGGACTTTTCTTTCGTTCCTGCGGATGTAGCAGCCGCGTGCGTGGACATTCGCTGCGGCAGGCGGCGGGAGAGTTCATCGTCGGCGATCGCGGTGGCGGTCCGGGGATGGTATGAATTTCCGCGGTATAGGTTCGAGAAAGGAGCGAAGACGATGAACGGATCTCAATGGACCTGGACCATATTAAAGTCCCTCAACATCGAAACGGTGTTTGGCATTCCGGGGGGCGCCATCCTGCCGCTGGTAGACGCGATGGCGATGCAAGGTGATGCCTTCACGTTCATTGTGACCCGTCACGAGGCGGCAGCCGTGCATGCGGCTGATGGATACGCGCGGGCTTCGGGCCGGATTGGAGTGGTTTTGGTTACTTCGGGACCGGGCGGCACCAATGTCTTGACTGGTCTGTCTACAGCGATGGCGGACTCGGTGCCTTTGCTGGTGTTGATCGGGCAAGTGCCCACCACACTCATCGGCACGGATGCCTTCCAAGAGGCCGACTTGTTTACCATGACCATGTCGGTGGTCAAGCACAGTTGGCGGATTACCGATCCCAACCGGATCGGGCCGACCCTGGACGAGGCGGTACACACGGCCACCCATGGGCGTCCAGGGCCGGTTGTGGTTGAGTTTCCCAAAGATGTGCAGCTTGCCGAGGTCCGCGAGTTTTTGCGCTGGGCGCCGCCGGAGGGCAACGCCTGGCCCACGTCGATTCCACCCTTGCCATGGGCCCGCGTTCGCAGCTTGATGCGCTTTAGCCGTCGTCCGGTGATCTACTTGGGAGGCGGGGTGACGGCGAGCGATACCGCGCCAGCAGCTCGGGGGCTTGCCGAGCGCCTGGACGCGCCTGTAGTGTCCACCCTGATGGGACTCGGCGTCATGCCACACCAGCATCCCTTGTTTTTGGGCATGGTTGGAATGCATGGCACCTGGACGGCCAATCACGCAATCCAGGACGCGGACTTGATCCTGGCTCTGGGAGTGAGGTTTGACGATCGCGTGACCGGGCGGGTGGCAGAGTTTGCTCCCAACGCCAAAATTGTGCATGCCGAAATCGATCCGGCGGAAATTAGCAAGATTGTGCATTGCGACGTGGCACTGAACGGCGACCTGCGAGTCATTTTGCCCAAGTTGATGCGGATTGCCCCTAAGGCGAAGCATCGGGCATGGCGGCGACAATTGGATGCCTGGCGCAGCGAGCACCCGCTCCGCTATCGCACGAGTCTCACCAGCTTAACGGCCCCTCAGGCACTGGAAATCATCGGCCAACACTTGGCTCCCGATCATATCGTGGTCACCGAAGTCGGTCAGCACCAGATGTGGGCGGCCCTATATATTCCGCGCAGCATGCCCCGGCGGTTTATTTCATCCGGAGGATTGGGTACGATGGGATACGGGTTTCCTGCTGCGATGGGAGCCCAGGTAGGTTGTCCTCAACAACGTGTCTGTCTGATTGCGGGTGACGGCAGCATCCAGATGAATTTGCAGGAATTTGCCACGCTGGCCCAGTACCGCCTGCCGATTTGGACTATTATTATGAATAACGCGGGGCATGGTATGGTTCGGCAATGGCAGGACTTGTTTCACGGTGAGCGCCGGCATGGCGTGCTGTTGGAAAATCCCGACTTTGTGAAGCTGGCGGCCGCGTTTCAAATCCCTGGATTCAGTGTCGGCAGCGCCCCCGCGTTAGCCGAGGCGTTGGAGACGATGAGTACGCTCGAGGGTCCGGTGCTGTTGGAAGTGTTCGTGGGTCAGGATGACCACGTGTTCCCGATGGTCCCCTCGGGCCAGCCGCTTTCGATGGTGCTTGAGGAATAGACCAGCACGCTGGTGCTTGACCAGGGAAAAAGCCTTGCGATAGATGAGAGAGAGGAAGCAACATGGCGGAAGATGGGCGCAAAATCTATATCAACGGTCAACTGGTGGATCGATCGGAGGCAACGATTTCGGTATTTGATCACGGGTTTCTTTACGGTGACGGCGTCTTCGAAGGGATTCGGGTATATAGCGGCAGGATTTTCAAGCTCGACGCCCATTTGGCACGTTTGTTTCGTTCAGCCAAGGCCATCCTGTTATCCGTGCCGATGTCGCCCGAGACGCTGCGCGCGGCTGTGATGGAGGCGGTGAAGGCCAACGGACTCATGGATGCATATATTCGCTTGATTGTGTCACGCGGCGTTGGCGACTTAGGCCTGGATCCCCTCCGGTGTTCCCATCCGTCGGTAATTATCATTGTTCAGGAAATCAGCATTTATCCCCCCGAAGTCTATGCCCGGGGACTCGACTTGGCGTCGGTGGTGATTCGCCGCCCCGCTCCGGATGCGTTGAATCCTGCCATGAAGACGCTTAACTATTTAAATAATATTTTGGCCAAAATCGAAGGCAATCAGCGAGGCGTCCCGGAAGTTTTGATGCTCAACCGAGAAGGCTGGGTGGTCGAAGGCACCGCGGATAATTTCTTTTTGGTCAAAGACGGCGTCCTGCTGACACCGCCCACCTACGTAGGAATCTTGAACGGCATAACGCGCCAGGTGGTTATAGAATTGGCCCGAGAGCTGGGACACCCCGTTTCCGAGATGAATGTGACGCTGTTCGACGTGTACACCGCGGACGAAGCGTTTCTCACCGGAACCGCGGCGGAGATCGTGCCGGCCGTCAGTTGCGACGGAAGGACGATTGGCAGCGGGCAGCCTGGGCCCATTACTCACCAGCTGACCGAAAGGTTTCGCACCTATGCGCGTGGTGAAGGAGTGGTTGCCGTGGATTCCTTAACGGCTCGCACATGACCCTGCCAAAGGTTTATTTCCAAGGTGAACCCGGGGCGTTTAGTGAAGCCGCCGTGTTGAATCATTGGCCGGCGGCGGAACCGGTGGGACTGCCGACATTTGCCTCCGTTTTTCAGCAACTGGCCGAAGATGTTGAGCAGGTGGGTTTGTTGCCGATAGAAAATGCTTATGCGGGAACGGTGGTTGACGTCCTAGACCTCTTGATCCAGCATCCCGAGTTGTCGATTTGGGCGGAAGTCGTGCAACCCGTCGCCCTTGCCCTGCTGGGCCTGCCCGGCATGCGTCTGCAAGACGTCCGTCGCGTTCGCTCTCATCCACAGGCCTTGATGCAGAGCCGGGGATATTGGCAGGCACGCGGATGGCAAATGGAGGTTGCCTCCGACACCGCGGGCAGCGCACGCGAACTCGTGCAGCATCGTTGGCCCGGCGTGGCGGCAATCGCCGGGCCCCATGTGGCCGCCGAATATGGCCTCGCCATCCTGGAAAACGGAATCCAGGACCACGCGGACAATCGAACCCGTTTTTGGATGATCTCGGGCCGACGGCCTACTCGCCTGACCATCGGGCTGACGGCCGGCCTGGCCAAGACCAGTTTGGTTTTCGACACCACCAACACCCCGGGAAGTCTCGTTCGCGCACTGCGCCCGTTCTCCGACGCGCAGATCAACCTGACCAAAATCGAGTCTCGCCCGCGCCCGCACCATCCGTTCGGTTTCCGCTTTTGGATTGACTGCGAGGGCGATTTGGACTCACCCGAATTGATTTCGCAGGTGATTCCCCAATTTCGCGCGAGCACGGAATGGTATCGCATCTTAGGACGCTATCCGCTGCTCGAACGCAGGCTATAGGGGGGGCGGGACAGCCGTGGATGCTGAAGGGAGCCGGGTTTCAAAAGACCATGGACAACCAGGGAGCCAGCGAGTGACGGAAATATTGACGCTGGAAGAGGTCAGTCTGTCGCGGGGCGGCCTCACGATATTGGATAAGATATCCTGGAGGGTTTTGCCCGGAGAACACTGGGTGGTCATGGGACCCAACGGTTCTGGCAAGACGACGCTGCTCAACGTTTTAACCGGCTATCTGTGGCCGAGCCGGGGCAGGGTGCGCGTGCTGGGAGAGACGTACGGACAAACAGACGTGCGGGCGGTGCGTCGGCGCATCGGCCGGGTCGGATCAGACCTGGTCGAGCAGATTGCCCATTATCACGGGGAGGACCGGGCCCTGGAGGTGGTTCTGAGCGGCAGCGACGCGTCCATCGGGCTTTACCGCCGTCCAGAGCCCCGCGAGGTCGAGACGGCGGAAGAATTGCTGGCCGAGTTGGACGCGCAGGCTTTGGCGGAACGGCCATTCGCCGTCTTGTCTCAAGGCGAGCGGCAGAAGGTCGCGTTGGCGCGGGCCTGGCTGGCCGATCCGGCCATTTTAGTGCTTGACGAGCCCACCAACGGCCTCGATTTGGCGACGCGGGAAGGTTTGCTGCAAGGCCTCACCCGGCTGGCGAGGAGAACGCCTGGGCCGTCGATTATCTATGTCACCCACCAGGTAGAGGAAGTCCTGCCCTGGTTTACCCATGCCCTGGTGCTGACCGCGGGCAGGGTAGTTGCCAGCGGTCGCAAGCGTGAGGTGTTAGCCGATGGCCCGCTTAGCCGTGCGTTTGGCATCGGAGTGGAGATCGTGTGGCGCGGGGAACGGCCCTGGCTCACAATCGCCTGACTGCCGTCGGACGGCGTACGCTGCACCGGAGACTTGAACTGCTACCTGCAGCCGCTGCTGACGTCGGCACACCAACACCACGAAGCGGCGGCCGTCGTCGACAACGCGCTCGATACGGCCTCCGGCGACGGCTTGGCGGGCGATGGCGACCGCTGCCGAGCGGGTGATACGGTGGTGCGCGTCCGTGGGGGCTGGGCGGGGACACCTGGCCAGGCCGCTCAGCAGGCCGAGAACCCAAATCGTCATCAACGGTCCCCCCTCTTGTCTGCTTCGAGTGGTGCCCAAGTTAAGCGTCGGCTATGCATCGGGGGCGGGTTGCGGCCAAAGCATCGTCCATCCGCCCTCGGGCGGAGTCAGCAAGGTCGTCGTTTCCCCTAAAGTCGTCGCTTCCCCTAAAGTCGTCGCTTCCCGTAAAGTCGTCGCTTCCCCTAAAAAGGAGGCGACCTCGGGCCAGAGTTCTTGCGGACAGTCGAATTCGAGTTCGACCCGGGATGCGAAGACGGAGGCCACCTGCAGGCCATGTCCGCGTAAACGATGTGCTACCTCGTCATAGTGGCGATAGTCCAATGTGGCCCGAATGCGGTGGGCGGCGACCACCTCGGCCGGCGAAGCCTTCGCCAAAGTCGCTTGGCAGACCGCCTGATAGGCGCGCAAGAGCCCACCACGCCCGAGTTTGGTGCCGCCGAAATAGCGCGTCACGATGACCAGAGTCTCGACCAGATCCAGTTTTTGTATAATGTGAAGCATAGGCAGACCGGCAGTAGCTCGCGGTTCACCATCATCGCTGGTGCGTTCGGAGCCGGGGCGGATGCGGTATGCCCACGTATAGTGGGTGGCGGCTGGCCAGCGTTGGCGAGCCTCTGTGATCCGGGCGTCAATGCCGCTTTCGTCGGGCAGTCGCGAGGCCCAGCCAATAAATCGGGAACGCTGAATAATTTCGGAGTGGACGGAGGATTGCCAAATTGTACGCATTAAACCTCCCGCAGTGGAAATTTAGGTTACCATGATGGTATCACGGTTGCATTCCGCTGAAAACACCGAGCTTTCGGAGACCGGATCGGCTTTTCGAAGGCATAGGGCTGATGGCAGATGGCCTCAGACACCAGCTCTAAACAATCAGGGCCGGACGAGCGGAGAACCGATGACCGAGCAACGCGAGGCTCCCGGAGGCCGCGCGAGTGCGCGGGCCCAAGGGTCAATCCGCGCGTGGGAAGACGAAATGGCCTTTGCCCTGGTGTCGAGGCGGAATCGCGGGCCGTGGGTATGTCAAGCGTCTCCGGCTGGCTGGGAAGGCTGGACAAGGGGGCCTCGCCAATGGAGCGGGGGGTGGCTGCCTCGCGGTACGAAAAATGGCCTTGGCTAGGATAGGGTGTGAGGAAACTTTCCCGAATCATTCTTCACCGGCGCCCAGCGGCAAAAGGATGCAGGCACTCCGAAAGGAGACGTATTGTTTTATGCAATCATATGTTCTGAGGACTGATTGGGAAGGGGATAGCTGGAAGCCACCTATTTTGGCACGCGCCCGCCGCAGGATGAAAGCAGGCACGACCACCCCGTTTGGCAGCCAGGGTCTTGGGCGGAGGCGTCTTCCGGAGGATCTCTCCGGCGCGCGGATCCACCCAGAGGGCTGCGGGAATCCGTCGACCACTCCGACCTATCTTAATATCCTGGCCGATGCGGTGACCCGGTTCAAGCAGCCCATGACGACCCAAGGCGGAATGCCCCGCAGACGGCACAAGCACCAGGCGCAGAGCGGAAGCTTCGCCGATTCGAACGTCCGGTGGCAGGGGAAATTCCTCGAGGCCCAATGGTTCCCGCGGCTGCTTGCGATGGGCGTGGTGACCACCGAAGCCGGGACGGAGAAATTTCATAAGCGTCAGCACCCCGGAAAAAGAAACCGCAAGGTGGCGCTCCATGAGCACGGGAAACAGCGCTGCAAGGGCCAGTTGGCTACCTTAGCCCCCGTTGGCTGGCACTCGTCCCCGGGGGGCAAAGAGCCGCGCCCGGCCTTCGCCAGAACCGCACGAAAAAGGACCGAGGTCTTGGCGGTGTCCGCCGGCGACGGTTGGGTCATGGCCCAGCATTGCGTTGGGGGTGATTGCGCTCCCAACCGCCCCCAGCGCTGCACCCTCCCACCCATTGCGCGGCAGCAGAGCCCACTGCTCCGGATCAAACCCTCGCCAGGCCGCACTGGCTTCCCAGCTGAGAGGGAGAGCCCGCGCAGCCGAGTCTCCATCCGGGGCGCTTGGCCCGCCACCCAGACTCCGATGGGTGGGAATTAGCCTATGTCGGGGAAGCCCTCGAGGGCCGTATCCGTTTGCGCCGCGATGCCAATGGGCATCGACCGTCCCAGAATGCTCGTCCAACAGACGGTCGCTTTCTCACGTATAATACGTGGCAAGTGCACTGGGTGGATCCAACCAGTCAGAAGGGGGGGGCGGCGCGGCTCCTCTCCGGCCTAGACGCCGGAGTTTCCGCCACGCCGAAATGTGATGAAGGATTATCCTCGACGATTATCGGCGGCAGAGATACGATCGCTCAGCGATTCTATCAATGCGATGCCGGATGACCACCAGGGCACCCTGAAAATGCAGCCCAGAGTTCTCATCTTAGCCGCGCGTTACGGCGACGGTCATCTGCGGGCGGCCAAGGCCATCGCCTTGGAACTCATGCAGAACCAGCCCAATCCATCCGTGGGGCTGCTTGACTACTATCGATTTGTGAATCCCCGGCTGGATAAGACCATTCGCTGGGCGTATCTGTCCAGTGTGCGGTTTGCGCCGTCACTATGGCGCTGGTTTTACACCTCAACCCAGAGCATTGATCCGGCGTCGACAACCCAACAATTTTTCAACCGTATCGGGTTGCATCGCTTTTATCAAGCTATTCGCGACACGCCCCCTGAAGTCATCGTTTCTACGTATCCTACCGCCGCCGGGGTGGTCTCCACCTTGAAGCGCCGAGGCAGGCTTACGGTGGCAAATTTCGTCGTCCTTACCGATTACAGCGTGCATTCGCAGTGGATTCATCCGGGCGTGGACCGATATTTCGTAGGCAGTGAGGACATAAAAGCCTCGTTGGTACGGCGCGGATTAGACCCTTCCATCATCACTGTGTCGGGAATTCCCGTCGATCGGCGTTTCCGTCTTCCCGTTGACGAGGCGGCGGTTCGCCAACAACTGGGCGTTGGCGACCTGCCGGTGATTTTGTTTATGGGCGGCGCGTACATGCCACAGAGCGAATTTGCGCAGGTCTTGCAGGCGATTGATGCCATCGGCCCCCCGCATGCCACGGTGGTCGTGGCCGGCCGAGCAGGACAGCGGCGTGCCATCGCCGAAGCCTATGCCAGTCAGGCCAAGCATACGCTGGTGGTGCTCGATTATGTCGACAATGTCCACGAATTGATGGCCATATCGGCGATGCTGGTGTCGAAGGCGGGCGGTCTGACCACCACCGAGTCCCTCTGCCGGGGCTTGCCGGTCGTCATCTACCGCCCCATTCCGGGGCAAGAGGACGCCAACGCCGAGTTCTTGGTTCGCCATGACGTGGGCATTCGCGCGCGCGACGAAGTTGAGGTGAAGGCCATTGTCGAACGGCTATTAGAAAACCCCTGGCAGCTCAAAGCCATGGCGCGACAGGCCAAGTTGCTGGGACACCCCGAAGCCTCGGCGACGGTGGCCCAGTCGATTGTGGAGGCGCTCTCCCATCACCAAACCGGCGTTCAGGGCTAACGGTGGATCCGGTTCGGTGGTGGGGATAAATTCCGCAAACGACAAGCCGAAGTTGGTGGTATGCTATTTTCGTTCATTCCCTACGCAGACGCAGGTGGTGTCGGGAACTCGGTGGAGAAAATCGAGCTCCGCCGTTTGGGTTTGGGATCCACGGCGATGGCCGGGGAGAGAGGATACAGATTTTCGCACAACGGCCCTAGGGGATCCTGGCGTCAACGCGGCAAACACGGAGGGAGGTCGTCACACTGTTGGGCATTTCGCTGGAACTTATCGCAGGACTGGTGATCGCGGTCTACCTGCTTCCTGATCTGCTCTTTCATCATCTGCAATGCGGCGCGTGGCACGGGTCCGACTCCGGCCGGCGGGTCGCCCTCACCTTTGATGACGGACCAGGCCCAGCGACCATGGACATTTTGGCCGAACTCGACCGATTGGCGGTGAAGGCGACGTTTTTCGTGGTGCTCGACCAGGCGCTTCGCCATCCCGACTGGATGCAACGGATCGTGGCCGGCGGGCATGAGGTGGGGCTGCACGGAGACCGTCACCAGTCCTCCTATCTCCAAACTCCGTGGCAGACGGCTCGGCGGCTAATGCAAGCGGCTCGGACCTTAGCCGTCGTCACCGGCCAACCGGTGCGTTGGTATCGCCCGCCGTGGGGCCATCACAACCTGGGCACGTGGTGGGCGTGTCGCCGGTTGGGCCTGCGGCGCGTATTGTGGACGGTGGCGCCCAACGACTGGAAGCCGAGGCAACGCCCCGAAGGGATTGCCCGCCATGTCACACGGGCCAGTCTGCCCGGGGGAATTGTCGTGCTTCACGATGGCGGGGGAGATCGGACCGCCACCCTAGGCGCATTGGCGCCGCTGGTTGACGGGCTTCGAGCAGGCCGCTTGGAGCCAGGTCGGGTGAGCGACTTGGAGGAAGAACGCTCAGGCTTCAAGTGGATGTGGAAGTGGTGGGAGACCCGCTTCAGCCTTTACTGGGCGATTGACCGCATCCCTTCTCCGGAAGGGAACCCGCCCATCCTGCGCATTGGGCGTATTCGCTATCACGGTCCCCGTCTGCCTTTGGGCGGAGCCACCTTGAAGCCGGGCGATCCGTTTGCTGAAATCCACTTCGACAACTCAGTGCTCGCTCAGTTCAGCGGCACCGGTGGGCAAAGCGTCGTTGCGTATCGAGCGGTCGGTCGGGCCTTGCATGATTTGATTGCCTTCCTCGATCGGGAACCGAAGTACCGCGGAGTGAAGGCGGTCGGCGGCATCACGATCTTAGACGCCCATCAGGCCGTCGACCGGCTGGGTTTTGTCCGCATTCCGGTCACGGGGCTCAAACGCTGGTTCCTGTGGGCGTATTTGGTGCTGTTGATGGCGATGTATCATCGGGAAGGCTGGCGAAATCTCCGGCGTATGCGCCACCTGCGGCCGGTATTGCTGGTGGCTGACGTAGGCGGCCTGCGGCGCCGGTTTACGGCGCGAGGCCGTCCATCGCCCGCCGACAAAGCCAGCGGATAGCAGGACCCACGGATGAGGCAACCGATTTGTTTCGGATGGTATAATAATAGTACGGAAAACGGGAGAACTCTAGAAATGGGGCGGCGGACCAGCGATGCAAACGGCGAGCGGGTTTACCTTTCACACCCTGGGTAATGGTCCGGAAGCTATCTTATGCCATTCCAGTTTGGGGCTTGGCCGGTTCATGTTTCACCGCGTTTCGCCACGCTGGGCCAGGCGTTACACGGTGGTAACCTGGGATCAACGGGGGGTCGGGGACAATCGTCATTTGCCGGTCTCGATGGAAGGCTGGACGGGCGACGCTGAAGAAATCTTGCAAACCGTTGATCGGCCGTGCCATTTGCTGGGCGTGTCGCTGGGATCGTTCGTCATGGCGCGCGTGGCTGCTAATGGTGACGCGCGCATCCGAACCGTCGCCTTGGTGAGCACCAGCCTGGGATTCACCGACGGCGATCAGGTGGTGGCGGCGAGGGCGGAAGAAATTCACCGGTATGGCATGAAAGCCTACGCGGAAAAATACGCCGATAGCACATTGACCGAATACGCGGGACCGGAAGTTCATAGCAATCTGGTACAAGAATTGGGGGACATGGACCCCGACGTCTACGTGGAGTCCTTACGCATTACGTATCAGCAAGACAACGGACCCATATTCGCAGCCGTCCACCAACCTACGCTGGTCGTGGTGGGTACGCTCGATCGCCGGACCCCGCCGGCGGAGGCTGAGTTGGCAGCGCGGGTCCTGCCCAACAGTTGGTTGGCGGTGATTGTCCGATCGGGCCACTTGGTGCCGCTTGACCAGTCGTCCCGCCTAGACGAGGTCCTGGAGGAATTCTGGGAGGCATAAGCCGCCGGGATGCGAGGGGGAGGAGGTATGGACGACCGCCGTGCGCGATACCGCTGGTTGCGCTGGCTAACCATTTGGGGACCGACTGGGTTCGTCACGGTTGCGGAGACCGTTCGCTATTTGTATCTTCGCTACGTCCTTTCGCCGGCGGAAGTCAGTCTGGTAGCTATTGGTGTGACCCTGCTGGCCGCGGTGGGGTTTTCGACGTATGTGTTTTCGGTGATTTCCCGTCTGGAACAAGAACGTAACCGATACCGGGAATCGATGCTGGCGCTGCGCGAGCGTGAACGGTTGGCCCGAGAGATGCATGATGGACTGGCTCAAGACTTGGCGGTGCTCAATCTTAAGGTACACCATTTGCGCGAGCTGGCTGCGGGACGCGAGGGTTCTCCCCCGCTAGCCGAAAGCGTGGACGAGACGCAGTCGGTCCTTGACCACTGCTATCGGGAAGTGCGTCAGACCCTTTACGACTTGCGGGCGGGCAATCGTTTGAGCAATGGCTTCTGGCCCGCACTGGTCGCCCAGCTGGACGAATTTGCGCGCCAAACCGGGATTGAGGTCATATGGTCGGAGCCTCCGGGCGTCAAGGAAATTGCCGACCAAGCCGTTTCGGTCCAGTTGCTGCGGATTGTTCAAGAGGCTCTGACTAACGTGCGTAAGCACGCCAACGCCCGCCACGTCATCATTGAATGGAGCCACGATGCCAAGAGCGGACGCTTGGCGGTACGTGACGACGGCACAGGCCTCAGTGACGCCCACGTGGCCGACGGACAACATTTCGGGCTGTCGATGATGCGCGAGCGCGCGGAATCCGTGGGGGCCGAAGTCAAGGTGGTCACGGCGCCGGCACAAGGCACGGTGGTGGAAATTCGATGGCCGACAGGGGAGGGGGGTGAGTTACATCGAAAAAGAAAAAATACTCTTAGTGGATGACCATGCCTTGTTTCGTTCGGGCATGCGCGCCATCCTTGACCGGGAGTCTGATCTGGAAGTGGTGGCGGAGGCCGAGGACGGGGAGACGGCGGTGAATTTGGCCGAAGAAATCATGCCGGATCTTATTTTGATGGACGTCAATATGCCCGGCATGGGAGGGCTGGAAGCTACCCGGATCATTAAGGATCGCATGCCCTATGCGCGGATTGTTGTTCTGACCGCCAGCGAAGACGATGAACTGCTCTTTGAAGCCATCAAGGCCGGAGCCCAAGCCTATTTGGTCAAATCGCTGGAACCGTCGCAATTTGTGGCCGAAGTCCGCGCCCACCTGCGGGGCGAAGGGCTGATTGCCGGGGATATTGCCGTCAAGATCATCCGTATTTTCTCCAATCGAGAGGAACCGGGAACGGCTCAACTTACCCAACGGGAACTTGAGGTGTTGCGGTTGGTCGGCGAGGGCGCGACGAACCGGGATATTGGCAAACAGCTCTATATTTCGGAGAATACGGTGAAGAACCATCTGCGGAACATCTTGCAGAAGCTCCATTTTGCCAACCGGGTGCAAGCGGCTGCCTATGCCATCCGTCAAGGGTTAGTCAACAAACGTTAAGCGGCCCGGGGAACGGGCTTGCGGATGGATCTGGTCGTTTTTGGGCTCGTCCGGGCGACGTCGGAATATCGACCGCGCGATGAGGAGATGAGACGACGGCATGATCGACGGCGAAATGTCCCTGGAAGCCCATCTGCAGGAATTGCGTGGTCGGCTCATCGTGGTGTTGGGCGTGGTCGGCGGTCTGTTCATTGTAGGCTATTTCGCCGCAAAGCCCATCCTCTACTGGTTGATCGCTCATTCGCTCGTCCATCGTCTGGTGGTCATCGGCGTGACCGAAGCCTTTTTCGGCGTGGTCCGGATCGATGTGGTAGCGTCGCTGGCGGTGGCTTCGCCGGTCATCCTCTATGAAGCCGCCGCTTTTGTGTTTCCCGGCCTGACCTCGTCGGAAAGACGCCTGGTCAGGTGGTCTTTAATTCCTGCCTGGTTTCTCTTCTTTGCCGGCGCCAGCCTAGGCTTTTTCGGATTCGTTCCGGTCGTGCTGCGCATTATGCTGTCGTTTACCGGTCACGGTATCCGCTCGTTATGGACCTTGAGCAATTACCTATCGTTTGTCCTCGACCTTTCGGTGCCGCTGGGGTTCGTCGCGGAATTGCCGCTGTTTGCTGGTTTGCTAAGTTATGCGGGAATTTTACCTCCGTCGCTCTTCGCTCGTTATCGCCGCCAAGCGATCTTTGCCGCCTTCTTCGTTGCGGCCGCGCTCGCGCCGCCGAGTGCGCTTTCGATGCTGTTGATGGCGGGGCCCGTATACGGGATCTATGAACTATCCCACCTCGTCGCGCGTATCGTTTACCGCCCGCCGCCCTCCTCCCACCTTGGGGACGGGAGCCAGGTACAGGCAAACTCGTATTGACGGGCCGCGGCGGAGGTGTCCGGTATCGCTCCTATAGGGCGCAATGCTTCGTTCCATCCATCCATCCATCATGCAGGGAGGGGCCATGCGCCATCAGAGCGAGGTATTGCAGCGAGTACGTTCACGGCTTTCGGTGAAAAGGCCCTCGGGGTACCACGAGGCGGTGACGCGATGGCAACTGCGAGCGAGTCGGTTTAAAGCCGATGTGAACCACCGAATTGCCAAAACCACGGTGGCGCCGGGTTTCCTGATCGGCCTGGAAGACCTGATGCATCTCCGTGAACGAACCAGAACCCAAGGCAAGCACCGTCACCGTAAACGACCCCGTGCACCCTTGCGGAACGCGGTGCTTTGTCGCTTACCAATCCCAAATCGCAGGAGGATTAACCATCCATCCATCCATCCGTGTGGATGCGGCTTTCACCTCCCAGGGGTGCCCAATTCGATGATCCAAACCGCCCCAAGCAGGGCCGGCACCCTCTGGTTTTACCCTCCACGCCGATCGTGGGTGTCCGCACGGTCACTGTGAGCACGCTCCTTATCCGGCAGGACGGGATAGAGACCGGGCTATGGTCAGCAGCCCCCGATGGGTCGGACGGCGAAGCCAAAGCCCAGCGCGTCAAAACGTCTTGGAATTGCGGTGGAGTTCGGATCCAAGCTCCGCCCTTGAGAGCGGGGTCGTTGACTGGATTATTCCCTGATTGGCGTATAATCTATAGCTGGGGATCGGAAAGGCGGTCTAATTCCGCCGGTCAATGGATCGTAATACCGCTTGCGGCCGGTAAAGGAACTGGGTAGTCTGGTGCAGGGAGATGAGAGGTCTATGGGCCAAGACGGTGCGCTCTCCTGTCCAAGTCACCGGACGGCGGTGCCGCGGCGGTCCGGATCGAAGTCCCCGCGGGAGACGCTTTGGCAGTGCTTTCTTGGTTAGGCTCCGGCGCCTTTGGACGCAACCATCGATTCCGGCCCCAGGTTCCGCGGAAAAGTGCGGAGCTGAACATCAGCGCGCCGCCAAGCCCCGGATTCGCACCTCGCGCCTAGCCATTGGACGAGCGCGTCTTTCGTCCGGTTGCTGTCGGGATCCCAGGGGTGGCGCGAAGCCATTCGCTATCCGACGATCCGAGACGATCCGATAGGAGGCAAGAATACATGCCAGAACCACAAGGGGAGAAGATTACATACGAGCGCGGTCAGCTGCGGGTTCCCGACCATCCCATCATCCCGTATATCGAAGGGGACGGAATCGGCCCCGATTTGTGGCGAGCCACGTCGTACGCGGTGAATCAGGCGGTTGCCAAAGCCTACGGAGGTCAGCGCCAAATTGTTTGGCAGGAAGTGCTGGCTGGCGAGAAGGCCTTCAAGGCGACGGGAGAGTGGTTGCCCGCCCACACCTTAGAAGCGCTAAAGATGTACCGGGTGGGGCTGAAAGGGCCGCTAACGACCCCGATCGGGGGCGGAATCCGCAGTTTAAACGTCACCATCCGCCAAGCGTTGGATCTTTACGCCTGCGTTCGCCCCGTGCGCTATATTCCGGGGGTGCCGTCTCCCATGCGCCATCCCGAAAAGGTGGACATGATCATTTTTCGCGAAAACACCGAAGACGTCTATGCGGGTATCGAATGGGCAGCCAATAGCGAACCCGCCCGGCAGTTGATCGATTTTCTGAACAACCACTTGGGAACGCGCATCGACCCTTCCGCCGGCATCGGCATCAAACCCATCACCCGCTTCGGCAGCGAGCGGCTCATTCGACGGGCAATCCGTTATGCCATCGACCACGGTCGGCGGTCGGTCACCATGATGCACAAGGGCAATATTATGAAATTCACCGAAGGCGCCTTTCGCGATTATGGCTACGCGTTGGCCGAACGTGAATTTCCCGAGCAAGTGATTTCCGAGACCGCATTATACGATCGCTATGACGGCAGGCTTCCCGAGGGCAAAATCCTCCTCAAGGATCGGATAGCCGATATTACGTTCCAACAGGTCTTGCTGCGCCCGACAGAATTCGACGTGATCGCTTGCCCGAATTTAAACGGGGACTATCTTTCGGATGCACTGGCCGCCCAAGTCGGCGGGGTGGGGATGGCGCCTGGTTCCAATATTTCCGACGAAATCGCGGTCTTCGAGGCGACCCATGGTACGGCGCCGAAATATGCCAACCTCGATAAGGTGAATCCGAGTTCGTTAATGTTGTCGGCGGTTATGATGTTGGACCACCTGGGATGGAGCGAGGCTTCGGCGTTGTTGTTGACCGCGATGGAGCAGACGATCGGAGCCCGTGTGGTGACCTATGATTTGGCTCGGCAGATGGACGGTGCCAAAGAAGTCAAAACGTCGCAATTCGCCGAAGCGATGGTCGAACGGATGTAAACGCCGAATAGGCCTAGAGGAGGGATGTAAGGTGTTCAAACGATTCAAGATCACGGTGGTGGGCTCGGGAGCCACCGGAGCCACCACCGCTCATCTGTTGGCGCTTAAGGAACTGGGCGACGTGGTGCTGGTCGACGTAGTAGAAGGCATTCCGCAAGGAAAGGCCTTGGATATGTGGGAATCGGGTCCCATCGAACGATTTTCGGTGAAGCTGATCGGAACCAACCAGTATGACGAAACGGCGGGCTCGGACGTGATCGTGATCACCGCGGGCATGCCGCGTAAGCCGGGCATGAGCCGCGACGACCTGCTCAAAACCAATGCCGATATCGTGTATCAAGTCGCCGAAAAGTCGTCCCGCTTGTCCCCCGAGGCCGTGATTATCGTGCTCTCCAATCCGGCCGACGTGATGGCCTACGTCGCCCAAAAAGCCAGTAAATTTCCCCATCACCGGGTGATGGGGCAGGCGGGTGTGCTCGACTCGGCCCGATTCCGGACATTCTTGGCCGCTGCGTTGAATATCTCGGCTAAAGATGTGACCGCCTTTGTGATGGGCGGCCATGGTGACGCCATGGTGCCCTTAGTCCGCTATTCCTCGGCAGGTGGGATTCCCGTCGAAGCGCTGCTGTCCAAAGAGGTCTTGGACGGCATCGTGGCACGCACACGCACTGGCGGCGGCGAAGTGCTGGCGTTGATGAAGGCTTCGGCATATTATGCGCCGGGTTCATCGCTAGCGGAAATGGTAAAGGCCGTGCTCTTCGACGAGCGGAGAATCTTGCCCACCATCAGTTACCTCAACGGGGAATATGGCGAACAGGATTTGTACGTGGGCGTGCCGGCGATTGTGGGCGGCAACGGCGTGGAAAAGGTGCTCGAGGTCGACCTGACGGCCGAGGAACGCGAGGCCTTTCGGAATTCCATCAAGTCGGTGCGCGATCCATTATCCCTACTGGCTTACTAGGCGGCAGACCAAGCTGATCCCAGACACCTAATCCTACCGCAGCGCTATGCCTCGGTTGGAGGCGGACGCGCGTCGGTCCGAGAGCAAATCTAAAGGAGGGAAGGCGGTGCATCAACGGGTCGCGCGCCAGCGATCCGCTACCGGCCAGGCTAACCTAAAGGTCCGGCGCCGCCACATTGCATGAAGCAGTACGAGTATATGGCCAAGGAGCATCTGTCTCGGCAGGGGATAAAGATCCCGCCAGGGCGGGTGGCCGATACCCCAGAGGAGGCCAGGAACGCGGTGGCTGAAATCGGGCCGGCGGCTCTGAAAGCTCAGGTCCTGGTGGGCGGCCGCGGTAAAGCGGGGGGCATCAAGTTTGCCAGCACGCCTGACGAGGCCGCTCGGGTAGCCGAGAGCATCCTGGGGATGGATCTTAAGGGCTTCCGGGTGGACCGACTCTATGTTGAGGGCAAGCTCGACATCGACCAGGAACTCTATGTCTCCGTGACTACCGACCGCAACGCCAAGGCCCCCTTGGTGATGGCGTCTGCGCAGGGCGGGATGGAAATTGAAGAGCTGGCCGACGAATTCATCGTCCGCCGCCACGTCAACCCGCGGGTGGGGGTGATGCCCTATTTCGGTAAGGAGATCGCCGAAGCCCTGGGCCTTACGGCATCGCTGGGGCGCGAGTTCGCCGATCTGTTGGGGCGACTTTATCAGCTTTACCGCAACCTGGATGCGGAACTGGTGGAAATTAATCCCTTGGCCGTGGTTGGTGGTCACCTGGTGGCCGCTGACGCCCGCTTGAACGTCGACGACAGCGCCCTCTATCGACATCCCGATCTAGATACGGTAGAAGAGGGATCCGCCCTGGAGCAGAAGGTGCGTGCCTTGGGCCTGGCCTACGTGGAGCTGGAGGGCGATATTGCGGTGATGGCCAACGGCGCTGGCATGGCCATGGCGACCTTGGATGCCATCCAATATTACGGCGGGAAACCGGCAAACTTTCTCGACGCGGGGGGCGGTGCGTCGGTCGGGCCAACCGCCTCGGCCCTGGGCGTCCTGGTGGATATGCACCCCAAAGCCATCTTTATCAACATCTTTGGAGGCATCACACGTTGTGACGACGTGGCTCAGGCGATTTTGCAGGTTCGTCAACGGCAGGGCATTCCGGTCCCGCTCGTCGTTCGGCTGGTGGGCACACATGAAAAAGAGGGCGTGGCCCTGCTGCAGAGTGATGGTATCGCGGCCTTTTCAGAAATGTCGGCGGCGGCCCAGCGCGTAGTGGAATTGGCCGGGGAGGGGCGGTAAGGTGGCAATATTGTTACGCGGCGAAGACCGCATTATCGTGCAGGGCATCACGGGCAACCAAGGGCGGTTTCACACGCGACAAATGTTGGATTACGGAGCTCAGGTGGTTGGTGGCACGTCGCCTGGCAAAGCCGGGCAAACTGTGGAAGGGATCCCCGTGTTCAACACCGTTCGTCAGGCGGTCCAAGCCACGGCAGCCACCGCGTCCATTGTCTTCGCCCCCGCCCCTTTTGCTAAAGACGCCGCGTTTGAGGCTTTAGAGAATGGGATTCGCCTTTTGGTGCTGATTCCCGAGCACATTGCGGTGCAGGACTCCATTGATATCGTCGCCCGCGCCCAGGATTTGGGGGCCGTGGTGATTGGTCCCAACACCTTTGGCCTGATCACCCCTGGACAACGTACCAAAATGGGCATCATGCCCAACCACATTTACCGCCCGGGAAAGATTGGCGTGGTCGCCCGTTCGGGGACCTTGAGTTATGAAATCGCCTTTAGCTTGTCGAACGCGGGGCTCGGACAGTCCACGGTGGTGGGCATGGGCGGGGATCCCGTGGTGGGGCAGACCTTCATTTCGGTCTTGAAGGCCTTTCACGACGATCCGGAAACCGAGGGCGTGGTCATGGTTGGCGAAATCGGTGGCAGCGCAGAAGAAGAGGCAGCCGAGTATATCCAAACCCTGCATATCCCCGTGGTGGCCTACTTGGCCGGGCGTTCAGCGCCGCCCGGCAAGCGTATGGGCCATGCGGGAGCCATCATTGAACGCGGTCGCGGAACCCTGGAAAGCAAGGAGCGTGCCTTGTCGGCGGCCGGGGTGCGCGTGGTCACCATGCCGTGGGAAGTCGCTCCGGCCATGCAGGACCTGCTTGGACCCTGATCCCCGCGTGGCTTGGATCGCTAAGCAGACGGTGAAACGACAAACTGACACCTAGGGCATTCGCTCTCAGGTGTCGGTTTTTCTGCGGTTGCGGGGATGGGGATTTAGCGCGTGGTAGCGATCCAATTTCGTACGAATCAACGCATGTATCTCTTGCCAGTCTGCCTCGGAGAGTTCTTGCAGCGCATCTTTCCACTCGACGGGGTCGACGCCGTAGGGAGGAACCCCGAGATCCTTGAGCGTATGGGCGCTGAGGACTCCGGCAGCCACCAGCAGGCTCAACGGGGGAACCTGCAATACGTCCGCCAGCCGGGTCAGGATGTCGACCGCGGGGCGGCGAAGTCCGCGTTCCAGGCGTGATAAATATGAAGGGCTAATCCCAATCTTGAGCGCGCATGCCGAGAGGGACAGCGATCGTGCTTTACGGAGGTCACGAATCAGAGAACCCAGTGATTCGCCCGTTTGCGCATTCGCATAATGATTATCCATCATGTCCCTATCCTATCTGGAAAATTGCCAATAGGCAATTCGCAGCGAATGTTGAGGGCTGATTTGCAATACGGGCAAAATATGGCTATTATTTTGCCAAATAGGCAAGGGTGATGATAATGGCTACTCTCCGGGTGAACGTAGATACGTTTCGCCACTTAATGCAAGAAAAACAATGGTCCGAACGGGATCTTTCACTGCACATGGGATTGGCCTATTCTTACGTCAACCGCGTCCTCGCGGGCAAGCGGCAACCGGGTTCAAAATTTGTGGCCGGGGCCTTGCTGTTAGGCCTGACCATGGAACAAGCCTTCTTTGTGGACCGGGAGCCAGGACAGGCCGATCCCTAAAGCCGCCCTGGCGGGGGAGCTCTGGGCGGTCTTCTGGTGCAAAGGGCCGAACAGCCCTCTTTAGGCGTGCCTTACGGCCGTGTTCGTATTCCCCATAGCGCGGTATCTTTAGGCTTGTCACCCGGGTTATCCCTCGGAGCTGTCGACAACTCCGAATCCCGGCACCGACGAAGCCGGCGAAGACTAGGCGAGCCCCATGGCTGTCTGCATGGGGGACGGGAAAGATGTTATGATAACCAGGGGATCGTGGAACGAAATCACTCAGAGTCGGGAGGATAGTGCAGTGCGCATCCAGGTGGCGGGGATGAATCACGTTACGGCGCCGCTAGCCGTTCGTGAGAGGGCAGCCTTTGCACCGGACCGGATGGCGGCAGCCAGCCAGGCGCTGCTCTCAACGACTGCGGCGGACGGCGTGGTGATACTCTCAACGTGCAATCGCACCGAAGTCTACGTCGACGGCAACTGCACCCTCGGCGAGATATTGACCTGGTGGCAGGAGTGGACGGATTTTGAGCGCACAGAGCATGCCGACGCCCTGTATTGGTATCAGGGGGACGAGGCCGTGCGGCACCTGTTCCGCGTCAGCGCGGGACTGGATTCAGTTATTTTGGGCGAGACGGAAATCTTGGGCCAAGTGAAGCATGCCTATCAGGCAGCCGGCGCCCTGGGCACCTGCAGTGGACCGCTCCACCGCACCTTGCAGAGGGCATTGAAGGCTGGCAAACGCGTTCGCACAGAAACCGGGATTGGGCAAAATGCCCTCTCCGTGGGACATGTGGCGGTCGAGTTGGCCGAACGCGTATTCGGTTCTTTGCGCGGGCTTACCGTGGTGGTGATTGGCGCCGGGCAAGTCGCGGAACTCGTTACCCGCCATCTCCATGACGCCGGCGTGGGCCGGATCGCGGTGGTCAACCGAACCTTGGCCCACGCCGCACGTCTTGCTGAACGGGTAAGCGGCAGCGCAGGAACCCTCGACCGCCTGCCCGACTGGTTGGCCACGGCCGATGTGGTGGTCAGCGCCATCACCAGCGAATCCGCTCTGATTACCCGCGCCATGGCTGAGCGGACCTTTGGCGGGGACCAACATCGGCTCCGATTTCTCTTCGACCTCTCGGTGCCCCGCAGTGTCGCCCCCGACGTCAGTCGGGCGGGCCACGAAGTGTTTGTTTACGACCTCGACGACATTGAGGCGGTGGTGGCCCGAAACCGTCGCCAGCGGGTCCACGAAGGTCAATACGCCGAGCGCATCGTGACGGAAGAAGTGGAACGGTTGCAAGAAGACCTAGGCAGTTTACAAGTGGGCCCAATTATTCAAAGGCTGAACGACCGCGCAGAAGCCATCCGCGCCCAGGAAATGGCTCGCGCGCTGGCGAAACTTGCGCCGCTGGATGTCCACCAACACGAGGTCCTCGAACAAGCCACCCGCCTGATCATCAAGAAGCTGTTGAACGATCCGGTAACGAGTTTACGGCATTGGGCAAGAGTCGGCGACCAGGGTCGCATCGATATGGTGCAAGAATTGTTTGCCCTGCCCTCGGAAGCCCAATCGGCGGCAGCGAGGGTAAAGATCCCAGCCGAATCCCCCCGCTGACGCCATGCTGAAGGGCGTCTCGCTGGCCGCTTATCTGGCCGCGTCAATTTTGGCGGTTTGGGCCTTGTATCGGCCTCAGTGCGGCATATGGGCGCGATGGATCCTGGCTGGCGGGTGGGTGGCGCAATCCTGGTGGCTCGTCCGGCTGGGTGAGCAGGTAGACGGACTCCCCGTCTTGACGCTCCCCGCGTGGTTGGCCGTGTTAGCGTGGCTGGTGGCAGGGTTCGCACTGCTGACGATGGCCTATGGACGCCGTTATCGGTCGATGGGAGGATTTTTGCTGCCGGTGGCGTTCGTGCTCTGGTCTATTGACCTGGGCCTTTTGTCTCGGGCAAGGCCGACCATGAGTAATCTCCACGGATGGCTGCTGGTGCATATCGGTTCGGCCACCGCCGCGGTGGTGGTGTTTTTGCTGGCCGCGGTGGTGGGGTTAATGTACACCGAAAAGGAACGGGAACTCCGACACAAGTCCGTGGAAGTGTTCTATTATCGGTTGCCCGCCTTACAGGAAATGGACCGATTAAGCGCCCTCTTGGCCGCGATCGGTCTGTTGCTTTGGCTGCTGGCGATTGGAGCCGGCTGGATGGTGGTTTCGTCGTCTCGTTCGACCACCGTCTCCCTCTTCAACGTGACTGCGCTGTGGGCCTTGATCACGGCAGGCGCCTATGCGACATATCTGGCTATGCGCCAATTCGGCGGATGGCGAGGGCGTCGCGCAGCCGTCCTGTTAATGACATTATTTATGGTGGTGGCGGTCAATTTTATGACGATTGGGCGCCTTTAGGCGCATCAACCCAGGAACTGCTGCACTAAAACGGAAAGGAGGCGATTGGCGTGCGCTTTCGCATCGGTACCCGCGCCAGTGCGCTGGCGATGGCCCAAGCCAACCTGGTTCAGGATGTTTTGCGGCAACTGGGCACGGCCTCCGACGTGGTCCCGTTTCAAACCCAAGGTGACCGTATCCTGGACCGGGCACTCGATGAAATGCCCGGCAAGGGGATTTTTACCACCGAATTGGAACAAGCCCTCTTGGTGGGAGAGGTGGACTGCGCCGTGCACTCGCTGAAGGATCTTCCCGTGGAACTTGCGGCCGGTCTGACCGTGGGGGCCTATCTGCCCCGCGAGGATCCCCGGGACGCCTTGGTCTCTCCGCATCCGGTGCAGAGCCTTGACGACCTGTCCGCGGGCTCGGTGCTCGGCACTTCAAGTGTGCGCCGACGGGCTTTTGTGCAGGGTCTTCGCCCAGACCTCCGGATAGTTCCCGTCCGCGGGAATTTAGCTACACGTATCGCCAAAATGGAGCACGAAGGCTGGGACGGCGTCATTTTGGCTGCAGCCGGCTTAATGCGCCTGGGATGGCACAATCGTATCAGCGCATGGTTGGACCCCTCCGTGGTCGTACCAGCCCCAGGACAGGGGGTGGTGGCGGTGGAAATCCGTGCCGACGACGCCGTTACCCGAACGATCGTGACCCGCATTCATGACCCCTCCACGGCCGCCTTAGTTGCCGCCGAGCGGGCACTCTTGGCCGAATTGGGAGGCGGCTGTCAAATTCCCCTCGGAGCCAATGCCGTCTGGGTGGATCCCCGACAATTACGACTGACGGCCAAGATTACGGCGACGGATGGTCAGCGATCGACCCTGGCCACAGCGGTCGGTACCGACCCGGTGCAGACGGCGGAAATCGTGGCTCAACGACTCCTCGCGAGCGGCGGCCAAGCCTTGCTCAACGGCGAGCGGGGGGCGTCCGATGCGAAATGACATTTCGCTGGCGATTCCCGAACTATCCCTCGTGGCGATTCCGCCTGGCCGCGTGTGGGAGTGGCTCACCTTCGACGCCTGGGAGGTGCTTCGCCGAAGCGATGTGATTTATGCATCCGCGCCGGATTGGCCCTGGAACCCCGGAGCGCCGAGTTGGAGCGGGCGGGTCGAATGGGACGCGCGTCCGATTGAGGCGATCACTCACAGGGCACTCAACGGGGAGCGGGTAGCATATCTAGCCCGCCAGCCTATGGCGAGCGACCCGGTGGTCCAGGCACTCAATCAGGCAGACCCCTGGAAATCCTGGGCTAAACGCTATCCCTCTCCATGGGCGATTACCCTAGCTGCGGACTACCTGGGTGTACCCCAGTTCCCCGAGAGCAGTCGTACGCTTGCTTTGAGCGGATCGGCGGGGCAGCGGGTTTACCTGAGTGCCCATGAAACCGAGCTACGGCAGGGATCGGAGGGGGCATCCGCCGCCGGCCCCGAATGGCTTTTGACCCGTGCCCAGGTTTCCGCGCGTCCGCAGGCCATGGCCTGGTGGTCCGCGCGCCCCCTGCGCGGTCGCCGGGTGGCGATTTTGCGGGCCGGCCCTGGCGCGTTGGAGGCGGCAGCAGATCTTCGCGCTTGGGGAGCGGAAGTGGCTTGGCATCCCCTCTTCCGGATCGTACCGGCCGCCTCCACGCCGGAGTTAACGGCGGCCTGGGCACACCTGGAACAGTACGCATGGATTATTTTCACCAGCCAGGAGGCGGTTCGTCACACTGTCGACCGCCTGCTCATGGATGGCCAAGATCTTCGCCGCCTCGGGGGCCAGTTGGCGGTGGTCGGCCAGGAAACCGCTCGAGTTCTCTCGGGTTATGGCCTCAAGCCAGCGTTGAGCCCAGATCCGGCGGCGATGAACCAAGATGGCTTGGCCGCGGCTTTCGACCGCATTCGGGTCTCCGGGGTTCGTATTTTGTGGCCGACGGGCGATCGCAACCGAATGGATCTGGCCGGCTATTTGCAGCACAGGGGCGCCCTGGTGGAGACGGTGAAGGTTTATACTAATCAGGCGGTGCCCTTGCCCGCCTCGGTGCGCCAAGACGTGGAGAAGGGGCGATGGGACGGGGTGCTCTATTCTTCACCGTCGACGGTAACTCGTCTTTGGAATGAACTCGGTGATTCGTTGCGGCGGATCCGAGCCTTCAGTATCGGAGCGGAAACCAGCCGGACGCTGACGCGCCATGGTATTGCAGTCTCGGGCGAGGCTCCTATATCGAACTGGAAAACGCTGGCAGCCACGGCGGCTCTTGCCTTGGCAGCCCACCCAATACGATAACTTGGAGGTGGTGGTGCGTGTTTCCCATACAGCGCCTGCGGCGGTTGCGCCAGACGGCGGCATTGCGCGATTTGGTACAAGAACGTTGGCTGGCCATGGGCCAGCTGGTCTATCCGATCTTCATTCGGGCGGGCAGCGACCAAAAAATCCCCATACGCTCCATGCCCGGCATCTATCAGTGGTCGGTGGATCGTGCTCTGGAGCACCTGGCGGTCGTTCAGGCGATGGGGGTGCGGGCAGTCCTGGTGTTTGGTATTCCCGCCCACAAGGATCCGCTAGGATCGGAGGCTTATGATCCCAATGGCGTCATTCAAGTGGCGCTGAAGAAGTTTAAGGAACACTTCCCAGGGTTGATATGGATTGCCGACCTATGTCTGTGTGAATACACCGACCATGGACATTGCGGAGTCCTTCGCGGCAAGACGGTAGACAATGACGCCAGCCTGGACCTGTTGGCGAGGACGGCGGTGGCCCAGGCCTCGGCGGGTGCAGATCTGGTCGCCCCCTCGGACATGATGGACGGCCGCGTGGGCGCCATCCGCCGGGCGCTCGATGAAGAGGGGTTCGAGAATATCTCCATCATGTCGTACGCCGTGAAATATGCGTCCGCCTTTTACGGACCCTTTCGCGAGGCGGCGGAGAATACCCCGGAATTTGGGGATCGGAAGTCCTATCAGATGAATCCAGCTAACCGGCGCGAAGCACTGCGCGAGGTGGATTTGGACATTGCCGAGGGGGCAGACATCGTGATTGTCAAGCCCGCCATGCCATATCTGGACGTGCTTAGTGATGTGAAGGCCCGCGTCAACGTGCCGGTGGCCGCCTATCAGGTTTCTGGCGAATATTCCATGATCATGGCCGCCACGCAGCATGGCTGGATGGACGAACGCGCGGTAGTCGAGGAATCTTTGTTGGGGATGCGTCGGGCGGGCGCGGACATCATCATTACCTACTTTGCTCCGCGCTATGGCCAATGGCTTCAGCAAAAAAAGGGGTAAAATAGGGGGAAGGTTTTCGGCTAACTAATCGTCTGGTCTGAAATGTTGCGAGGAGGGATATCGATGCCAGTCCCAAATTCGCCAGGAGCGGGGCACCATCACCTGGCTTCCGTAGCCAACGAGGCCATCGTCCTCTATGACATGAACGCCGACGAGATGCTCCACACGACGGGTCACGTGGTGGTGGATTCCAGTCTGGGCATCATCGCCGATCCTCGGCGTCACCGACGTCGGGGAGAGGTGGTGACCCAGGAACACTAACTCAAATGTTCAGTCCCCCGCCTAGCGGGGAGACAACGGATTTGGAAAATCCGCGAGGCAAGCTGCTCAGGCCGCAAAAGATCACGTGGACGATGCGCGCCAGGGGTCGAGGAGGTCGCGGTAATGCGGCCTTGGCGGACTTGGGCCTAGTGTTGCCCGCAATGAAAACTGCCATGGTTCTGTCGACGATGCATGTTCCCCCCGTCCGATCCCACCTGGCGGCGAGGATCGCATCGGGGGATCGTTCGCGGGAGTCTCCTTGGCGATGGGACCATTTAACGTAGGGTCTTCCCCGCCGGGGACAACGAGGTTGGCCGGGTGCAGCAGCGAAGGTACACCGATGACTAATCCCGTCCGCCGAAATGCCTTGCTTTGGCGATGCGGATATGACGCGCTCACCGTCAGGCGAAAGCATTTCCGAACAATGCTCCGGTCGTTGATATCATCCATTAGGGGCCGTTTTGTGAAAACTGGACCAGTTGGCGGTTGTCTCGCGCAATCGCGGGGGACGTAAAATGGGTCGGGTCCTCAAGACCCGGCTAAACCGGTTGGCGCAACACGCTATGGGTGGAGGTAACAAAAATATAGACAAAAGTTAATTAAAGAGCGAAAATAGCTCTATGGCAGGTTGCCATAGATTGGTTGGAACGA
>JAJZZH010000170.1 GCA_021797675.1 Bacillota bacterium | reverse complement strand
GATCTACATCGTTGGTGAAGACCCGATCCACGACGTGGGTCGCGCGTCGATCGACGGCCGCGGCGATACGGGCGATGGTGTGGGGAGCGGTGAGATATTGTTGCATGCGTTCCGGTCGTTTGGTGAGGATTTGGAAGATATGGTGAGTGGCGAGGGCCATGACGGCAAAGATTTCGTCAAGAAAGTCGTCCGGGACCTCGGTGTGAAACGCATCGCTGAGGGAGTTGACGAAAATGCGCCGAGATTTGGTCCACCGGAGAGGGTGATCCAGTCGCTCGGGATGGCATTGGACGTTGTCGGATGCATGGGAAAGCGTCCACGGTTGGGTCGTCCAGCGAAAGCGATGGGACAACGTCTCGGCGTAGCAGTGTTCACAGCCTTCAGAGATGCGGGAGCACCCGGTAATCGGGTTCCAGGTGGCATCGGTCCAGTGAATTGCAGTGCGATCGCCCATGTCAACGTGTGCCTTCTTTCGGGAAGTCATCGGTGCGAATCCTGTCCAGCTGGGTGTTCTGAATGCTCGGGATCTTCAGAGGATCCTTTGGGTCCGCTGCGCAGGCCAAGTGCACCTGCGGGGAAAGCTGCAATGGCTTTTGAGTTAGCCGTGGGGAGGATGTGTTCACCACTCTAACACGGGTTTCGTTTAGAAAAAAGGTGGGGGTACCCGAAGAGGGTGCTTTCTCACCCCATATGGTACGGCGAGTGCTGGCGGGATCGTTCGTCTCGTCAAGCGGGATGAATGATCCTCGAAAGAGGATGCCCAGAGGACGCAAGGTCGTGCGGTGAAGCTTCGGCCTGAAGCTCCTAGTACCGCAAACGTCAGGAGGGCGAAGCTGTCGCTTTGCCATCGGGTCCACCTTGTGAGTGATAGCGATGCGGGATCCGCGCATCGCGGGATGGCTGTGAGTACGTGTTCGATCCCACCCTGGCGGCCAGCCAGGGTGTAGCGATCGAGCGAAAGGGCAGTTGCTGAAGAAAGCATTCCTCTGTCTTTCGCCGTTCGTGGGGCGAAGAAAGGGTGATGATTTCGGTTGAGTTTCAGACGGTGTTGCATTGCCAGAAGGACAGCCGTCGCATTGGAGCGAATCGGGCACGGAACGATCATCGCTGCCGATGGCACTTGGGTGATCGAGGGGATCGCCCAAGGCCTGCAGGGCTTCGTGGCATCGGGGACAGAACGGAAGACTTAAGACGGACATACCGGGTCATCCTTTCGCGAATCGATAGGTGGGAAAACATTGCCTCTGGATAGTTTGGTGATGCATCTGCCGGATCGGCCATGTAGAAGGATGGTAGCGCGATGACAGCACGTTGCGGACCATTTGTCCATGAACCTGGCGTCAAGCCAGGGTGAAGCGATAGAGCGAAAGGGTGGTTACTGAGGAAACCTTAGGTTCCAATGGCCACGAGGCTTTCTTATCAAAACCGTGAAATCGTGGCGGGGGGTTGCTCGTTTGGAGATCGGCAATAGAACTATGGATCGTGGAAATGTGATCCCAGGTAGGGATCGGGGAGTTCAGCCAGCGTGAGCCCACTACGCCATCCGTCGATCAACATCGCGATGAGTCGTAAGGGATCGTCCCACCCGTAGAGACCGCAGCAGACGAAGGGGTGGACTTCGATGATCACCGTAGGCGCGTGGGGTGCATCCAGGATGCCCACGTCGAGGGTATACGCTTGAGGTGCCGTTGCGGCATCGGCATTGATCATCGCATGAAGGGTCGATCCATCGGGAAACATCTCGAGTTCTCCGGCATCGCGTTGCAGTCCGACCAGGGTGTTCCGGTGGACGAATGCCCGCCATTCTGCGCGAAAAGTGACGACGTCGCTGACCCAATACGCATCATCAGGGAGGTTAGCGTCGGGAATGCGAATATCCACGAATCCTTTATACCGCGTTGCGCTCTTGAGAAACACCGGATGGGCCCGATGCTCCCGAAGTAGCGTCTCGCGGTCCAGACAAGCCAGCGTTCGACCGAGCCAGGTCGGTGTGCGTAACGCGGAGGGGATGGTGAGAGGCAGAAAGCTTGAGAGTTCTCGTTGATAGCGGATCTGAGTCCAGGTGGCGACCCATTCCAGCGTTCCCACGGGGACGATCACGGCTTCGGTCGAGGGAATAGCCTGGGTGGGCCAGGTATCCCCATAGGTTGCCCCATAGGTCGTTGTGGGATCCCACCAGGCGGCAAAATCCAGGGCTTCGCGCAAAACCCAGGCAAAATCATGCCGCAAGTGACCGCGGTGCGTTTGAATGACCAAGGGGGTAGATCGCATAAACACGGGATGCCTTTGAGGTCGCGGGATGTGGTCCATCTTCGACGCGTGCTCCTCATCATGGGATGCATAGACAAACCGATAGGGACATGCGATAATGACGGCGATTTATTCCCCCCCATTCGCGCCGCTGGATCGGAAAGCCGTGCGCGCAAAATAGTTTGGGGTGAAGAAAGGATGGAGACCGAACTATGGCGAAACGTCAAGGAAAACGGGCGGCAACTTCGACCGCGGCCGTCGTCGACGAAGCGGTGGAAGCCGAAACGGAGCGACTACGGACCTTGTTGCACACGCAGACGGTGGCTATCGCGGATACGGAAGGCGAAGCCGAACGCCCTGGTTTAGAAACCCGGGATATTGTGTTGAAAGCGCTGGATACGCGGCAAGGAAACGTGCGCAAGCGCATGGATCCGGCAGAATTATCCGCGTTGCAAGCGAGCTTAGCGCGGTACGGCATGCTGGAGCCGGTCATTGTGCAACCGATTCCTGGCAAGCACCACGGCTTTCAGTATCGGCTCATTGCGGGATTTCGTCGCGTCGCGGCTGCCCAGGCGCTCGGCTGGGAGCAGGTGCCGGCCCGGGTGATCGCCGAGCCGTTGTCGGGGGAAGAAGTGGTAGCCGTGCAGTTAACCGAAAACCTCCAACGGGAAACCATGCATCTGCGCGATGTCATTCAGGCGATTGCAAGTCTTCAGCAAGAAGGGCGCGGGATTCGTCAGGTCGCCGACGTCTTGGGATTGGGAGAAACCACGGTGCGGTGGTATGCCCACGTGGGGGAAATTCTCGGTCGTAATCCGCGCTTGTGGCCGTATTTTGATCAAGGCTTGATTGCGCTGAATCACTTTCGCGCGGCCAGCCGTCTGATGCAAAAAGCGCGCGAACGGGCAGGGGAGATTACCCAGGATCCGGTCGCGCGGGAAAAGATTTTGGCGCAAGCGGAAACGGTGTTTGCGTCCATGCTAGAGCGGTTGGCGAATACCCAACCGTTGACGAGTAAACGGGTGACCGCTGAGGTCACGGCGTTGCTAAAACGGGCAGGCTTAGCAGACGAGAAACCCAAGGCGACCTCCTCACCGGATAAACAGCATATTGTGCCGGCGGTGATCACGGGCTATGAGCATTTGGACGTGACGCAGCTTGAGGCACCTCTGTTGGAACGGTTGATTACCGTGTCCGAGCGACAGTTGGATGCGGCGCGCAATCAATTGGCCAAACTGGCCGAATAGGGGAAAGACGCAACGAAGCCATTCGACAGGGGAGCACGGTCCCGAAAATCGAGTGGCTTCGTGGCGAAGGACGGGAGCGAAAATGGCCGGGACTTAGGAAGACTCAGTCAGCCGCTCCGTCAAGGTCGTTTGCCGTGCGGCGCCATCGCCGCGCCGCAAGGCCAGCCAGATCGCCGAGGCTTCCGTGAACAGATACAGTCGGCGTTTGGCCCGCGTGATCGCGGTATAGACGAGATTGCGATGCAGCGTCACAAAGGCGTCGTAAAACAAGGGGAAGAACACCACCGGATACTCGGATCCTTGCGACTTATGCACCGTCATCGCGTACGCCAGTTGGAGGTGGCGGGCGTCCTCGGTGGTAAAGGTGACGACATGATCCGGAAACTGGACCCAGAGCTTGGGGGCAGCATCGTCGCCATCCTCCGGATCCGGGCGAATGGCTTGCACGAAGCCCAGATCGCCATTGACCACATTTTTGGCATAGGCATTGCGCGTTTGCATGACCCGGTCGCCTGAGCGAAACGTTTGGCCGCCTTGCGCGGTAAAGGAGGGTGCGGAATCGGGTTGGGGATTCATGAGGTCGCGCAGGGGCGGATTGAGGGCCTCCGTACCGAGTAGACCCCGGTGAATGGGGGTCAGGATCTGCATCGCGTCCCAAGGAATGCCATCGGCGTGCGCGCTTTGGACCTGGTTCAGCAGAGCCGCCTGCACGGATGCTTTCTCCACGCCCTTGGCATAGCGCGTGATGGCGACCTCGTCATTAGCCTGGATGACGCGACCCGCTAACAAATGGTGGGCGGCCACGCTGATGCCGGAAGTGGAGCGGAAATTACGGTGGAGGCGAAACACGGGCACCTGTCCGCTGGCGATGACGTCTTTGAGAATGCTGCCGGGACCCACCGACGGCAGCTGGTGTTCATCGCCAATCCATAGCACCTGGGTGTTCGGCCCGATCGCTTGCCAGAGGGCGTCCGCGAGGGGCAAATCGACCATGGACACTTCGTCCACAATCAACCAGGTGACCGCAAGCGGACGGTCGGCATGACGCGTGAACCCATGGTCGATTGCGCTCCATTCCAGCAAACGATGCATCGTCTGAGCAGGATGATGGGTCACGGCGGTCATGCGTTGGGCCGCACGGGCCGTCGGTGCCGCTAAGGCGATCGCGGTGGCGGGGACGTCGGCTCGTTGGGTCAACCAGGTGAGCAATCCATGCAGAATCGTCGTTTTTCCGGTACCGGGTCCGCCTGTGATGATGCTAAAGGGATGATGCAGGGTTCCCAGGAGGGCCTCCTGCTGAGCGGCGTCGTAGTGGACGTGGGTCTGCGCTTCGAGCCACGACCAGTCGATGGGCACGTCCGTGGCCGAAGCGCGGTGGTGGGTGTGGATCGCATGGGCTAAGCGACGTTCCAAGCGGTCGACCCAGATAAGTCGCCATTGATCGTGGTCGACCCACAGGTCGGGCAACTGTGCAAACCGGTCGGCACCAGCCGTTAGGGCGGTCCGGACCGTCTCAGCGTCTTGATCGGTCAAGAGCGTTTCCGCTTGGTGTTGAAGTTGCGCGGTCGTTTGATAGCAATCGCCTTGTGTGAGGGCGGTTTGCAGGCCAAAGCGCCAGACGGCTTCTAAGCGCTCGGGGCTGAGTGGCTCCCATCCCAAGGAGAGCGCCATGCGGTCGGCGACATGAAATCCAATGCCCCAGGTATTTTGGGTGAGCGCATAGGGATTGGTTTGCACGTAGTCGAGCGCTTTAGCACCATGGTGATCGAAGAGACGACGAGCGACGGTGGGATCGATATCCCATTGCAGGAGCCAGACGACGATCGCTTCCTGATCGTGCTGGTTCGTGAAAAACTGTTGCCATTGGCGCGCTCGTTGCGCGCTGATGCGGGGCAACGCTGCGACCTGATCGGGATGTTCGCGAAGCACGAGAAGAGTTTCGGATCCCAAGGCATCGACCAGTTTGCGGGCGGTTTTGGGCCCTAGGTGGGGGCAGTGGATGGTGGCAAGATACCGGACGATGCCGGACGGCGTGAAGGGTTCGGGGGTCCGCGTGGCTTGCACCTGAAACTGTCGACCATATTGGGGATGCGTCACCCAGTACCCATAGAAGACTTGCGGTTTGCGCAAAGGAATGGTGCTGAGGACGTGGCCTACCACCTGGGTCGATTGGGCATTGAGGGTGGCTTGGCCAATGCACCAGCCGTTCGCATGGCGGTATCGAATAGCCAGTAGTTGCCCTTCGAGCCGTTCCATAGGGCGGGGTTCCGTTGTGGCGCGAGGGAACGACATGCGCGATACCTCCCGTGGCCGAACACGATAAGGAAATACCGGATCTTTCCAAGCATAGCACCATTACGAGTGAAAACACAAGCGAGGGCGGGGAATAAGACGTGTTTTCGGGTTCTGTGCCCGCCGTGCTATCGCTCGAATGCGCCGGAACCAGCATGCCTTGAGGCGAGGGAATGGTTGAGGAACACGAAGGGTTTTAGGCCAAGGTGGTTGCGGGAGCAGGGCTCGAACCTGCACATGCGGGGTCCAAAGCCCCGTGCCTTACCGATTTGGCTATCCCGCAGTAGGGTTTCCGTTTAGGGCTAGTCGAGTGGATCTGTCGAAAAGAGCGCGTCCCAGATCGCCGGATCGATGATGGGAACGGGGTGATAGGCAACAACGGGGGCAATGGGTGCGAGGTCCATCCCGCTTTGCAAGGGTTGGCAGGAGGCATCCGGCAAGTCGCCGGGATTTTCGTGGATCCAACAGGGGATGGCAATCGCGCCGGCGCGGACTTGACCGGATTCGGATCCGAGAATTGCGGGCCAATCCGGGTGGGATCGCAGCCCGAGATAGGTGGGGCAAGGGGTCAGACGGTGGTGGATGGCCTGCTGGGAAGCAATGGACAAGGCAGGGCAAAAGACGACGTAGATGCGTTGGCCAGGTCGATGGCGCAGGGGGAAGAGCCAGGGCGACCAGGCATTGGCCTCTTGCCAGCAGGCGCGGTAGCGCGGATCGGTGCGATCGGTCAGACGGTCGATGCCGAGCCAATCGCCGCTCCACCACGACCCTTCGGGGAAATCGGGTACCTGCCGCCACGCGTGCAACACGGCAGCGACTTCGTCGTGTCCGTACACGGCCCGTTGAGGATCAATGGACCATAAGAAGGCACGCGGTGAAGGGGTCATAAAACTCATCTCCTCATCGTGGGCAATCCCCACGCTGAAAGGTGGGGGGGATTACCGCGCATGGGATACTCCGGGATGGCCAGCGGAGATCGCATTCGTCCATCAATCCGGGGTCAGGATGTTGGGCGCGAAGGACGTTGGAGGCAGCGAGACCCACCCGACCGTATCGCAGTAGTAGGCATTCCCGTCCAGCCAGACGATGTCGCCCATGCTGAGTGAATACCCGCGATAATCGGCAGGATGATGCCGATTGAATTGGACGAAGAGCGCTTCTAAGGCGGCCTGGGGACGGTCGCTGTTAACTGTTCCGGTGTAGACGCACTGGTAGGCGGCAGGGTTGATGACGGGCCCGATGACCCGCTGATAGGTTTCCCAATCCATAAAGCCGTGGGTGCGCACGTTGCGCGGCTGCCAGAGACGGTATCGGTAGGAAATCCGAGACATGCGAGGTTCACCGGCCTTTCGGGAAGAAGATGGGAAAAAGATGAAAATTACGCGGATAGGGTGTTCCAGGGAAGATCGATGACCGATTCCGCAAAGAGCCCGTAGCACAGGGTATTGGACCGCACGAAATCGTTGAGCTTAAAGTATCTTTTCGACAGTCTTTTGTCGGTAAACACGCCGCCGTACGGGCTGTCGCCGTCGTC
>JAJZZH010000136.1 GCA_021797675.1 Bacillota bacterium | reverse complement strand
TGCTTTACTCCGAGAACTGGCCTCAACGGTTGATAGCAGCCTTTGTGCAAGAGCCCGAAACCCGCCCTGTAACCTCTTTCGTTGAACCAGACAGTCCACGCGAAACGAATGGGCCAATCTGCGGTATCCCTGCCAGATAGGAAACGATGGATACGTCGCCACTTTCTGGCAAGCGAGGGATCCACCAGCCCGACACCGTCGAGGTCTGGTACCACGGCGCCTATGATGGCCTCGCGATTCGGGCCGACGTGGCCGGCGAGGACCTCGCGGCGCCCCCGGGGTCGCCGAGCCTCTCAACCCCAAATACGGAAATACCATCTGCTCCGACCGAATACCATGGACGAGGCGAGGCGATGCCGAACGGCATCGCCTCGCCTTAGTAATTACAATGACTGCCGTGTTATCCCGCAGACCTATGATCACGCAGTTCGTCAAAGATAATCCAGGCGGCGACGACTCCACCGAGCGCCAGCATGTCCGTGCCACTGACTTTGGAGATTCCCCAGCCCTTAGCGTTTAGAAAGACAAAGAGAGCCATACCAACCATCGTCCAAAAATGCTGTTGGTTCCACCAGATCTTTGCGTGGCGCATCTCCCTAAAACCCCCCTTATTGGCTTTCATGCCTCACCGTGAGGCGAGGAGCCATGGCGATTGGACGTTATCGCCGGCGACAATGCACCGTCATCCCGTGGTTGAAAACGATGATCCCCACGCGAACGACCAATCCAATCCCCTTCACCGCAAGCGTTATCGGCTTCTCATGCACAGTTTTCTGCAAATACCGGGCCGAAACTTCCAGTGCGCGAGATCATTACTAGGATAAATCAACTCCGAATATTCGGCAATTGCATGGCATTGTCTGACAGCGACGCATTGAGCGTTAGTCGACAGGCAACCTCGGGGCGGCGGTCGTGTGATGCTCTAACCTGTCGGCTTCCTCAAGGCTGTTGCCTTGCCCCATGCTGGATGACAGGGCCACAGGCCGACTCGGCTCCACCGATCATTCCCTTTCCTACCATCAGGCAGGCGGACCTTCGAGGAGCCATGTACGGTATGCGATAACGCTCGCCGCGTGGGAAATCGCGGAAATTCATGTGGGGGCGGTTCCGTCGTCCGCAACGATCATCGTCCAACTGGCCTGGCAATCCGACCAGTGTTCTGGACTCAGGCGCGTCAGCACGGTCTTCCAGGCATCGTCGGTTCCGTTTGGATGGGTGATCAGCCCGCGCCCAGCACGTCGATCGAGCCCCACAGCCATAGGGGCATGCAATGGTCTGCTCCCCAAAGACTCCACGACGGATTTTGCTCCGGTGAGCGGTGCGACGCACAACGCGCCGAACCGGTGAATTTGGCAGGGCGTTCACCGATCAGACGGAGCAGAAACATCGCTGATCCCCGGAGGGGTTCAGCGATGACAAGGCCGTTGCCGCGGCTTCCTCGTCACCTCGCCTTGGCATCGAGAGATCGATACCGGCCCGTTTCTTCTCGAGAACCATGTTCCTCTCGATAACGGGCAAACAAGGCGGCCGCCTCGGCACGGTGCTCCAATCCCAATTTGCCGAGCAGACTGCTGACGTAATGCTTCACGGTCGTGTTGCTCAGTCCGAGCTCCCTGGCAATTTCCGGATTGGTCTTCCCGTTCGCTATCTGGCGCACCACGGCGCGCTCGCGGGCGGAGAGAGCAAGGATGGGATGCGCTGGTGCATGAGGATTGCGCAGGTGGTGCTGAACGGTCTCGGCCACCTCGGGACTAAACCACAGTCCTCCCTCGGCGACGGTACGAATGGCCTCCAAAATTCGGGAGGCGGAGGCGCTTTTCAGGACATATGCCGACGCACCGTAATCCAAGGCTTTAGCCACCATGTCCGCCGCGGCAACGATCGTGAAAATCATGACACTCACATGGGGATCCCGGGCGCGAATTTGCCGACAGATGTCAAGCCCCGATCCGTCGGGCAGCCGAATACCGAGTATCGCGATATCGGCGTGATGGGGCACGGAGGCCAGCGCGTCCGCTCCTGTGGCACTCTGGCAACCCACACTCATATCGAGTTGGCCCGCAATCAAGGTCCGCAATCCCATGCGGACCAGATCATGACCATCCACCAATGCCACCTGCCAGGATTCCAACGTCTTCACCGTCCCCCCTGGGTCCAACCTAGGGTTCGCGCCGGTGCTTGGACCCCTCATTGCCTCCTCGACCCCGGACTCCCTTGGGACAGGCGGCCCCGTGACCGGGTTCACCATCGTGTGCCGATGACGCGGTTCGCGCAAAGTAGACCGTGACCACGGCGCCATCCGTCCTCTGCGGGCTGCCAAGAGCTCTTCGCAACCGATCACCGACGGCAGCGAAGTCATCTACGCACGTGGTCCGGGGGCGAATCGCGAGGCACGACGTGCAGCCTACCCGGGGGCTTGGAGGGCAGCGCGCGGAGGATCGGACGGGACATGGGCTGAGGGGAATCGGACGTAATCCGCCAGACGGCAGTCGGCGACCGCATCACCCATTTCTCTGCACCGCGACCCACGATGACCGGGGCGTGCGGGGTATGCGACGGCAATCGGTGAATGTCGCAAATCATCCGCACCATGGCCCCTCCCATCGCTCCCACGACCACGCTCATCTCTAACGCCACCACGACCGTCAGGGTGATCATCGTACCGACCTCCTTATCTCGTCGTGCGACGGCCGGACCGAAACCGGCGAGCGCGCAGGACGTGCGCTCGCCGACTCCGCCTCGAGCCCCGACGACTCCTCCAGGGTTTCCCCGGCGTAGGCCAGGGCGGCCTGGGTGCGACTGGTAACGCCTAGGTAGTGCAAAATGCGATGCACTGCATGTTTGGTCTGCGCCAGCGACAGACCACATGCGGTCGCAATCTGGGGATTGGACCATCCCCGAGCGAGGAGTTCCCAGACGTGATCGTCGAGGGGAACCATGCGGGACGGACTAAACCCGCTTTCCCGAGTCTCCTGCAACATCCGGCGAACCATCGTCGCTTCCACGACGCCCACGTGGTTATGGACCAGGCGAACCAGGCTGGCCACCGCCCACGGGTCCAACGTGCTTAGGATCCCGGCGACCCCCGCGTCGAGCAGGCGGCCCACGGCATTCCCATGCCCGGAACCCTTCACAATAGCGAGGATGGGCTCGCTGGGATGACCAGCTCGCCACCGGGAAATCACCGTGTACAGGAGTCCAAGGGGCAGCAGCATCACGGTGACGTCGCTGCGGAGACCGTCGCAGAGATCCTCTGATGCAACGACATCACGCACCGATACCACACCATGACAACACGGCACCAGGTCGGGATGCTTTCGGAGCACATGACACAGGCCTTCGTTCTCGAGCTCACTGTCGCCCAAGATAGCCACCCGAATCTGCCGCATGGCGCCAGCCCCCCTTTCCTGCTGCGGTCAATCGGCGCATCCTCACCGCTTAACTCTGTTTCAGGAGTTCGTTAATCTGGCTTCCCGGGTCCTGTTTGAGCATGATCCCCCCTGCAATGAGCAGGTAAAGCCAGGACAATACCGAAAATCCGCGGCCAAAAGAATAGTGCAGAAGCTGCAGGTGACCGACCAATGGCGTTGGATCGATGGGACCCATCGCGAACCACCCACTCAAGAAAAACATGACCATGGTGAAGGCGGTAAACGCGATGGGGGGCCAGTAAAACATCCGCAGGCCGAAGAGGTAGATGACCGCGATGAGGCCGTAGGCCGCGATCTCGACGTCGATCCACCAGGTCGTGATGGGGGTCGCACCCGGGGTCGCGTAGACGTGGGCGGCGACATTGCACAAGGCAAAAAACACGCAGGTCAAGCGTAAGATATGCACCTTCCGCAGGGTGAACGACGTTGGCGCAGCCTGCGGAAATTCGGAAGACGTACGCAGGGACTCCATAAAACCGAACCTCCTTGGTCGTGACCGGGAGACCAGGCTTATCATCCCCTGGTTGTGAGGGATCGCCGGGCTGCCCGGTCCGGATGACGTTCGGGTGTCAGCGCCATCGGCCGAAGTCGCCACTAGGGACACGCCGTTCGGCGACCGCGGCGGGCGCTGCTGCACCCCGTACGCGAGTCATTATGCCGTTGCCACCGATGCGCGGGATAGGTTCCAACAGAGAAGATTCTCCGTGCCTAACGGACCGTCTTGATGGGGGCTTCGGCCGCAAGGGGCGATCGACCGGCCCCGAGCCCCCGATCTAAAGATCCCGAAGGGTGGATCGTTAGCGCGTTCAGAAACCCGCCGAGTCGCCTCGCCGAAGCAGCCCTTCGGACCGTGTCCCGGCGTCCACGCGGATTCGCAGCCTTCGCATCGCCCTGATCTCAGGCTCCCAGCAAAGAAACAAGGAGGGCGCACCGTAACAGTCAACCAAGGTTGGGGCGCGGGTCTGGCTCTCCGAGAATCAACGCCCTGTCGAGCAGCAAACCATGCGTATGCGCGCATCCTTGTGGGCCACGCGCTACCGTTCGGTACGTGGCCCGGGTGACCGTGGCCTTGCAGTCCCGCGGCCGATTCCGTGCAGGAAGAACGGCGGCGGGTTCGCCATGGAGTTCCGATGAACGAAGGCAATCGTATTCCAGAAATACCCTGACAGAAGTAAACGATCCGCGCTGTGCTCGTGAACAGATTATTAGTCGCTCACTGCGGACTCGATCATCTTTCGGGATGGCAGCCACGAGTCGTTTCCATACCGTAGCCAATTGTCGGGTGGGCTTAACCAATCCGGTGTCGGTGTCGGTTGTAAGCGTTGTCGCCGCAAACGCCCAATGCACGCAGGAATCGAGCGCAAGCAGGCAGTCTCGGAGGAACCCATCGAAGTTCCACAATGCGTCAAATGGTCGTCGACAGGACTGAGGGCGTGTATCTGCTGAGGGCACAAGCGTGTTGGAAGCCGCGGCCCGTGCCCGAAGATTGCCAAAGGACCGCCGATAGGCACTCTGATCCTTTTCCAAGCCGAGCGTACAATGATTCGAGATTTGACGATGGATTGCATCCAATCCACCCAACAAGTGGGACGCGTTTGTTTATTTTTGTATACCATGGTAGTCTTTGGGCAAGAGCCCACAGTTAGTCAGTATTGAGAATTGGGTTTTGAGGAAAGCTAATTCCAAAGCTGCCCGGGATCAAGCTCCCGGAAGCCATAACTTGGCCAACAACCCTAAAGCCATAACGGCAATAAGAGAAATCGACCACAACCAATGTCGCTCCATGACCTCAAATCGTCGATCCACCCCGTCAAATCGCCGGTCCATAGCTTCAAATCGCCGGTCCATAGCTTCAAACCGTCGCTCTATGGCAGCAAACCGTCCGTCTACGGCACCAATTTGTCCCTTCAAGTCGTCGAGCCGTTGCAAGATAAGCCAACTCACGCTGACTCTTTCCTCGACACCCGACGTGTCCTTGGGGGGTGGATTTCGTCCGCCATTGTCACCCAAGCTCCTTCCCTTCCTTTCAGTATAGCACGCCCAGTCAGTATAGCACGCCCAGCGGCACCTCAATTCTTCTGGGGTTATCCTGCTCGGATAGCTCGCAGACGCCACCAAACAAGCGGACTGTGGTTGAGCCCAGACCCCCCCATCCGATCTCCGCATCAGCTCCGACAGTTCCTCCCGCGCGTGTGTAGCACGGCGGGGATTCGCGATCCGATCGGGGCAATTGTCGCGCTCATGCCGCATGAAGGGGTGGATCCCAACGTCCACCAAGACCGGCTCTTAGACCCGCGGACGGCACCGTTAGAGGGATAGCGCGTTAATTACGTTGCTTAACTGATCACGGGTGATCGAATTGATTTCCATAGGTGACGAACTGCACCCTGGGCAGCCCGCGGTCCAATCCGCACAACAAGCAGGATTTTCACTAATCGACGCCGAATTAATCAAAATGATCGACGATATTCGCCACCGTCGTAACGACGGACGAAATCGCGCCAATCTTGCGCCATGGCGCTTCGCCAGCGAGCAAGGATTTGCGGGAATCGTGTTGGCGATGGCCGAGGGATTTACAAAATTCGCAAAAGGTCAAGGAGGCAACAGTCAATGTCATCAAGCGTCAGCAAGCTGGCATGGGCGGCACCCGCGATTTTATTGGCGGGAATGTTAAGTGCCGCCGGAACGGCCCAACGACCGGCAACCGTGATGGGCAAGGTGCCTTTGGTCTTGGGAGTCGAAGACGGGTCGCCGAATTTCACGGAGAATTTCAACCCATTTTCACCGAATCTCCTGTCAGGGGTTTACTACATGTATGAGCCCCTGACGATGGTCAATCTTTTAAACGGCAAGCAAACCCCGTGGCTGGCCACGCACTATAAGTGGGTCACGAAGACTGAGCTGCAGTTTACCCTCCGTCAAGGCGTGAAGTGGAGCAACGGAACACCCTTTACTGCGAAGGACGTCGTCTTCACCTTTGACATGCTGAAACGGTATCCCGCCCTGGATCTCAACGCGGTTTGGACCAACTTGTCCGGGGTCAGCGCATCGGGCAACACGGTCACCTTCCGCTTCAAAAAGGTGAACATTCCGTCGTGGTTTTATATCGCCACCACCCCGATTGTCTCTGCCCAACAATGGTCCAAGGTCAAAAATCCCGTCAGCTATACCAATCCCCATCCCGTGGTAACCGGTCCCTTTGTGCTGCAATCATTTCATCCCACCCAGTACACCTTGAAAGCCAATTCCCTGTATTGGCAACGGGCCAAGGTTCACATTCCGGCCATCAAATCGGTCGCGCTTTCCAGTAACACCACGAGCGATATGCTCATGTCGGAAGGGAAGTTCGATCAGAGTGTCTTATTCACGCCCAACATCCAAGGCACCTATGTCGACCGGAACCCGAAGTACTACCATTACTGGTTCCCGTTGGCCCCGCCGGTAAATCTCGTGTTCAACTTGAATCAGTACCCGTTTAACAACGTCAAGTTCCGCGCCGCGATGGCCTATGCGATTAATAAGCACAAGATCTGGAAGCAAGGCGAATACGGCTATGAGCCGCCGGCGAACCAGACCTTGCTACCGCCGTCCTTAGCCCCCAAGTGGCTCGACAAGACCTTGGTCAAGAAGTACGCCTATGCCTATAATCCGCAAAAGGCGGCGTCGCTGCTCCGACAGATGGGCCTGAAGAAAAATGCCCACGGACAGCTGATCGGTAAGAACGGCAAGCAAATTTCCTTCACCCTGGAAGTGCCTACCGGCTGGACGGACTGGATTCAAGACTGCCAGATTATTCACAGCGAGCTCGGTACGCTCGGCATCAAAGTCAGGGTCATCACGCCGTCGGTCGCCACGGACTACAACAACGTGGAAACCGGTCACTTTCAGTCCGCCCTGGTTTACGAGAACTCGAATCCGAACCCCTGGTTCATTTACAATTACATTCTTTCCAGTTCGATGTCGGCCCCGATCGGCCAGGTGGCGCCTTTCACGGGCAACGTGGAACGCTACCACAACCCCAAGGTGGATGCGCTCTTGGCGGCCTACGCGAAGACCACCAACTCCGCCAAACAGCATGCCATCATCAACCAGCTGCAGACCATCATGGTGAAGCAGCTGCCGGTCGTGTCCCTCGTCTACGGTGCCGCCTGGAATGAATACCAGACCAACCACTACGTAGGTTGGCCGACCCAAAGCAACCCCTACGCGATGCCGTCCAACACGTATCCGGACACGCTGCTGATTGCGACCCACTTGATGCCGGCCAAGTAATTCCGCGCGTCCTTGGGTTAGAAGCCTACACGAAGGAGGGGGATTCCCTCCTTCGTTACGGAAAGGAGTTTTCCTGAGCATGCGGTATTTTCTGCGCCGGGTCGTGTTCCTGGTTGGGACCTTGTGGGTAGCGATCACGCTCAATTTCTTAATTCCGCGGTTGATGCCGGGGAGTCCGGTTCAGGCCATGATGGCCAAGTTTCACGGTCGGGGTCAGATTAACCCGCATGCGGCCCAGGCCATCAGAATCATGTTGGGGATTTCCAGCGGTGGGTTCTTTCACCAATATCTCCAATATCTGAACCAGGTCTCGCACTTCAACTTCGGGGTCTCGTATACCTATTTTCCCTACAGCGTCAGCCATATGATCGGCCAAGCGCTGCCTTGGACCCTGGGATTGGTGGGCCTTTCCACGATTATAAGTTTCGCCGTCGGAACCGGGCTCGGGATTGTTGCAGCCTGGCAGCGCGGCCGTCGGGCCGACGGCTTTTTGACGACCGTCTCCAGTTTTACCAGCACGTTTCCCTATTTTTGGTTCGCCCTGGCGCTAATCTACGGCCTGAGCTTCATCTTGCACTGGTTTCCGCTCTCCGGCGCCTATAGCGGTTCGGCGGTGCCCCGATTGAATTTCGGATTTGTCTGGGACGTGGTGCGGCACGGCATTTTACCCTCCGTCACCATCGTCATCAGTTCGATCGGCGGATGGCTCTTGAGCATGCGCAATAACATGATTAACACGCTGAACGAGGATTATGTGCTGCTCGCCCAAGCCAAGGGCCTGCACGAGCGGTGGATCGCGTGGATGTATGTCGCCAGAAACGCCCTCTTGCCAAACATTACGGGCTTTGCCATGGCGATCGGATTTGTGGTCGGTGGGTCGCTGTTGACAGAAATTGTCTTTGCTTATCCCGGCATTGGCTATCTCCTGTACAATGCGGTCATTAACGAAGATTTTCCCTTGATGCAGGGCATTTTCCTCATCATCGTGGTCTGCGTGGTCCTGGCCAACTTTGTCGCGGATCTGGCGTACGTGCTGTTTGATCCACGGGTTCGAAGGGGGACTTCGGTATGAGTGTCGCCGATCAACGCAAACTATCCGCCGAACCCCTGCCCGTGGTCCGTCCTCCGAGTCCCCTGGCGGACATCTTTCGCGTGCTGTGGTCCAACTCCAAGGCACGGGTTGGCATGGTGCTCGCCGGCTTTTTCATCCTGGTGGCAATTTTTGGCCCACTATTGGCACCGTACAATCCTAACGACACGAACTTTCCCTTTATGCTCAGCCCAAATGCCAGCCACTGGCTGGGCACCACGCAATCGGGGCAAGATGTCTTATCGCAACTCATCGTGGGCACGCGGCTCTCGGTCATCGTCACCTTTGCCGTAGGAGCGATTGCGACGGTGCTGGCCCTCATGATTGGCCTTACCGCCGGATACCTGGCCGGCTGGGTTGATGAGATACTGTCGTTTCTGACCAACGTATTTCTCGTGCTGCCGGGCCTGCCGCTGTTGATTGTGCTGGCGTCCTATGCGCCCGGTGCAGGCTTGGGGCTGATTATCCTCATCATCGGCTTTACCAGTTGGCCCTGGGGGGCCCGGGTGTTGCGCTCCCAGGTGGTCACCCTGCGAACGCGCGACTTCGTCCTGGCCGCCCGCTTGGCGGGAGATTCCCGCGCGCGGATCATCGGCCGCGAAATCCTTCCCAACATGTTGTCGCTGGTCATGGCGAATTTCCTGGGTTCGGCCACCTATGGCCTGCTAGCCGCCGTCGGGCTGCAATTCTTAGGCTTTGGGAATCCCAACCAAATCTCGTGGGGCTCCATGCTCTATTGGGCACAGAACAGCGGCGCGCTGCTTCAAGGCCAGTGGGCCTGGATCTTAGCTCCCGGGCTGTGCATTGCCCTCCTGGGGATGTCGCTCACCCTCATTAACTTTGGTTTTGACGCTATTTCTAATCCCCGCCTACGGGAGGATTCCGAATGAGCATTGTGCACCTCGAGCACTTGTTCGTGGACTACGGCAGGCTCCACCCGGTTCATGCCGTGCGCGACGTCAGTTTAACGATTGCGGATAATGAGTTTGTCGGTTTGGTCGGCGAGTCTGGTTGCGGCAAATCGACGTTGGGATTTGCCATCGCGCGCTTGGAACGTCCACCCGCCCGCATTACGGCGGGCACCATCGCCGTGGCTGGACAAGACTGGACCACCGCGGATGCCCGCACGCTACGCCCCGAGCGCTGGACGAAGGTCGCCATGGTGCTGCAAAGCGGCATGAATGCGCTCAATCCGATCATGTCTATCGAGGCGCAATTTCGCGATGTCATGATGCAGCATGGGGAGATGACCGTGGAACAATGCCGGCGGCGCGCCGCCGAAGTCTTGGAAATGGTGGAAATCCCCAGTACGGTGCTGCCGCGGTATCCCCATGAGCTTTCGGGAGGCATGAAGCAACGGGTCGCGATTGCGCTGGCCATCGTCTTGCGGCCCAAACTCATCATCATGGATGAGCCCACGACTGCGCTCGACATGGTCGTGCAACGGCAAATCCTGGAAAATCTGAAGCAGTTACGACGGGAACAGGCTTTTGCCCTCCTCTTTATTAGCCATGACCTGGGCCTAGAGCTCGAATTGGTCGACCGCGTGCTCGTCATGTATGCGGGCGAGATCGTCGAATCGCAGCCGGCGCGCACCATGTTGGACCATCCGTTCCATCCGTATACGCGAGCCCTGTTGCGGGCTCTGCCCGATCCGGAGACACCTTACGCCGAACCCGAAGGGATTCCTGGCATGCCTCCCGACTTGCATGAGATCCCCCAGGCTTGCCTGTTTGCACCGCGCTGCCCGCTGGCGGAGCCCGAATGCCTGGAGGCCGCCCCGCCCCTAAAATCCTTTAGCGAACTGACCCTGCGATGCCGCGTCACGGAACGGGAGGTACAACATGTCAGCTGAAGCGGTAGTCACCGCCCAACAACTCACCAAAATCTATGCGGGACACGGTAAACGCGGTGACGCGGTGGTCGCGGCCCACGAGATTTCGTTCACGTTGTATGCGGGCGAGATCCTGGGCTTGATTGGGGAAAGCGGAAGCGGCAAGACGACCATCGGCCGTCTCTTAACCGGGATTGAAAAGCCCACCACCGGAAGCCTGCAATGGTCTTCGGCCTTTGCCTCCGGGCATGGTCAGGTCCAAATGGTGTTCCAAGATCCCTACGCGGCGCTGAATCCGTTCAATCCGATCCGGTATACGCTGACCCGCCCGCTGATAAATTTCCGGCATTTGTCCCCCGCCGAAGCTCTCGACCAGGCCCGCACCCTGCTCACGACGGTGCAACTAACTCCGCCGGATCAATTTTTGGTCAAGCGTCCCCATCAACTTTCCGGGGGACAGCGCCAGCGCATCGTGATTGCCCGGGCCTTGGCAGCTTCGCCGCAAGTGATTGTGGCTGACGAACCGGTCTCGATGCTTGACGTGTCCATCCGAGCCGAGGTCCTCCAACTGCTGCGCAAGCTCATGGTAACCGGACAAGTCGCTTCCATTTTGTATATCACGCATGATTTGATGAGTGCACGCTCCCTCGCCCAGCGGGTGATCGTGCTATATCGGGGAAGAATGGTTGAAGTGGCAAAAACGGGGGATCTCTTGGCCAATCCCCGTCATCCGTATACCCAGATGCTCTTTGCCTCCATCCCTAACCCTCGCCGGGCTTTCCGCGGCGAGGCCCTGCCCATCCCGGTGAGCGGCAGCCTGGCCCCTTCGTCGGCAACCGGGTGCCCATTTGCCCCCCGTTGTCCTTGGGTCGAGGAGGCATGCCAGCAAACCGCTCCCCGCCTGGAACCTTTACCCGATGGCCGTCTGGTCAGCTGCCACGTGGTGACCCGAACGGCTACCGACGGCCAGGATGCGTCGAAAGTCGCCCAACCGAGAACGACTACCCCGTAGAGCGCATCCCCGCTCCATTGGCCGTCGCCGCTAACTCCCGAAGAAGAAAGACCAGCGCCAGGTTCGACTTCTGGGGTTTACCCGTGCGCTGGCCTCCGCCTCCCCGCGATTTCAGGGTGTCGCTTGGCAGACGTGGGGATCAACCCCACGCCGACAAGAAGATGCCGCAAACTCCTCTCCCTCGGCGGCGGGAGAAAAAGGTCAGACGAACGCTGCAGTCCACGTTTTTAGGCAACGGCGGACACCGCGAACCCCTACACCGTCTGCATGCGCCAAGCGGACCCCGGGGCCATGCCGACGCAGCCCGGCTCCACGACCGAAAGGGTTGCCGGGCGGCCACCGGCTTTAGCCGGTCGTTTCGGTGGTGCGGCCCGCACTCAGACGCAACTCCATGGCTACCCATTCTCCGGCCTGCCCAGACCAGTGGCACGTTCCGTTCGCTACGCTCAGGGGAGCGAGCCGCCTTCCGGTGTTCCAGTCAGTGATCCACGCTTCCCGCAAGGATCGCCCTGGTCCGCTCCAGGCCAGGCTGCCTTGGTCTACCGGAGCCAAGAGTTGCAACCCTATGCGCCACGCATCGGCGGCGTTTTCCTCACCCAAAACGGGGGTGAGTTCGATAATTCGCACGTGGGCGGGCGACACCTTCAACCATTGCCCGCGGTCCGCCTGCCGGGGCGCTAAACCGTCGGTCACCATCGCGGCCTCCCCCCGCATCACCGGAGTGGCCATGAGCGGCATGGCCGTCGTCAGACCAAAGACTTGGGCGGCGACCGGGTCGAAGGGCGCGGAGTGAGCCCACACACGGTAACGCATCTCGACCACACCCGGCTGGGCGTGGCGGAAATTGGTGTGCCATTTGTTATTCATCACCCACCCCACCAAACAGGATTCGGCAGCGGAGTGTCGTTCGGCGTAGGCGCCTACGGTAAAGCCGCCCCACAGCACGAGCGGGGCGTCGGGGGTGGCCAGGGTGAGCCCTCCATCCGGGTCGGAGAGATCTGCCCAGTTTTCCACACTATAGTAATCGCGGCAAGCGTTTGCCAACTGGTCGGTCTCGCCCTGAATCACGGTGCCCGCCGACGCATAGTGAAAGTCGGGTGCCTTCAGATTCAAGGGAAAGACCACGTAGACCGATTCAATGCCGCGAGCTTCCCCCTTATCGAACCGGTAGTGCAGATCCAGCCATGGTTCGTCGTCGTAGACCGTATAGGTCACTTCCAACGATCGCATCCCGGCCGCGTCGAGCTTGAGCCGCATCGAGGCCAGGCCCGGCCCCGGGATCAGGCTCTGCTCAATCACGCGAGTAACCCGGCGCTCGTCAATCGCCCATTGGCTGCGTACATCCTCGGCCGGGCGAGGCGGCTGCAGGTCGCGGCGGCCCCGCGGCGTCATGAGGCGGTGATAGACGTATTCCCCGAGGCCATAGTCCCCGCCCAGCTTGCCCCACTCACGGCCGTCAGCGCGGGTAATGAGGCTGCTTAGCGCCCCGGTGGCGGGGTCGACGGTTGCCTTCAGCCACGGGCTGGTGAGGGTCCACCGTTCCCCCCCACTCTTCGCCTCAGGATTTGGCGCACGCAGCGGGAGCGTACGGTAGCTCAGCGCAGAGATTGACACCAATCCGTAGTCGGTTGGCGGACCGGCCACATAATCCGGGCTGACCGGATTCGCCAGGTCGATATCGCGGGCGAGTTCCTGCAGCGGAAAGGCTCCGCCCAAGGCTGCGGCTTCCCGGAAGTGCGGCAACACCGCGCGCACCCGGGCATCCCAGGGCAAGGGATTGAACACCATGACGGACGGCTCGCCGTCATCTTCAATCGCGGCCGCCAGCCCTCGGCTGGCCAACGTCCACAAGCGGTGGGCCCCCGCCGCGCCTTCGTAAGCATGGCTCGCCTTGGCGATCCACTGCCCCCGGCCATTCACTGTGTCGGGACGGCTGATACTCTGGGCGCTGCCCCAGGTGTGCTCGTTGTAGAGCCAGAGGTGACGGAGAACCTCCGCGTCCAGGCGGCTGAACTCGCGACGGTCCGCCTCCGACAGCAGCGGGCTCAGCCCGGCGAGGATTCGCGCGCCTTCCCACATCCGCCCCGTCCACAAGGCGAGGGCGGTCTCTCGGGCGGTCGACCCCACGCCATCGGCCCACCAGTCGGTCCAATCCCCTCGGCGCACCGGGATGGTGCCGGCGGGTTGACGGTGAAGATACCCCGAGACGTCGCGAGGGGTGACGATGGAAAGCCGGGGACTTCTGCCGGATTGGTTCCAAGCCTGAACAAACTGCACCAGTTCTTCGTTGGGAGCGTCGTTGTCCCACGTTACCGTGTTGGTCACCGACAGGACCAGAAAGTCGTAGGGATACCCTTCCCCCACGATCCGATCCAAATAGGCATCGAGCTGTTGTTGGCTGGCCGTAAGGTCGGCCGTGCCCCGCGTCCACGCCTTCGGTCGTGGAATCCCCACATACTGGGCATATCCGTAATGTTCACCGTTCCACGTCAACAGCCGTTCACCCTCACGACCTTCCCACCAAAACGCGCGGGGCCTCGGCAGCGGAGCGCGCGCCGAATCCTGGTTAATGCCCATGACCAACAGGCGGATCCCGAGTTGACCCAGCACCTTGGGCAAAATCCATGCCGCGCCATTGACGTCATGATTGACCGCGCTCTCAATCGTCAGGCCGAAATCCCGCCGCAAGCGCTGCATCACCCCCAGGCTCGCCCAGAGCTCGCTGGCGGTGAACAGCGGCGTCGTGTTGCAAAACATCGCCGTGGTCTCGATCAACCCCGCCTGACTCAACCGCACAAATCGGTCGATCTCCCCGGTACTCGCCGACTGCAGGAAACGCTCGACCACGGCGCTGCTCTCCGCCGTCCATTTGAAGCGCTCTCCCTCCGGCCGTTCGGCGTAGCGTTCGGCCAAGTCCATGGCCAGCCGGAGATAATCTCCCTGACGTGCCCACACCGTGTCCGGATGATGGGTGTAGCCGACGTCTAAGTGGGAGTGGTGGTAAATGAGCAGTTCGCGAATCGGTTGATTGCTGCCCATGAAAAATTCCTCCGATCGTTGGATAACAAATGTCATTGGGAAACTGCCCCTGCGCGCTTACCGGGACCGCACGCCTGCCTCCCCGGAGTACCTGGCGGCCTCGGCGACCGCGCCCGGCGGCGCCGTCGAGGCCCCGGGATGCAGTTCCCCCGACACCAGCGCCTTGGGCGTGCTATGCGGGTCGCCAATCACCTCCAGGAGAACTTCCGCAGCCCGACGCCCCATCGTCTCCTCGTGTTGGTCGAGCCACGTCAACGGGCCGCATAGTCCTTCGAGTCCCGCCATCGCCAGCGTCTCGTCGGCTCCGGAATAATCGTAGCTGATGATCGAAAGGTCACGGGGTATTCGCAAGCCCAAACGTCCGACCGCCTGACAAATGAGCTGGGTATCGAAGGTCGTGCTGCCAACCAGCGCGGTCACGCCCGACGCGCGGATGCGGTCCATCACGACCTCGACCTTGCGGTCAACCGGCTCATTTTCGTCGACCACCCACACGGCTTCGCCTCCCGGGTCAAAGCCCAAGTCTTTGACCATGCCGTCGAATTCCTCAATTCGCTCGGCGAGGCTTTGGGTAGACCAAGGCACCGGCCGGCTCATGCTAACCATGGCCATCCGGCGATGACCCAAGTGGGCCAGGTGTTCGACCGCGGACCGCACCAGCGAACGGCTATCACACACCACATAGGGCGTGTCAATTCCGGTGAGCCAGCGATCGACCAGGACAAACGGAAAGCGATCGAGCTTAAGGCGTAGAATTTCCTCGTTATAGAGCTCGCCTTCGATGGGGCAGATAATGAGGCCGCGCACGCCCTTGTCGCGAAAACTGCGAATCATTTCCGCTTCGCGCTCGGGACCAGAGCCGGTCATCCCGAGCAGCAGAAAGCTATCGTGCGCTGCGAGTGCTTCGGCGACCCCGAGCACCAGGCGGCGGGCAAACTCGTCGGGCAGCACGGGTATCAAAAAGCCCACGATGCCGTCTACCGAGCTCCCCCGGGGCTGGGCCGGTGCCCCTTTAACCGGAAACGTGCCCTTGCCCGAAATGCGCTCGATCCGTCCTTCTTCCACCAACACGGACAACGCCTTCTTAACCGTGGTCAAGCTGACCTGAAACACGTCAACCAGTTCTGCTTCCGTGGGCAGGCGGTCGGCATAGCGACCATTGACCAAATCCTGCCGAATCGTCTCCGCCACCTGCAAATACAGCCGTCCTCGCCTGTCCATACGATCCTCCGCCCTTAACCTTCCTGCCCCAACCTCACCACACTGCGCCTAGGCACCACACGATCGACACTTTCTGCGAACAACGAAAACTCTCCCGCTTTGTCGGTCTCCGGCCCCGAAACCCGCGTGATGCGGCAAATCGGGATGCCCCGGGCGAAACGGTATCGATCTTGCCTCCCGATCATCCCGAGCACGACGCTCCCCCCTCCTCTGCGGTCGTCGGCCGCTTTCACGGCACGCACCACCCCATCCCCCACTTTTCGGGCCAAAAGCGACACGCGCGCAGCCAGCCTGCGCCGCGGATCCGAGGAGCGGCTGCAAGGTGCCTGCCGCCTCGCGGGCTAGCCGGCCGGGGTCCTGATCTTCGGTCGGCAGATAGCTCGGTCGACCCCGACGCCATCCCGCTCCGCCATTAGGAACAGGATCGTAGGATGCGCGCAGCAGAGCCATGGCAACCTGCCGATCGGTCACCCGCATCCCGTTGCGGGCAGGATGACAAAACGCGGCGGTGCCCGTGTGCGTAACCGCTTGGACAGGCCTGTCGAAACTCGGCAGGGCGCGGATGTTCGACCCTCCGGGCTGGCCCCAGAGCGCCGTCTGGTTCCCGCTGTCAGTGAGGCCGGTTACCCCGCGTCCAGGTCCTCCCGAGTCCCATCCGTCGATTTCCATGGCCAGGTCCATTCGAGCGATGTTGGGATCGAACATCGCGCGTGGGGTACCCTGGGATGTTTCTGCCGGCGACGGAGCGGTCAGCGCCACGCTCTCCATTAGTCGGCGGACGGTGCCGGGCGGGTTGCCCCCCATCGCCACCGTCTCCGGCCAGGCCGAAAGCCAGTCCATGGCCTGCAGCCTGCGGTTCGCCATCACCGTCATCGCTCCTCACTTCCAGGATATGCGATCCGATTACGGGGCTCGGATCCCGGAAACCGGCAGCGGGCCATTATCCCCCCACCTTCCGACCGGGTACGTCAAGCAGGATACAGGCAGCTTGCTGGACGTTCGTCGCTTCCGTCGCCTTCAGCGCGGGCTGGGATTGTGCGCACGCGGGCGAGGCGAATGGACAACGGGGCTCGAACACGCAGCCGGGGGGCAAGTGCTCCAGCGACGGAACCTCAAACGAGCGCGGTAAGACCTTTTGGGGCATAAAGTCGTGACCGGCCTGCAAGGCGGGAATGGATGACAAGAGCACCTGGGTGTAGGGATGGCAAGGATGGTGAATGACCTGTTCGGTCGGTCCCTGCTCCACCACCCGCCCCAGATACATGACTGCGATCGCACCTTCGTAGCCTACATAGCGCGCCACCCCAAAGTCGTGCGTAACAAACACGAGTCCCAGTTTTTGGGTGGCAGCGATTTCGAGAAAAAGGTCGAGCAAAATGAGCCGCGAGGACACATCGACCATCGAGACGGCCTCGTCAGCCACCAGGTACCGGGGGCGCACGGAAAGCGCCCGCGCCAGCACCGCGCGCTGACGTTGGCCACCACTGAGTTCGTGCGGATATTTGTCCAACACCGTCTTCGGATTTAATCCCGTCAGCGTCAGCAGGCGCTCGCACTCTTCACGTATCTGCGGTTTGGGCACGATCTGGTGGTGAGCCAGCGGCAGGCTCAGCTCTTCGCCGATGGTGTGCACCGGATTCAGCGTGGAAAACGGATCCTGGTGCACCAACTGGACCTTGAGCGCGTGTTTTTCCCGGTTGGCCGTGCGGCGATCAGAGATATCGACTTCGTCCAAGGTCACGCGGCCTTCGGTCGGGGCCAGTACACCCGCCAGCATCTTCCCCAACGTCGTCTTGCCGCAGCCACTCTCGCCGACAATACAAAGTACCTTGGCATCGGCTACCTGAAGGTTCACCTGATTGACCGCCGTCACCGGATGGGATCGCCAGCCGCGGCGCACAGCAAAGCGTTTGACCAGTTGATTACACGCTAGCACGCGCATCCTCCTCGCTCACCCGAAAACACGCCACCTGATGACCGGCATCAACCGGCGTCAACACAGGCTCTACCGTCATGCATTGGGCCATCTGGAAGGGACAGCGATCTCGAAACAGACAACCGGCCATCTCGCCCACGACCTTCGGAGGCGCTCCGGGCAGTCCCTTGGCGGCATGCGGATCGCCCGTCAGTCTTGGCAAGGCATCGAGCAAGGCCCGGCTGTAGGGATGGCGCGGGGCGCGAAAGAGCGTCGCGGCGGGCGCCACTTCCACGATGCGGCCCGCATACATCACCGCCACGAGATCAGCGACTTCGGCCACGATGCCGAGGTCGTGCGTAATAAATACGCCGGTGATGCCTTCGTCGACATGCACCTGTTTGATGATTTGAAGCACCGACTCCTGACTCAAGCTGTCGAGTGCGGTCGTAGGCTCGTCAAACAGAATGATTTCGGGTTGCAAGAGCAATGCCAGCATGATGCCGACTCTTTGTCGCATGCCCCCCGACAGCTGATGGGGATATGCGGTCAAGACGCGGTCGCTTTCCAGGCGCAGGCGGCCGCACAGTTCCCGCGCCCGCCCAACCAGCGCGTTAGGATTGGCAATCCGGTGCGCCCGAGCCAATTCCCGGATTTGGGCTTCGATTCGTTGCAAAGGGTTGAGGGTGTTTTGCGAGGCCTGAAAGACCACCGAGACGTGCCGCCAGCGGAAGAGCCGCTGGGTCTCGTCCGACATCGTGAGCAAGTTACCATGCCCGGTATAGTGGATACGGCCGCGCACAATTCGCCCGGGTTCGGCGACGGCATTCAGCATCGCGTGGGCCACCGTGGTTTTGCCACAGCCGCTCTCGCCGATGAGCCCCAAAATCTTACCGCGTTCTAGTTGCAGGTTGACGCGATCCACCGCCCGCACGGAGCCTTCCTCAGTGGGAAATTCGACGATTAGGTCATCGACCTCCACCGCCACTTCACTCATGCGCGGGCCCCTCCCTTGCGCAGCCGGGGATTAAACACTTCATCTAAGGCGCCCAAAATAAATATGATCCCCGATTGCAGCAGCAAAATCGCCAATAACGGCGCCAGAACATAAAACATCGACTTCGGTGTGTAGAGCGCGCCCGAGGTCCCCGCGGCCTGCCGCAACATGACCCCCCAGTTATCGGGGCTGAACGGCGTCACCCCGAGAAAAAGCAGCCCCACTTCGGCATAGATGGCGCCCGTGATTGAAATCATGAAATTCATCGCCACATAGGACAGCATATTCGGCAGGATAACTCGGAGGGCAATATTGCGCGTTCCCAAGCGAAGTCCGCGAGCAGCCTCCACGAAATCCCGTTCGCGCAGGCTAAGCACCTGGGATCGAATCGAGCGGGCGAGTCCGCCCCAACTGGTCAGACTCAACATGAGCACGAGCATCCACGGACTCGACGTGTTAAGAATGCTCGCTACTAACAGCAGCAAGGGAAACTGCGGAACGGCAATGAACAAATCGGTGATGCGCATCAACACGGTGTCCACCAGGCCGCCCACGAATCCGGCAAGCAGGCCGACCAGGACTCCCAAGACCACGATGAAAAATGCGGCGGACACCCCCACCATCAAGACACCCCGTGCTCCCAGGACCACTTCGGCCAATACGCTGACGCCCTGGAAATCCGTTCCCAACGGATCGGCCCACGTCGGACCCTGAAAAACCTTGGCGGGATTGGCCACCAGGGCGATCTGCGGAGGAAAGATGACAGGCCCCAACAAGGCCATGAGGACGTAAATCAGGAGAATGGTGAGCCCGAGCACGCGAATCGGCTTGCTGAAGAAGAAGCGACCTAGGCCGCGATGCGTAATCTGAGGCCGTTCGACGGCGGGTACACTAATCACGTTGCTTCCCCCTTTCTTTAGCAAATCGCCGCGGAATCTCTGTGCTGCATTTCAATTCCGGATCCGGGGGTCAATCCGGGAATAGAAGGTGTCGGCCATGAAGTTGGCCAGGATGACCGCGGCGCTCAAGAGCAAGAAGGTTCCCTGCATCACCGGGTAGTCCCGTTGCGTGGTAGCACTCAGCACCAGATAGCCCAGCCCGGGAATGGTAAACATACTCTCGATGAACACCGAGCCACCGAACATGAATCCCAGCGACAGCACAAATCCGGTAAACAGCGGCAAGATGGAATTATTGACCAAGTGATCCAGCCGTTGCGCTGAAGTCAGCCCGCGAATGCGGTCGGCCATCATGAAGTCGTCGCCCAAGACAGCGACCGCCGCCGACTTGGTGGAAAGCGTCCATCCTCCGAAGGCACCAAATACGTAGGCGGCTATCGGGAGGACGGAGTGATACGCAACACTGGCGACAAAGGGAAACGTAAATCCCACCGCAATCGACGGATCATAGATATTGCCGAACGGAAACCATGGCCAAATAACGGTAAAGAAATACAAGAAGATGAACCCGGTGATGTAATTCGGGATCCCATGGAACACGGATGCCACTTGGCTGGTCACGTTGTCGATCCACGTGTCGCGGTGAATCGCGACCACGACGCCCAACAAAAGGCCGATGACAAAACTGATGAAAAGGCCAATCGACACCAGAAGCAACGTCCACGGGGCTGCGGCCAAAATCATCCCCAAGACCGGACGGCCCGTGTAGACGATCGAGGTGCCCAAGTTCCCGTGCAACAAGTGCCACAAATAGACCAGGTATTGGACCACCACAGGCTGGTTGGGGTACACATCGTAAAGCACATGCACCTCAATGGCGGCCTGTTGCGCCGTCATGCCCTGCTGCAGGAGGGTTTGGTAGGCGGTGGCAATGGGATTTCCGGGCATCAAGCGGATGAGAAAAAACGTTAGCGTGACCACCATCCAAATCATCACCAAGGCTACGCCGAAGCGGCGGACCGTTCTCATACGGCGGACCTCTTCTGCGCGGTCGACCCCGATTGGTGGTCGATTATGCTCAACGCCCATCGGGGAGCCAGCCAAATGCACACGGCAAACAGCGCCGTGACGGCCAACGCCGTCAAATCCACGAACAGATCCAACCGATGGCGCGCCGCCACCGGCAGGCAGGCGAGTTCAGCAATGGTGAGAAACGATACCATCCAATAACTCATCCGGGTTACCGCCAACACCATGAAGCGGGCCTGTTCGGTTCGACTCACGCTAATCCTCCTTCCTACCCCTACCCGAGGTCAACAACGCGGCGCCGTGGCGGGCGGGGAATAGGCCCGCCCGCCGCAAAGCCCTATTTTGGACGCACGTAGCCGTTTTCCTCGGCCACGGTGAGAAAGTAGTTGGCACTGCCGTCACCGACCAGGTCAAAGAACGATCGGTGTACTGGCCAGTCGGTAAAATTCTTCGTCGAATAAAAGAAGGATTGGTCTTGGAAGTACTCCACAAAGGGCCAACACTCGTAGTTCATCGTCTTGACCAACTTGTACATAATCTGATCCTGCTGGGCCTTGCTCGACGTATACTGGAACTGCCAAGCCAACTTGGCCGGATCGACCGTCCCGATACCGGGGACGGTGACGTGGGTCGGAAATCCAAACCCTACATCCCCCTTGGTGGCGGGAGGCAGCACCTGTCCATTCGTTTTGAAGCTGATACCGCCTTGCCCCCAATAGGAAAAGATCGCGCCGAGTGACCCCCAGGGCTGAAATGGCCACATAAAGACGTAGCCCCCATACATCGGATACTCACCTTTGACCATCTCTTGTCCGAACGAACCCACGTCGCGGAGCTCCATCTTGGACGGTATGCCGAATTGGGTCAATTCATTGGCCGTCGCCTCGGCGGTCAAATCCCAGCTGGCCAGCGTCGTGATGCTGATAATGGTAATTTTAAACGGTTTCCCGTTTGGCATATACCACGTGCCGTGCTTTTTCTTAAATCCCACCGAGTTCAGCAACTGAGCAGCCTTTTTCAGATTGCGGTGGTAGGGATTCAAGGTCTTGATTTGGGCCGGACTCAGATAGGCCTTGATGTAATCCAGCGGCACGCCCGCCGGAATTGGGTTGGGGACCCCGGCTACCGGGTCAGACAGCTTCATCACGGCGTTGCGGTTCACGACATAGGCGATGGCTTGACGGACCTGCACCTTGTTGTAGGGATAGTCCTTGAAATTGTAAAAAAGCCCATTGGGTGTCAAAAAGGGCTTGGGCTTCATGTAATGGATATAGGGACGGTTGCGGCTCATGATAGCGTCATAAAGAGGGGTCGTCGGCTGATAACCGAAGGCATCAAATTTCCCGGCTACGGCGGCGTTTTGTACCGCCTCGGTGCCAGTTTGGTTAATCAGGTCCACGTTTTGGACATGCACATTGGCGGCGGCCCAGTTGTTCGGATTTTTTTGCAACAGGACTTCGCCAGGGGAAAACGCCTTGACGGTATACGGCCCCGCAGTGACCAAGCCGGCGGGACCGGGATTGAAGGCGATAAGTTTCTTGGCGTCGGCCGTCAATTGCGTCAGGAGCTTCTTGTACGGTTTTTGCTGGGACGACGGCATATCGTTGACCGCCATCATTTTTTGAAACGTCGCCTTGGATGGCACGAACTTCTGATATATCGAAGCCGGTGCGATATATAGCGTCAACACCTGTCCCGCGAAGGCCAGAGAAAATCCGGGCCGCTTACGCACGAACACCACCGTGCTGGAATTGGGAGCATAGACATTTTGAATCTGCGCCCCAACCCACGCACCGGTGAGCCCGTAAAGGTCCCAGCTGGTGACGACATCCTGACTGGTCAGTGGCTTGCCATTACTCCACTTGAGATGCGGCCGCAGATGGACCACGAAGTCCTTGAAGTGATGCGTGTAGCCCCAGGAACTCGCCAGTTGGGGATAAAAATATTCCCCACCGTCGCGGGGCGTATTAGACTGAATGGCCAAGGGGGAAAATGCCAGGACCCCTACGGCGGTGTTACAGGTGCTGCCCGACTGACCAAAAGGATTCCAGTCGGCTTGCGGAAGGTACCCGGTAGGGGCATACGTGGTAAATGTCCCCGTCGCGTGGACCGCGGCCCGGTGGACAGACGGCGTGATATGCGCGGCGGCGATCGGTCCGGCAGCAATCAGCGACAAACCCACCAGGCCGGCTAGTCCTGCTTTGGCGCCACCGGCACCATATTTGCGTCCCTTCATTAGATGGACCTTCTCCTCGTATAGAATTATCCAATCGTTCTGCGCAACGCCTTGCCAAAGAATGCGGCAACATTCGCTGTACACTTTTCAGAACGACCACCGCAAATATTGCCAATTATCGTGGATGATTACGGACTGGCGTCGTCGTGTACTCTAGCTAGGATTCTTCCGCAACCATTATCCGTTCCGCAGAATGATTCGGATACGTAACGTTAGCATATAATTCATTATAAATCAATTCATTTCTCCGTACAACTTCAGACAGAAGGCTGTCTTTTGGGTGATTTCCAGTTTAAATGGGATTGCTCTTAATCTTCGCGCAACCATGCCGCCGCATCCCGAGATTCCTTAGCTAAATCAAAGATGCACCCAAGAGTCGAGCGACGTCCCCACCCGGCCTGATGCCAGGCAACTTCGACCTTCCCACGGCTGGCGTGACAGACCAGACGGTGCAGATGGGAGCGTCTTTCCGCGGGCGCCTCCGCCCCGTCGACACCCGTTCGGTCCGGGAGCTGACGATGACCACACGGGTTGGTGCCAAGCGGTTTGTTACTCCCTTGGTCAATTCGGCTGCCATCGGATCCGAAGTACCCGATTGACGCAAAAACCGGCTGGAAGCAGCCCGATGGGCTGAGATTCGCGTTTGGCGTACGGCCAAACGCGAATGAAAAGGGTAAGGCAGCATCGTTCCGACCATTTTCCGCCAACCGAAAGCCACCATGCCAACAAGACCGATGGCCAAAGGAATAGCCAAAACAGCAGAGCGCTAGCGCAATCTCGACAATTTGGCACCTCTCCCACGCGAAATACGTGATCCATTGGCGGCGCACAAGGATTTCAGGCGTTCAACGCGGTGCCTCGGATCTTCCTTCTGAGACCATGCCGAACAATTGCGGGCGCCCCCGGGCCCGGAGCGTGTTTTGAGGCTGCCTGGAGCCGGCGATCCAGGTCATACCGTCTGGTTCTGCATGGAGCACGCCGGGGAAGCGCTGTTTCCCTGCTTTTCCCATCGGCGAAGCGTTTCTGGGCGGACCCTGAGTGATCCCCGGTTTTTACCAATTGCTTGGCTCTTGCACAATGACCGCTATCCGTTCAAATATGCCGAACCCATCGGTTTGGCTCACTGACGCACAAATAGAACACCCAAGCCTATCTTGGGTCGTCGTATATTGCGAGTTGCTTTACTCCGAGAACTGGCCTCAACGGTTGATAGCAGCCTTTGTGCAAGAGCCAATTGCTTGGCGGAACCGTTGCCAGTGAGGCGTTTTGCGTCGGACATGCTGCCGCGATCGCGGCAGCATGCGAACATTGGAGTGCTCACAGGGACTATGAAGAAACTTTGCGCTTGGTCCCCCCAGGAGCTACCCCAGGGGCCTCCCGCGCAAACCGCAAACAGGGCGCGCTCCCGCTGCCCCGGCTGATTGGCAATGTGTGCCAGGATCTGCTCTCGGCTAGGTTCCTGAAGACGCTGACGGTCCTCCGAGGTTACGTGGGCACCGGCACTGCTTGCCAGGCCGGGATCGCTTCGCGAAAGGCCTCCAGGCTCCGCACGATCGTCCGCCAAACCACGTCGTGATGTTTGAGTCCCCATTCCCCCAGGCGCCATAACGCATGCGTCCGTTGGGGATCCGTGTTGGCTTTCCAATGCCGCGCATCCCCGCGGGCTTCGACGTCCCAACCGCCTACATGCAACAAATAATACGCCCAGGCAAAGACCAAAAACATCCGATCCCAGCGAGCGGGGGTGCCGAGATCTACGCCATCCATCTGAAAGCCCTCATACAGGTCGTTTTTCGAATCCCGGTAAGATTCTTCGCAGGTCAACCGCTTGGCATATCCCGCCACCACCATGCCCCACGACCAATCCGCTAATCCCGCCGAGACCATCAAGAACCACGGGTCGGTATGCACTAAGTCCGCATAGACCACCCGCCGCCCCGGTATGATCCCCCGGTCGCACGCTTGCCGTAGAGAATCTCTGGATAATCGCCACGGGCAGGGCGGGGTTGACCCAATGACCGACGGTAGGAGGAAATCCCCATGGACTGCGTAAAAGCCGGGGATAACCCGAGGAGGATCCATTGTCCCAGATGCTGCACCGAGACCGACCCCTTGCTCCGAATAATCCAGTCCCACCCTAACGTATCCAGGAATCGGAAGAATTCCACCGTAGCAAAGCCCCGATCGGCTAACAAGATGACTTGGCAGGCCTTGGGGACCAAGGCCGCCACGCGCCCACACAATTGTTGCTCATACCACCGGGTCCGATCCTTCAACGCGTCCTTGCGCACGGTCGTCCACGCCAGCGGTAACGCGCGTCCATGGGCCCGCAGATTACACGTCAGGATTTGGTGGACGCCGTCGTTGGGTTCGGTCCAATCGAGGGTCAGGAAGACGCGGGTGGCCGTGCCGACCACCCTGCGAATAAATCCCCTTGGGCCACCTCCATATTGATCCGGAGGTTGCCCACGAAGCGATCCACGCGCTGAATAGCATGCTTGGCCGTTGTCGTGTTCGCCATGGCTAAATGCCGGCCGATTTTTGCAATGCCCAGCAAGGGTTCATATAGGACAGCCCAGACGAGGGCCGCGAGGGTTTTGCGCTGCGAGAGCCGAAGCTGACCCGTGTTGGTGAAGAACTCGGTGATCGATCCCAGGGAAATCATTCGAATCCTCCTCTTGTCGCCAAGCTGGCGTCTTGAACAAGATTCGCCATGAAACCCCAGAAATCCTTTACTCAGAATATACAGATTAGTCACTAAGTATCGTCAACAAAAGTGGGGATGACTCACGGGCGGACCCCCAATCCGTTGGCGGCTACATGAATACGCACTTCCATCGCCAAATTCCACCATGACCGCGCTCTGTTGGTCTCGATATCATCGAATTGTATGCGCCATGATGGTCCCTATTTGCTCTTTGTTTATAATGCAGTATACTGCATTTGGTTTGTAGAAAGTAAAATGCGAGGGTGCCCTTTGGCTCTGCGAGATCACCGGGAGCCGACCTTAGCGGATTCGGGCAGAAGTTCGAGGCGTCCTGTTCCATCACGGGCGTAGCGGGGACGGGATAGCGGAGAGAATCTGTCGGCGCGAATGATGAGGAGGTGACGTTGGATGCCAATGACGAGCCTCAATGGTGATTGGGAAGGTCTGGTGGACAGGGAAGGCGTCCTTAGCTTTGACCGCCTGGCAGCACATCCGTCGTGGAAACCGGTGCCGGTGCCGGCGAACTGGATGCGCACCGATTTGGGCGATGTCTTAGGTACCGTATGGTATCGGAAACGGTTTCCGATGACGTCCGGGTTCAATACCGACGAGGATCTGTGGCTGCATTTTGGCGGCGTCGACTACCAAGCCGTGGTATGGCTGAACGGTCAGCTCCTCGGCGAACACGAAGGGTATTTTCAGCCGTTTGCATACCGGATTACCCAGGCGCTGGTCCCCGGTTCCAACGAACTCGTCGTCAAGGTAACGGCCGCACGGGAGGCCGAGGGGGATTGGCCGAACCGTAAGCGGCAAATTAAAGGATTATTTAATCACTGGGACTGTCGGCCGGGGTCGTGGGATCCCGTGACCGGCCAAGATCAGGGCAGTGGAGGGATTTGGAACTCCGTATGGATCGAAACGGTGCCGCGGGTGTTCATCCACGCGGTACGCGCAACCCCCCAATGGCTGCCCAAGGAAGGACGCGCGCGGGTGTCGTTCGCAGTCGAAGTGGTTAACCTCGCCGAGCGCGCGGTTTCGGTGACGCTCGCGGCGGTGATGGTGGGCGATGACAGCGAGGTGGGATCGCAGCCGGCGCCAACGATGGTGGTCACGCCTGGGCTCAACCGTGTGCAATCCGTGGTGACCGTGGAAAATCCACGGCTGTGGTGGTCGTGGGATATGGGCGAGCCATATGTGTACTCGGCGAGGATGACCCTCGACTCGGAATATGGCACCCACCAGCGGGAGATCGAGGTTGGTATCCGCTCCATAGAACTCGGCGACGAGGGAGCGTGGATCGTAAACGGTCGGCGGGTCTTCGTGCGCGGGACCAACATCATGCCTACGCAATGGCTCAGCGAGTATACGCCAGAGAGGATTGCCAAGGACGTGCGCTTAATCCGCGAAGCGGGCTTCAATGCCGTTCGGGTTTGTGTCCACGTCAACCGCGAAGCATTTTATCAAGCCTGCGACCGTGCCGGGCTCCTCCTCTGGCAGGATTTTCCCCTACAGTGGAACTACAGCCAGGACGACACCTTCGCCGCCGAGGCGGTGCGCCAGGCACGGGACATGATTGAGGGGTTGTACAACCACCCTTCGATCGTGGTGTGGTGCATGCAGAACGAGCCTACCGAAGAACAGCAGTCGCTGGTCCACCTCCTGGATCAAACCGCGCGCGGGCTTGACGCGTCGAGGGTGACGGTTCCCGAGGCGGCCTTCGCGCAGCATCCGTATCCCGGATGGTATCATGGGGACCTCCATGAATATGCACGCATTCCCGGGGCCCCGTTCGTGACCGAATTCGGCGCCCAGGCCCTGCCGTCGGCCGAAGCCCTGCGGACCATGTTGGGGGACAAGGCGTGGCCCCCGGACTGGGAGGCCTGGGGATATCACGATTTCCAATACCACCAAACGTTCCATGTGGCCAACCTGCCGGTTCCGTCGAGCCTCGAAGCGTTCGCCTCGTCCAGTCAGGCGTATCAGGCACGCCTCTTAAAGGTGGCGGTGGAGCATTACCGCCGTGCAAAATGGCAGCCCATGGTGGGATTCTTTCAATTCATGTTCGTGGACTGTTGGCCGTCGATCACGTGGTCGGTGGTGGATTATGATCGCGAACCGAAGCTCGCCTACCGCACGCTGAAGGAAATTTGCCAGCCCGTGATGGTGAGCATCCCTGGGGACGCCGCGGCCGGGGACGGCGTCTACACGGTCGACCGAGGGTTCACCGTCCCCGTGCACGTCGTCAACGACCTACCGATCGGATTCCCGGGGTGCATCGTCACGATGGACCTATTTGATGAGCATGGGAGCCCCCTCGGATCAGCGAGAACGCCGGTCGATCTCGATGCCGACCATTGCGGGGTGGTCACCCAACTCGGCTGCACGATTCCCGGCACGCGGGAGAAGGTCTCCGCGGCCCTGCGACTTCGTCTGACGGATCCAAGTGGAGAGGAACTCGCCCAAAATCATTATGCGGTGACCCTGGTCAGGCTGGGGGGCCCCCTGCGCTATCTCCACCACGATTAGCGGTCTTCGAGGAGGAGTCCCGTCGGCGGGCTCCATGGTTCGACGTGTCGAGCCGTCAAGCCCGTGGCCAACCGTCAGGGGCGCCGATCTTTCGCGGGCCATGGCGGAAATCTGACTGCTCAGGCTGAAAACATCCGCCAGAGCGATGCACTTTATAGGGAGGAAGGTTATTCATGCGCAACCATACAGTATCCTGGCTGACCATACCTTTACTGGCCGTAAGCATGGCAGGTCTGGGGACGGCAATGCCCATGGCCCAGGCCAAGGCTCCGCCGCCCCCGCTGGTCATCGGCAGCGATTACGGTTCCCCGACCTTTACCGACAATTTCAACCCGTTTTCCCCCACCGCCCGGCAGGGATGGATCGACATTTTCGAGCCCCTAATGGTTGTGGACGCGCTCACCGGCAAGGTCACCCCGTGGCTTGCCACCGCCTACCATTGGGTCAGCGCAACCCAACTGACGTTTACCATCCGTTCGGGGGTAAAGTGGAACAATGGGAAGCCGTTTTCCGCCAAGGACGTGGCGTATACGTTTAACTTGTTGCATGCGTATCCCGCGCTCGATGCGAACGGACTGTGGAACGTGCTGAGCCGGGTGTACGCGCGAGGCAACCAGGTGTTTTTTGACTTCAGCAAGCCCGATGTGCCAGAATTCTCGTTACTCGCGCAAACTCCCATCGTTCCCGCATTTCAGTGGTCTAAGGTGGCCAATCCGGTCAAATTCACGGACACCACCCCCATCGGCACGGGACCATTTAGGGTGGCAACCTTTCACCCGTCAGAATACCTGCTCAAGCCCAACCCCTATTACTGGAACAAGCGCCTGGTTAAGGTGACCGGCATCGACTATCCGGCCATGACCGGCGCTCAGACCGACGACCTGCTGTTGTCCCAAGGCAAGTTCGACCAAGCGGTCCTCTTCGAGCCTAACATTCAAAAGGCCTACGTGAGTCGCAACCCCAAGTCCTACCACTACTGGTTCCCCTTGGCGTCGCCGGTCAGCCTCTACCTGAATTTGACGCAGGCGCCGTTCAACCAGGTGAAGTTTCGACAGGCCATGGCCTACGCGATTAACCGGCAGCGCATCTATCACAACGGGGAATATGGCTACGAACCGCCGGCCAACCAATCGCTGTTGCCTCCAACCCTGGACAAGCAATGGCTCGATACCAATTTGGCCAGGAAGTACGCGTACCATTTCGATCCTGCCAAGGCTGCGGCATTGTTAGCGTCGATAGGCTATCATAAGAAAAAAGGGGCGCTCATCGGGCCAAACGGTCGGCAGGTCCGTTTCACGCTGCAGGTGCCGACAGGGTGGACCGACTGGATTCAAGATTGTCAGATCATCCAGCAGGAACTCGGCCAGCTCGGGATCAAAGTTCGGGTCATCACGCCGTCGGTGGTCACCGACGTTAATGACGTGGAGACCGGTCACTATCAGGCGGCACTCGTCTCTGGCTGGAACGTATCGAATCCTTACTTCATCTATGACTATATGCTGGCGTCTTCGGAGTCCGCGCCCGTTGGTCAGGTGGCAAGCTTCAACGCCAACAGCGAGCGCTGGAACAATGCCAGGACCAACACACTGCTGCATGCGTTGTCGCAGACCACGAAGGTAGCCAAGCAGCGTCAAATCGTCGATCAACTGCAGCAGATTACGTTTTCCCAGGTGCCGGTGGTGGCGTTGGTGTCCGGGGCGTCGTGGAATGAATATCAGACCAACCACTATGTGGGATGGCCGACCCCGAAGCATCCGTATGCCGAGCCGAGCCAGTACTTTCCAGACAACCTTATGGTGTTAACCCACCTGCGGCCGGTCAAGTAGCGGGATCGATCAGAGCCCAGCGGTTCGCTAACCCCGACGGCTCGGGCTCGGAGGTGCTGCGCAGACTGCAGGTTCGCCACGGTTCGCGGCAGACGGCGCTCAAGGCGAAGCCGACGCTAACACCGGGGAGGGGACGGGGGTCACGGATGCCGGCACGTTCTAAATGATGCCGTTCGGTTTGGCCCCCACATCCAAAACGGCCCAACAAAGCGAGGCGAGTGATGAGATTGACCAGACCGTCCGGTCGGAAGTTTTCGGTGGAGGACTTGTATCCCAAGACGCTCTCCGCGGTGCAATACATGGCGCGGACTCTGATGACGATGAGCCCCGGGGAACAATTGCCGACCACGCAAGAATGGATGGCGGGCACCCAGTCGGGATCGGGCACCGTGCAGGCCGCACTCGGGGTGCTGGAAGCAGCCGAGGCCATCCGGGTCGCCGCCCGGGGCGCCCAAGGCTCGCTGCTGTTGGACCGGCACCTCGGGCGCCTTTGGGAGTTTTCTGGACTGCCGCCCCTGGTAGGGGCGCTGCCCCTACCCTATTCGCTGGAGTTTCAAGGCATGGCGACGGCCCTGGAACGCGAATTCCGAGGACATAGCCTTCCGGTTCGCCTGGCCTATGTGAATGGTGCCCGTGCTCGCTTCGAGGGGCTGATGCATCGACACTGGGATTTTGTGCTCGCTTCCCGCTGGGCGGCGGAGCGGTCGGGGGACAACGATCTGACCATTGTCCATCAGTTCTCGCCGGGAACGTACTATGCCCAAGACTCCGTGGTGATTTTACAGCGGGTGGCTGATCGCGAGGCGATTCGGACGGTGGGCATCGACGAATCCTCCGAGGATCATAGCGCCCTCTCCCGTGCGGAGTTTGCCGACGTCGACTGGGTGAACGTCCCCTACGGGCAGCTACCCTGGCTGATTGCTCGAGGTACCATCGACGCGGCCATATGGCACACCACTGCTTTACTGCCGGTCGGCATCATGGACCAACTGGTCGTCGCGGCGCTCGACCAGCAACCCACCCGTCATCTGGCCCAGGCGATGAACGCGGCGGTGCTCGTGGTGCGCCGGGACGCGACCGTGCCGCAGCACCTGCTTGGCAGGCTACGGGCTCCGGTGATGGAGGCCACGCAGGCGGCGGTGTGCCGGGGTGACGACATCCCCTACGCTTGAGTCCTCAACCGGGTTCTGAGGTTGATTACGCCCGCCGAATCAAGACCATCGCTGCACGCAGTCAAGGAGGATCCCATGGCAACCTATTTGGGCATCGACGCCGGCGGCACCGGCACCCGCGCCCTCGCTTGGGAGTATCCGGCCAGGACCTGGAAGGAAGCCGACCACGGCGTGCCCGCCAGTCTGTCGTCGGTGGCCGAGGACCGGGTATTGGAACCCCTAACCCAGGTCGCCCGCCAAGTGCTGGGGACCGAGGGCCCAGCCGACGTCGCCTTTGTGGGTGCCGCCGGGTGTGTGACCGAGGCCGATCGGGCCTGGATCGCCGCCGGTCTGAAACGGGCCGAGGTGGCACGGCGCGTCATCGTCCATCATGACGCCTACACGGCGTGGATGGGGGCTACCGCGCCGTCGCTCGATGGCGTGCTGGTGGTGGCCGGAACCGGGTCGTCGGTCTTTACTCGGGATGCGGCCGACCATGAGATTTTGGTGGGCGGATACGGCTACCGCTTCGGCGACGAGGGCGGCGGGGCGGACCTTGGGCGGGAAGCCCTCCGGGCCGCGTCCGCCGAGGAGGACGGATACGGTCCGTCGAGTAGCCTGAGGATGCGGATCTTGAATCGCCTGCGGGTGCGTTCCATGCGCCAAGTGATGGTGATGGCCCGGACCCGTGAAGCCCGCTGGCTGGCCGGGTTCGCCCCCTTGCTGCTGGAGGCGGCGGATGCGGGCGACAGCGTGGCGCTCGCCATCCTCCGTCACCGCCTGGACCTCCTCGCCCGGCAAATTACGGCCGCCGCAGTGGCATCCGGAAAAACTCCGGGAGAGCCCGTGACGCTCTATGGGGCCGGGGGGCTGATGTCCTCGCGTCGGTACTGCGATCAACTCCGTCAGGGTCTCTCGGCGATCTGGGGATCCGGGAGCAGCCTGCGCACCGCCGAACGGACCGCCTTGCACGGAGCCCTCTTGGCCGCCCTGGCGGCCGACGGGCTATCGCTCAACGACGTGCTGGCGCACTGGCCGCAGGCGGCCGGATCGTGAACGGCGGACGCTTGTTGGCCGTCAACCCGAACCCGGCGCTCGACCGGATGGAGGTGGTGCAAGGGTTTGCCCTCGGCGAGCCCCTGCGGGCCATCGACACCGTGATCTATCCCGGGGGATCAGGGGTGCATGCGGCCTTGGTGGCGTCGCAGCTCGGCGCGCCGGCCGTGCGGGTGGTGGCCCCGGTGGGCGGGCCCGCCGGCGCTCACTGGCGATCAATGCTGGAAAAGCAAGGGGTTTTGGTCACCGTTGTCGAGATCGCGGGCGAGACCCGAACCAACGTCAGCATTGTGGACGCCGAGCGCGGGGCGCAAGTGGAACTGATCGAAGCCGGTCCCGGGTTGACCGAGGCGAATGTTCAGGCGCTGCTAGCGGCCGCGCTGACCTGGGTGCAAGCGGGTACGGTCGTGATCATCGGCGGCAGTCTGCCACCGGGACTCGACGCCGGCGCGATCGGAACCCTGATTGCCGCGGTGCATGAGCGCGGGGGCACGGCGATTTGCGACGTCGCCGGATCTACGCTCGACCAGGCGCTACGGCAGCAGGCGGACTGGATCAAGGTCAACGCCTTCGAGTTCGCCACCGGAGTCGGTGTCGCGGCCAACGATCCAGCGGCCATCTGGCGAGAGTTGCGCCGTCTGACCGCACCCCGGTCCCATGTGGTAGTGAGCCTGGGGCGATGGGGGACGTTGATGAAAACCCCGGCCCAGCCCATCGTGTATCTCGAACCGCTGGCAGCCCGCCCCTTTAACCCGATTGGCAGCGGCGATGCGATGGTCGGAGCAATCGCGGCGGGCGTCCTCCGCGGCCTGGCGCCAGCATCCATCATGGCCCAAGCCGTCGCCGCCGCCACGGATAATATGGCCTACGTCGAGGCCGGACGGGTGTCGCCCCACAGCGTAGCGATTCTCGCTAAGCGCGTCAAAGCTCGCCCGGTGACCAATGCAGAGGAGGTTTTCACATGGATTCAGCAATTGGCAAACGCCTCAGAATGAGCCGGATCGTCCATCCCACGAGTGCCCGCACAATTCTTGTCGCGTACGCGCACGGCGTCTTGCTCGGCCCGCTGGCCGGCTTGGCGTCGCGCGCAGAGTTGGCCCAGCAGGCCAAGACGCTGCGCGGCGCCGACGGGGTCTTAGTGCCACCGGGATTGTTGCGGTATGTGGTGCCGCTCTTTGAAGGACGCGATGCGCCGGGGCTGATGGTGCTGTTGGGCTGGCAGAACATTAGTCGGCCGGCCCCGCTGCTCGGCTATCGCGAGGGGAGTACGGCCCTCTTGGCATCATTGGAGCGGGTGGCGGCGAGCGGCGCCGCCGGGGTGATGACCTACCTCTATCTGGGCTTCGACGATCCTCACGACGAAGCGCGCGAGATTGAACAACTGGTCCGGGTGCAGGAGGCGTGTGACCGGCTGGGGTTGGTGCATTTGGTCGAATCGCGGGCGGTCCACCACGAGCAGGACGCCGATGGCCATTTTCGCTTGGACGTCCTGAAACTGCACACCCGGATTGCCGCCGAAATCGGGGCCGACCTGATCAAGACCAAGTATCCGGGGCATCCTGAGGCGCTGCAGGAATTAGTGGAGAGCTGTCCCTGCCCAATTGTGATTGCTGGCGGTCCGCGCAAGGAGCGCGCCGAAGACGCCTACCAGTTAGCCCGAGCGATCGTCAAGGGCGGCGGGGCGGGGATTGTCTTCGGCCGCAACATCTATCAGCAGCCGGATCCGGCAGCCGCGCTCAGCGCCTTCCGGGCGATTGTCCATGGCGAGGACGGCGGCTCCGATGGCTGAGCCGACCGTCGCGGGGATGCAGGAGTTGGCGGCAATCCTACCGCCCAGTCGCGTCAGTCAGCACCTCGCCGATCGCTTAGCCTATCGGCATGGCACGTGGGCCATCGAGCTGAAAGGCCTGGAGAACGGGAACCTTCCCCTGCCGGCGGCGGTGGCCTGGCCTCAAAGCGCCGAGGAAGTGCAAACGCTCGTCGACTGGGCGTATCGCTGGCGTGTCCCGCTGATTCCCTACGGGGGCGGATCGGGCATCGTGGGAGGGACCGGATCCACCGAGGCGTCCTTGATGATCGACACCAAGGCCTTGCGCGCCGTGATCTACGATACCGCCAGTCAGGTGGTCGACGCCGGAGCCGGGTGGTTCGGCGGGGAGCTCGACGCCTGGCTCAGGGATCACCATGGGGTCACGCTGGCCCACTATCCCCAGTCGCTCCACTCGTCCACCGTTGGAGGATGGCTCGCCACCCGCGCCACCGGCATCCTGTCGACCAAATATGGCCGAATCGAGGACCGGGTGGAAGGGATCGAAGTCGTTCTGGGCACGGGGGAACGACTTATCCTCGGGGGCGGTCCGCCCGCGTCCGAAGGGCCCGACCTCCTCCGCCTGTTTTTGGGCAGTGAAGGACGGTTCGGCATTATTACCCGGGCCCGGCTTCGGGTGGAACCGGGCGACCTGCCTGAGGTGATCCGGGTATGGGCAGTCCGCGACGTGGCCTCCGGCCTCGCGGTGATTCAGTGGCTGGTCCAACATGGGGTGAGACCGACCGTCACCCGCCTCTTCGACCCCGAGGAAAGCGGGGTATGGTTTCCCGACCTGGCGGACGGCGGTGCGGTCCTGCTGCTCCACTTTCAGGGACTGGCGCCGATCATCGGCGCCGAAGCCGCCGTTGCCGAGGAGCAGGCGCGGCAGCAGGGCGCGCGGCAGCTGCCCAACACGGTGGGCCAAGGGTGGTGGAACCGGCGGTTTGACACCAGCGCGCTGCTCACCAGCCTGCGCCGGCCGGGGACGATTGCCGAGACGATTGAGGTGGGGGCCAGCTGGACGCACCTGTCGCAGGTCTACCACGCAATGCGGTCGGCGCTCCGTCCCCTGTGTACGCGCGTCTATGCCCATTTCTCCCACTTTTATGCTTCCGGAGGCTCGGTGTACGTGATTATCGAGACCAAGGCCCCGGCCGCGGAGGAAGACGCCGTGCGCGCATGGTATCATAAAGTCCTTGCTCAGGCGCTGACGGCCTCCCTGAACGCGGGCGGCGGCGTGAGCCACCACCATGGCATCGGCCGTGCTCGCGTGCCGTGGCTCGAGCGGGCACGGCCCGATGCGGTACAATTGCTGCGGACGCTCCGACCCGTTTTAGACCCGCACGGCATTTGCAATCCCGGCGTCTTGTTCGAGGAGGGATCCCCACCCGCATGATTGCCAATGAGCGTTTGGCCACCTGCATGATGTGCCACGAGCCGTGTATTGCGGCGTGTCCGGTCACGCAGGCGACCCGTCGCCACACCACCGCCCCCTCCCGGCTCGCGCAAGCGGCCTTTGCGGCGCGACAGGGCCAGGTAACCTGGGATGCCGTCGCGGACACGCTGTATTCCTGTATCCATTGTGATCGCTGTACGGCCGCCTGCGTCTACCCCGATCAGCCCATGTACCCCGGGCGGATGCTGCTTCACCTCCGCCAGGAATTGCGGGAGGCCGTGGCTCATCCGATAGCCCAGACGGCCGAACGGACGGCGATGCCGCCACCGGGGTTGCCACCTGGCTCAAGCCAGACGCTGCTGGTCATCGCCGATTACTGGGCGCCTGGGGCCGAATCCAACATCGAAGCCGCGGTCTCGGTGCTTTCCCCCCGCAGGGCGGTGGGCTGCCGGATCGATTTGGGATGGAACCTTGCCCTCAGCGGCGGTCGAGTGCACCCGCATCTGGAGAAGGTCGCCGAGCGGCTAAACGCTTGGCCGGGCCCGGTGGTCGCGGCATTTCCGCGCGACGTGGTCTGGCTGAACCAGATCGCCACGGAGTTTGGCGTGCGTGTCAACCGGCCCGTCGAATACTTCGCCCAAGCGTTAGACCCGGCCGTTATCCGTCCCGCCCCCCGTGCAGGGCTCAGAGCCTACCATCCGTCGGCCTATTTGACGCGGGATTTGGGAACAGCGGAGGACGTCGCGGCCTGCATCGACGCCGGCAGCGCCATGCGCTGGTGGAAGCCGGGCGTGGTCAGCCCTGGGCCGGCTCCGGGCATCAGCCAGGCCACGCTGAGCGCGATGAGCCTGTCCTTCTGGGGCGATCTGACAAAGGAAGCATTTGACGCGGTGATTACCGACGACCCCTATATGGCTCGCGCGCTCGGGGAGATCGCGCGACCCGATCAGCGGATCTGGCTCGTACCGGAATGGTTGGCCTATTGCACGAAAGGAGAGACGGCGGATGCATAGCACCCTGATCATCGATGGACCGCATGCCGGCGTGATTACTGGCGCTACGCGGCGGGAGGTTCGGTTGTGCGACTTGGCGGGGCTGTTTCAGGACGAAAGAGCCTTTAACGCGGCGGTGGCCAAGGAGAATGTAGTGGTCTACGAGGTATATCTGGTGGAGCCTTCGCACGCGGACGGCGCCAAACTCGGATACGGAACGACCGTGTTGTATCCGACCATGGTGGGCGCGGAATACGGGTTTACCCGGGGACATCGGCATCAGGTGCTCGACCGCACCGAGGTCTATCAGGTCCTGCAAGGGACGGGCTACCTGCTGTTGGTCGATGCCACCGGAGCCTGGGAGTCCGTGAGGCTGAACCCCGGCACGGTCGCCTATATCGGAGGGGGTCAGGCGCACCGCGTGATCAATACCGGAGAGACCCCCCTGGTGTGGTTTGCCGTCTACCCGTCCGACGCCGGTCATGATTACCGCTGGGCGGAGGAGCACGGCTTTGGTCATCGCCTACTCAAGATTGACGGTGAACCGCAGTGGAGGAGTTAGTCGGTCCGCGACCTCACCCGGAGGAGGGTCATCAACGCTTGCCGGCTTTCCGCGCCGAGCGGGTTCCTACGTCCTCCGTCGGATTCACCTGGTGAAACCTCGAACAGACGCACTGACGAAGTGGCAAATTCCGGTGCTAGCTCAAGGTACGCGCACCCGGGTATCCCGCATGGCCGAAGCCAGCGGTTTTTGGAATAAATGTCGAGCTCCTCGGGTTTGAGTTCGCACAAAGCATCGCCCTGACGGATCGGATTGCTTCCCCAAGGCCGCCAACCCTGCCTACGGATCGTAAAATAGCGCGTCAACGAGTGCGACTCGGCCCGACCAAATCGTCGCCTCCAGGCCCTTGTCCGGCGGGGGCGCTTGCCACCAGGGAGCTTTCCAGAGCTGTTGCAACATGGCTGCGTACTGGCGAGCAAGGCTGCGGAGTTCCTCTCCGTCCTGTTTGTTGAGTATCGTGGGCAGAGGACACCGCGGCCCAATCCTCGAGTCCGACCGAAAGCCTGCAACATTGGATAAAGTGACCGGCACAGCGTAATCCGGACGCTTCATCGCGAGCAGGCGGGTAGCCGTTGAAATGGTTACGCCTGGCATCGCAATCATCCCCTCCAGGTATTGTTCCACCTGGGAAGCAGAAATGGGTCCCGATCGTGGAATGCTATCGAGCCATTGGGCCAACTCATGGGACCTTCGATTAACCACGGACTTGAAGCGAACCCCGATATCAAGCATCAATCCAAACCAACGTTCCGTAGAAGGCGCCAAGATACCCGTGACCCGCTTCAGGTCGTCGGGCGGCATTTCGATCAACGAAGCTGTTTGATCAAAGCACCGTTGGCATGCGGCCAATTCGTCAAGATATGACCAGCGTCCAGAGTCCGGCAAAACTTGCAGCGGAGAAACCTTGGCATTCCGCAACGGCCGCTGATCCTGAGCTATGACTCGTTCAACGTATTGCTCCCAGGACAGTTCTACCACACTCTGCGCGTTGTCCATCTGCATCATTCCTTTTCCGATTTATGTTTGCGCACGGCTTACCGCGTTCCCCCATCACCAGACTTTCACCCGTCCCTTAGGCGGAGCGTCGCACAGCCTGGCACTCGATTGCTTGTCCTTGGGCACGCATCACTGATCTGCTCGAAACGTACCAGCCCTCTCGGACGTCATCGTGCCCAGCAATTCGAACAGCTCGACATCCTCAGCGTACTGTATCACCGGGACCCTCTTCGAGGGCATAATTATACAACCAGAATGCCCAACCTTTCTGGCGATTTTTTGACACTGAACCACCCGGCTACCAATTCGTCCGAGCCCCCAAACGTTTGACCATACCGTCGGCTGTGCAGGCTGCTTTGCTGCCGACCCCTTGACCTCAGGCTCGATTTTCCAGAACCCAGTAATGCGCCGTGCCCAAAATGAGCCCCAGGCACGTTCCGTGATGACTAGGGCATTGTCTTCGGTTGCTAACACGCTGACACGGCGCCTTTTCGGGGTTTTCACCGAATACCCGCGAGAAGCCCCCGGCTTTAGCCGTGGGAAGGAAAGCGGGCTTCCGCCGTTAGGCGGAAATGGGTTTTTGTGCATAGTGCCATCCTCCGTTGCGTTGCAGAATGCGACAATGTT
>JAJZZH010000090.1 GCA_021797675.1 Bacillota bacterium | reverse complement strand
CAGCTTGACCCCAAAGCATGGGGACAACTGACGGTAGGAAGGAATCCCCAGCTTGACCCCAAAGCATGGGGACAACTGACGGTAGGAAGGAATCCCCAGCTTGACCCCAAAGCATGGGGACAGGGGGATATCGCGGGATGACCCCGCCATCCCCAGCCTCCGCGGCAAACCTCCAACGCACTGCGATCAGGCGTCAGGAAAGCTTAGGGGCTACGTCTCGTCAAAGCAGTGCCGCAGCGGGATTGCGGCCGAGACCCACCATGATCTCCCGAAACCCCTGGCGTTTCCCCGTTCTCGGCTTCACCGACGTAATGCACCGATTCCAGGGTTAATCCCTTGGCCGCTGCGGGAGCCGCCACTTTGCCCCCGGTCGGATCCAGGAGTCCGTCCTCCACCCGACGACATCCGGACTCCATAGCGTCTTGCAGCATCGCCGCTACCATCATGCGAACCATATGATATAAAAAGCCGTCCGCCTCGACCTCATAACACCATATGCGTCCCCCCGCCTCCTGAAGCCAACGGCTGACGCTCACCGTTCGCACTGTCGTCTTGGCGGTCGAACCCTCCCCGCGAAAGGCGCGAAAATCGTGCTGTCCTAGAAACCGCGACGCATCCTGACACAAGACGTCCCAATCCAGCGGTCTTGGGACAGGCGTCGTATAACGCACCCAGGGCAGACAGACCGCCGGTTCCCGCCAAATCCGATAGCGGTACCGCTTCCAGTTGGGCGAGCGGATCGGATCCCAGTCGTCGGCCACGACGCGCGGATCGCGCAGGCGAATGCTTTCCGGTAACTTTTGGTTCAAGACCCACGCTACCTTGTCCAGCGGGATCGCACACGGCCCTTTCCACACGATCACCTGCCCTTGCGCATGCACCCCCCGGTCGGTTCTGCCCGCGCCTACAATTGCCCCGTGCCCCAGGTGCCGCGAGAGGGTGGACTCCAGCACTCCTTGAATGGTGGGGCGGCCCTCCTGCCGCTGAAATCCATAAAAGTCCGTACCGTCGTACAGGCAACGAAAACGAATGGCCAAGATGGTACTCCTTTTCCGTTCGCTGGCCGGCGTCGGCCGAAGATGAAAAATGGGCGCCGTCGCCAAGCGACCGCGCCCCATTGCCAACGATCAAACGCCCTACACTAATTCCAAGATTGCCATCGGCGCCGCGTCCCCTCGACGAAAGCCGATGCGCATAATGCGCGTGTACCCGCCTTCCCGGTCGGCATAGCGCGGCGCAATCGTGGAGAACAACTTGGCCACCACCTCTTCTTCCAAAACATACGCCAACGCCAGCCGGCGGGCCGCCAAGTCTCCCCGCTTGCCCAGTGCCACCATGTGTTCGGCTACCCGGTTCACCTCATGGGCCCGGGCTACCGTCGTTGTGATGCGGTCTTCCTTCAGCAGCGCCGTCACCTGGTTGCGTAAGAGCGCCCGCCGCTGATCACCCGGTCGTCCCAATTTCCGGTGCGCTTTCGGCACGCGCCATCCCTCCTTTTACACTCCGCTTTCTGCTCGTTGCTCGTTGCTCTACGCTTGGCATGCGACCATGCTGGCCGCCACTTACTCTGGGGAAGCCTTAAGATATAGCCCCAAAGCCACCAATTTTTCCTTGACCTCTTCCAGTGACTTCTTGCCCAAGTTGCGTACTTTCATCATGTCTTCATCGGTTTTATTGGTCAACTCGCCCACCGTGTTGATCCCCGCTCGCTTCAAGCAGTTGAACGAACGCACCGACAGATCCAGCTCCTCAATGGGCATCTCCAACAGCCGGTCTCGCCGGTCCTCGTCGCGCTCGACCCCGATTTCCACGCCTTGCACCCCGTCGGTCAGTTCCATGAATAGTCTGAGGTGGTCGGATAGAATTTTCGCTCCCATCGAAATCGCCTCTTCCGGGCTGAGCGAGCCGTCCGTCCAGACTTCCAGCGTAAGCTGATCGTAATCCGTGATTTGGCCGACCCGCGTATCGGCCACCGACCAGTTCACCTTGCGGACCGGGCTGAAAATCGACGCCACCGGGATGACACCGACCGCCTGATCGGGCCGCTTGTTCTTTTCCGCCGAGACATAGCCGCGACCGCGTTCGACGGTTAGGTCCATCGCCAACCGGCCGCCCTCGTCGACCTCGGCCAGGTACTGGTCGGCGTCGAGAATGTCGATATCGGCGTCCGCCTGAATGTCTCCGGCCGTCACCCGGCAGGGGCCCACCTTATCGATGCGGACGGTGTGCGGCTCATCAGACCACAGGCGAAGCGCCAAATGTTTGACGTTAAGGATAATGTCCGCGGTATCCTCCACCACGCCGGGAATCACCGAAAATTCGTGCAGTACGCCCTCGACCCTCACCGAGGTGACGGCTGTCCCCGGTAACGATGACAACAGCACCCGCCGGAGCGCATTTCCCAACGTAATGCCGTAACCGCGGTCCAGCGGTTCAATGACGAACCTCCCGTAGTTAGCCTCGCTTTCATCGTCAACCCGGCGCACTTCCGGTTTCTCGATTTCGGTCATGGATTGGCCTGGTGTCACCAGGCCCTCGCCCCCTTTCGCGAACGCCTCTCGGCTCAACAGCTCGTACCCGTTCCGAATTACCGCGAGTACCATTCGACAATCAACTGCTCCTGGACCGGGGCGTCAATCTCATCGCGGTTCGGCAACCGCAACACCGTCCCTTCCATCTTCTCGGCATGCACCTCGAGCCACTCAGGGATGCCGCGGGCCTCGGGCTGCGCCATTTCCTTGAAACGCGTCTTGGTTCGGCTGGCGTCGCGGACGCGAATCACATCGCCGGGCTTGACCGAATACGAGGGAATATTCACCTTGTGTCCGTTCACGCTAAAATGACCGTGGCGCACCAACTGGCGCGCCTCAGGCCGGGATGATGCGAGCCCCATGCGATAGACGACATTGTCCAGCCGGCGTTCTAAAAGCTGAAGCAAAAGCTCGCCGGTGACCCCTTTTCTCTGGGCCGCCTTGCCGAAGTATCGCGCAAACTGCCCCTCCATCACGCCGTACGTGCGGCGGGCTTTTTGCTTTTCCCGGAGTTGTACTCCGTACTCAGAAAGTTTACGGCGCCCTTGTCCATGCTGGCCCGGCGGATATGCCCGACGCGCCACGGGACACTTTTCCGAAAAGCACTTCTCACCCTTCAAATACAGCTTGACCCCTTCACGCCGACAAAGTCGGCACACGGGCCCAGTATACCGTGCCATGCTTTAGCGCCTCCTTCCTTTCTTGTTGACTCCACGTTCTTGTTGACTCCACGTTCTTGTTGACTCCACGTTCTTGGTGCGTCCACGTTCTTTTTGGATCGCGTTGGTCTTTTTTTCGGTCCGCTTCGACCATCACACGCGCCGCCGTTTTGGCGGCCGGCAACCGTTGTGGGGAATGGGGGTCACGTCTTTAATCATGCTGACTTCGAGCCCCGCCGCCTGTAACGAGCGAATGGCGGCCTCCCGGCCCGAACCCGGACCCTTGACCAGCACTTCCACTTCTTTGACGCCATAGTCCATGGCTCCCCGGGCAGCCGTCTCCGCCGCCAGTTGCGCCGCGAACGGAGTGCTCTTACGGGATCCCTTGAATCCCGACTGACCCGCCGACGCCCACGACAACGCATTGCCCTGCGGGTCGGTTATCGTTACAATCGTGTTGTTGAACGTCGAGCGGACATGAGCAATGCCCCGATCAATACGCCGCCGATCTCTCCGTTTGGGTTTAGCCGTTCGCCTAGCCGGCACTCCAACCATCCCTCCTCTTTCGTAGTCCGTCGATGCTCAGCCTATTTCTTGCGCCGCACGCCGACCGTTCGCCGCGGACCCTTGCGCGTACGCGCGTTGGTTTTGGTCCGCTGCCCACGCACCGGCATTCCCCGACGGTGCCGCTGACCGCGATAACTTCCAATATCAACCAACCGTTTGATATTGGTCTGCACCTCTCGTCGCAGGTCGCCTTCCACCCGATAGTCGCGCTCGATAACCTCGCGAATTCGGGTCGCTTGTTCCTCCGACAGATCGCGCACCCGAATATCCGGATCCACCTGGCTTTGCGCCAAGATTCGCGCCGCTGCCGGGAATCCGATACCGTAGATATAGGGCAATGCCGCCTCAATCCGCTTGTCGCGCGGCAGGTCAATTCCCGCAATTCGAGCCACTGTGTCGCCTCCCTAGCCTTGCGCCTGTTTGTGCTTGGGATTTTCGCAAATCACCATCACGCGACCATGGCGCTTAATTACCTTGCACTTCTCACAAATCGGCTTAACCGAGGCGCGCACTTTCATCGCCCCAGACCTCCTTTAGTTCGCTCAAGAATGCAGCCGCGCCCTTCTCGCCGACAGGCTGACCTATTTGAAACGATACGTAATCCGGCCGCGTGTTAGATCGTAAGGCGATAACTGCACCGTCACCTTATCCCCGGCCAGAATTTTGATAAAGTGCATCCGGATCTTTCCCGAGACATGGGCCAGCACGCGATGGCCATTTGCTAATTCTACGCGAAACATCGCGTTTGGTAAAGGTTCGATAACGGTACCCTCCACCTCAATCGAATCTTCCTTGGCCACATTTTTCACCTCCCCTCGCATCCGCCGACATCCCCAACGCTTTAGTATACCCGACCCCGCATTCTGGTATCCAACCCCTTATTATACGAGATCTTTCGCATTTTGGGTAAGAATTTCGGGGCCCTGAGGATCCACGAAAATGGTGTGCTCAAAGTGACACGAGAGACTCCCGTCCCGAGTCACCACCGTCCACCCGTCCTCCAGCACGTCGACCTCGTGGCCGCCCTGGTTCACCATCGGCTCAATCGCGATGGCCAACCCCGGCCGCAAGAGGGCGCCCCGTCCGCGGACGCCGTAGTTCGGAACCTGGGGATCCTCATGCATGGCGCGACCTACGCCATGGCCGACAAAGTCCCGCACCACCGAAAATCCATGCGCCTCCACCTCTTCTTGGACCGCGGCCGACACGTCGCCCACCCGTGCCCCCACCTTCGCCGCCGCGATTCCCGCCCATAGGGCAGCCTCGGTCACCCGCATAAGCGTCGCCGCAGCGTGATTCGGCGGCCCATCTACGAAAACGCTGATCGCTGCGTCGCCGACGAATCCGTCGACGACCGCGCCCAAGTCCAGGCTCACCAAGTCGTTACGGCGCAAGACACGCGATCCCGGAATGCCGTGGACCACTTGCTCATTCACCGACACACACACGCTGGCAGGGTATCCGCGATAGCCCTTGAAGGCGGGAATGCCCCCCCGGGCACGAATCTCGGCTTCGGCCACCTCGTCGAGGTCTCTGGTGCGCACCCCCGCCTGGACCCGGGTCTTGAGGATTTCCAGCACCTCGGCCACGATCCGCCCTGCCCGACGCATCTTTTCCCGCTGCTGTGCGCTTTTCAACTCAATCATCGGCTCTCGTCCTCCGCGAGTCGCTCCCCAATGGACCGCGCGACCGCGTCCACCGGCGCATTGCCATCGATTTCCAGCAAGATCCCTCGGTCGCGATAGTAGCCGACCAGGGGGGCGGTCTCCTCGAAATACACGCGCAGGCGACGCCTTACCGTTGCTGGCCGGTCGTCTTCGCGCTGAATCAGCACCACTCCGCACGCCTCGCACGCGCCGCCCGGGGAGGCCGCCGTCCGCTGATAGGTCGCCTGACACTCCGGGCACCACCAGCGCCCGGTTAGGCGCCGCATCAACTCATTTTCGGCCACCCGCAGATACACCGCCCGGTCCAGCCCCATCCGGGCGGCCTCCAAGCGGCGCTGAAACTCCTCGGCCTGAGCGAGATTGCGCGGAAACCCATCGAGCACGTAGCCCTCCCGAGCATCCTCCTGACTCAGCCGCTCCCAAACCATGGCCTCGGTCAGTGCGTCGGGCACCAGGCCGCCGCTTTCGACATAGCGCTTGGCCTGACGTCCGAGTTCAGTGCTCGCCTTGAGGTGGATCCGAAACAGGTCTCCGGTGGAGATGTGCGGCATACCCATGCGGGCTGCCAAACGCTCCGCCTGCGTGCCCTTGCCCGCTCCTGGCGGTCCAATCATGATAAGCCGCATGCTTCCATCCCTTCATGCCCTCCAGGTCGTCGCCAACCCGCCTATTGTGGCACCCGCTTCATGAATCCCTCATACTGGCGCATCAAGAGGTGCGACTGCATCTGTTTGAGCGTGTCCAATCCCACCCCGACCACGATGAGGAGCGAGGTCCCTCCAAAATAGAGCCCGGGAATTCCCATGCCCATCGTGATAAAGCTGGGGATGATCGACACCAGCCCCAAGAAGATCGCTCCAATCAAGGTGAGCCGGGCGCTGACCCGCGCAAGGTAATCGGCGGTCGGTTTGCCGGGTCGAATTCCGGGAATATACCCCCCCGCCTTTTTCAGGTTGTCGGCGACATCATCCACCTTAAAGATGACCTGGGTGTAAAAGAACGTAAACAGCACGACCAGAAGGAATTCCATGCCGATATACAGCGGCGACGTAAAGCCAAAGTACCGCTGCATAACAATCGTCCACGGCCCTTTGGCAAAGTTGGCCACCGTATAGGGCAGAACCAACAAGGAGATGGCAAAAATCACTGGAATGACGCCCGCCTGGTTGACCCGGATAGGCAAGTGGGTCGAGTGGCCCTGATAGATGCGCCGCCCGACCACGCGCTTGGGATATTGGACGGGAATGTTGCGCTGGCCCTCGTTGACGAAGACGACGCCGGCGATGATAATCAGCGCGACTACCAAGAATATCACGATTTTCGGCCATGACAAGACGCCCGCGGTCACATACTGGACGAGGCGGTTGATGCCAAAAGGTATCCGCGAAACGATGCCAAAGAGCACCAGCAGCGAGATGCCATTGCCGATGCCCTTGTCGGTAATTTGCTCCCCGATCCACATCAGGATCACCGTGCCTACCAACAGCATGGCGGCTACAAAAAACATCTCTCCCACGGTATGGGTGAGAAACACGTACTGGCCGCCCGACGAATAGCGGTACAGGTAGAACGCCACCCCGAGCGATTGCAAGGCACCGAGGCCGACGCTGCCCCATCGCGTCCACGTGTTGATCTTGCGCTGGCCCTCCTCTCCCTCCTTGCTCCATTCCTCAAACTGGGGCACCACCACCGTCAACAGCTGCATAATGATGCTCGCGTCAATGTACGGGATGATGCTCAGGGCAAAAATGGAGAGGGTGGCCGTGGCACCGCCGGAGAACAGGTTCAGCAGCGCAAAAATGCTCGCTTGACTATTGAACAGCGACTGAATCACGCTGGCGTTCACCCCGGGGATGGGGATATGAGACCCGAGCCGAAAGATCACCAGCATTAAGACGGTAAACCCCAGTTTCCGGCCCAAATTGGACGCTCGGAAAGCGTTTACCATGTTTTGAGCCACGTTAAATCACCTCGGTACGCCCGTCGGCCGCCTCGATCTTGGCCACCGCGGACTTCGAAAAGGCGTGCGCTTTCACGATCAACGGCCGATCGACCTCTCCTTCACCCAAAATCTTCACCGGCAGCCGGCGGCGCACCAAGCGCATGGATTTCAGCAACTCCGGAGTGACCTCGGTGCCGGCATCAAAGCGATTCAAATCCCTGAGATTCACGACCTCATACTCAACCCGAAAGGGATTGGTAAACCCCCGCTTAGGCAGCCGGCGTTGCAAGGGCATCTGGCCGCCTTCAAATCCCCGCCGAATCGAGCCCCCGGCGCGGGCCTTTTGCCCCTTGTGCCCGCGTCCCGCCGTCTTGCCCAGTCCAGAGCCCAATCCCCGACCGCGCCGAGTCTTGGCCTTGTGGGAACCCGGGGCCGGGAACAAATCATGCAACCTCATGGGTTATTTCCCCCTTCTTCGACGCCTTCGGCACTCCCATCAGCCAGGGTTTCCATCCGGACCAAATGGCGCACCTTGTGGACCATCCCCCGTATCCCTGGATTATCCGCATGCTCCACGGTGGCCCACATTTTTCGCAGTCCCAACATCCTAACCGTGTCTTTTTGGTCCTGCGCATAACCAATCGGACTCTTGACCAAGGTAATTCTGAGCCTAGCCATGGTGGCCCCCTTTTAATATCTGCTGAACCGTCCGCCCCCGCAATTTGGCCACCTGGCCGACGTCGCGCATCTGCCTCAATGCTTTCATGGTGGCCGCCACCACATTGTTCGGATTGGCTGTGCCCAGGGATTTGGTCAACACGTCTTTGATTCCTGCAACCTCCAATACGGCGCGCACCGGCCCGCCCGCGATCACCCCGGTTCCTTCCCCGGCCGGCTTAATGAGCACCCGACCCGCCCCGAAGATCCCCACGACTTCGTGGGGAACCGTGGTGCCCAAACGCGACACCGTGATCATGTGTTTTTTGGCATCTTCCACGCCCTTGCGGATGGCTTCGGGGATTTCGGCGGCTTTCCCCATCCCGCTCCCTACCCGGCCCGCTTCGTCACCCACGACCACCAAGGCGCTAAAGCTAAACCGGCGCCCTCCCTTCACCACCTTGGCCACCCGGTTGATGGCCACTACCCGCTCCTTCAGTTCGGGCCCGCTTTGGGCCTCCGAATGTCCGCCTCTTGCCATACGTTCCCCCTTCGTCAAATCGTCGACGGTCGATGGTTAGAATTCCAGCCCCGCTTCTCGCGCGGCTTCGGCCAACGCCTGCACGCGGCCATGATAGCGGTAGCCGCCACGATCAAACACCACCCGGCTAACCCCCTTGGCCAAGGCCCGCTCTGCGACCAACGCCCCCACTTTCCGCGCCTTGGCCACCGTCAGGCGACCCGGTTCGCTCCGCAAACTGGCTTCCATGGTCGACGCCGCCGCCAGGGTGTGGCCCTTTTCGTCGTCAATGACTTGCGCATAAATGTGGTCGTTGGAACGAAAGACATTGAGTCGCGGTCTCGCCGCCGTGCCCCCCACGCGCGCCCGAATTCGCAGGTGCCGCTTTTTCCGTGCCGCGTTGCGGTCAAATCGCTTGTACACCGCTCATCCTCCTCTTTCACCACAAGATGGTCCTGCTATTTCTTCCCGGTCTTGCCCACCTTACGGCGCACTCTTTCTCCAGCATACCGGATGCCCTTGCCCTTATAAGGCTCTGGCGGCCGCACACCGCGAATCTTCGCCGCGATCGCCCCCACCAGTTCACGGTCGTAGCCCTTGACGGACACATGGGTGGGATTGGGCACCTCAAACTCGATCCCTTCCGGCGCCACAATCTCGACCGGATGAGAGAACCCTACCGTCAGCACCAATTTGCCGCCCTGCCGAGCCGCCCGGTAGCCGACCCCGGAGAGTTCGAGATCCTTGTGAAATCCTGCCGATACCCCTTGGACCATGTTGGCGACTAAGGTGCGCGACAGTCCCCACTGGGCCCGCGCGAATCCGCTGTCATCCACCGCGATGACCCGCAAAACGTCACCCTCTCGCTGCACGCGCACCTCTGGCCGCAATTCACGCGTCAACCGGCCCTTGCTGCCTTTCACCTCTACCCGGCGCCCTTCCCCTTCAATCACAACGTCGACGCCCTGGGGAATGGGCACGGGCATCTTGCCGATTCGAGACATGGTGCCCTCCTTCTTTTCGCTTGCGCTCGGTTGCGTCTGCCTTTTCCTGCTACCACACGTAGCAGAGCACTTCGCCACCCACACGTTCTTCGCGCGCCTGCTTTTCCGTCATCACGCCGCGCGACGTCGACAGGATCGCAATCCCGAGACCGCCCAAGACTCGGGGCAGTTCATCCAGTCCAGCATACACCCTGAGCCCCGGCCGGCTAATCCGGCGCAGCCCATTAATCACTTTCTCCCGGTTCGCGCCGTATTTCAGATACAGGCGCAGGGTTCCTCGGTGCGTATCTTCAATCAGCTCCACATCGCGAATAAATCCCTCTTCCCGCAAAATCCGCGCCATTTCCCGCTTCATTTTCGACGCCGGAACATCGACGTGTTCACGATAGACCACATTGGCGTTGCGAATCCGCGTCAGCATATCTGCAATCGGGTCCGTCACAGGATCCTCCTTTCCGCTGCCCCATCTACCAGCTGGCCTTTTTGACTCCGGGAATTTCCCCACGGTGCGCCATGGCCCGAAAACACAGGCGGCACAAACCAAAGTCCCGGATATATCCATGGGGACGTCCGCACAACTGACAACGGTGGTACTTCCGAACCTTATACTTCGGCGTGCGCTTGGCCTTGGCAATCATCGACTTTTTGGCCACAATCTACCTCCTCGCTCACGGTTTTTTCAACGGCCCTCAACCAGGGGCAGACCGAGCATGGTCAACAGCGCCTTCGCTTCTTCATCGGTTTCCGCGCTGGTAACCAAGGTCACGTCCATTCCCCGCAGTTTTTCCACCTTGTCGTAATCCACTTCCGGAAAGATAATCTGTTCCCGAATGCCCAGGGTATAGCTCCCCCGCCCGTCGAACCCTCGCGACGACAACCCGCGGAAGTCGCGCACACGCGGCAGCGCGATGTAGAACAATTTTTCCACAAAGTCGTACATCCGCTGCCCGCGCAGGGTGACCTTAGCCCCAATCGGCATGCCCTGGCGGACCTTAAACGATGCAATCGACCGTTTGGCCCGGGTCACCAAAGGACGTTGGCCCGTAATTTGCGCTAGCTCACCGACGGCGGCGTCCATCGCCTTAGCGTTGCTCACCGCCTCGCCCACGCCCATGTTGACGACCACCTTGACCATCTTAGGAACTTCCATCCGACTTTGGTAATGGAAGCGTTCGGTCAACGCGGGGACAACGTCGTGTTCGTAGCGGGTTTTCAGTGCTGACTCGATCGCCATCTTCGCCCCTCTTCCTCGTCCCTCGGCGCCTTAGTCCTGTTCGGCCCCACAGCGCTTACAATACCGAACCTTCTTGCCGTTGTCCGAAATCTTCTTGCCCGTCCGCGTCGGCTTGTCGCACGATTTACACACGAGCATCACGTTGCTGACATGAATGGGTGCCTCGGTCGGCACAATTCCGCCGTCGGGATACTGGGGCGACGGCCGCCGGTGCCGCTTGACCAAGTTCAGCCTCTCCACCACCACGCGCTCCCGCTTGGGCTCCGCCAAAATAATCTGTCCTCGCTTGCCACGGTCCCGCCCCGCCAGCAGCTCGACGGTGTCCCCCTTTTTCACGTGCATTGCCGGCCTCCTTTCTCGTCCCTTTCCATTGCATGCCGGCCGCGCTAAAGCACTTCCGGCGCCAGGGAGACGATCTTCATAAAGTCGCGCTCACGCAGTTCGCGGGCCACCGGCCCGAAGATGCGCGTGCCGCGCGGCTCGCGCTCCTCGCCCCGCAGGATCACGGCCGCGTTTTCGTCAAACCGTATATACGACCCGTCTGAACGCCGCTTGCCGCTCCGCGTTCGCACAATCACCGCCTTGACCACATCGCCTTTTTTCACCATACCGCCCGGCGCAGCCTGTTTCACCGACGCCACAATCACGTCGCCGATATTGCCGTAGCGCCGAAATGAACCGCCTAAAACCCGAATGCACATCAATTCTTTGGCGCCCGTATTGTCAGCCACGTTTAAACGGGTCTGGGTCTGAATCATCGACCGCCTGACCTCCTTTCCCGGTACCTCAAGGCGTACGTCGCCGAGCCTACTCGGCCCGGCGCACCACCTCAACCACTCGCCACCGCTTTTCCTTCGATAGCGGGCGGGTTTCCGTGATCCGAACATAGTCCCCTTCGCGGCAGCGATTGTCTTCGTCGTGGGCCTTATATCTTTTGGTCCGCCGGATGCGCCGCCCGTAAATCGGGTGCTGCACCAGGGACTCGACCGCCACCACGACCGTCTTATTCATCTTGTCGCTGACCACCTTGCCTTCGCGCACCTTGCGTCTTGGTCGGTCCATCGCCCTGCCCCCCTTTCGCCTAACCGTTCTCCGCCTTACCCTGCTGCTTTTCAAACATAATCGTATGGACCCGGGCGATGTCCTTTTTTACCTGGCGGATGCGCATCGGATTCTCCAGCGTCGACGTCGCCAACTGAAACCGGAGCCGAAACAGCTCCTCTTTCAAACTCTTCAACTTGGCCTGCAATTCGCCGGCATCGAGTTCGCGAATGTCCTTAGCCTTCATCCGCTAAAACCTCCCTGCTCTCGCTGCCCTCACCGGCGGTCGGAGCTTCCCGCTTAATGAATCGCGTGCGGATCGGCAGTTTGTGGCCGGCCAAGCGCATCGCCGCCCGTGCCACATCCTCCGGCACCCCGGCCAACTCAAACATGACGCGATCGGGCTTTACCACCGCAACCCAATACTCAGGGTTCCCCTTGCCGCTTCCCATGCGCGTTTCCGCCGGTTTTTTGGTGACCGGTTTATCGGGAAAAATGGTAATCCAGACCTGTCCACCGCGCCGGATGTAGCGCGTGAGCGCCACCCGGGCGGCCTCAATCTGGCGGTCGGTCACCCACCCCGGTTCCAAGGCCTGCAAACCGTATTCGCCAAAGACGACCCGATTCCCCCGGTGCGCCCGCCCCTTCATTCGCCCCCGATGCTGCTTGCGAAACTTCGTGCGCTTGGGTGCCAACATCGCTAACGCCCTCCCTCGTTCACCGTCGCCGACCTTCGTTTTTGCCCGGGAAGAATCTGTCCCTTATACACCCAGACCTTCACGCCGATGACTCCGTACGTGGTGTGCGCCTCAGCAAATCCGTAGTCGATGTCCGCGCGCAGCGTATGCAACGGAATCGAACCCTCCCAGGTCCATTCCCGGCGCGCGATTTCGGCGCCGCCCAGCCTTCCGCTGACCATCACTTTAATGCCTTTGGCCCCTTGGCGCATGGCGCGTTGCACCGCCTGTTTCATTGCCCGCTTAAACGCAATCCGCTTTTCCAACTGACTGGCAATCGACTCGGCAACCAATTGCGCATCGGTCTCCGGGCCGCGCACCTCCAGGATATTGAGGTTCACGGGCCGGCCGGAAAGCGTCTCCAACTGCTTGCGCAGCGCTTCCACGCCCACGCCGCCCTTGCCAATAACCATTCCCGGCTTGCCCGTGTGGACGCTAATGCGCAACTTGTTGGCCGTCCCCCGTTCAATCTCCACCCGAGAAATTCCGGCGGCATAGTGGCGCTCTTTAATAAATCGGCGAATCCGATAATCCTCCGCCAGCAAGCCCGGGGTGGTCGCGCGGGTTCCGTACCACCGCGAATCCCAATCCCGCACCACACCCAAGCGAAACCCCTTAGGATGCACCTTTTGGCCCATCATGTCCCTCCTTTCGTGGTCGCGGTCGCTCGGTTAACTCCCATGCCGTTCCCGCAAGACGACCGAGATGTGGCACGAACGCTTTAGAATGGCGAACGCCTGACCCCGGCTGCGGGGATGAATCCGCTTCAGCGTGGGTCCCCCGTCGACCCAAATCGCGTGGACATACAAATCACGCGGGTCCATTTCGAAGTTATGGTAGGCGTTGGCGGCGGCGCTCTTCAGCAATTTGGCCACCACCTCCGAGGCCCGTTTGGGCGTATGGCGCAGGACGGCCTCTGCGTCGCGGAGGTCGCGGCCCCGCACCAGGTCCACCACCACTCTGGCCTTTTGCGGTGCAATACGCACATGGCGGCTATGAGCCCTGGCCTCCAACACCTCTGGTTCCTTGATTGCCATCTGCCTCACCCTTTGCCCGCAATTTGTTGGCCCCGTCCCCTACTCAAGTCCGGCCGCCCTTCAGCGCCGTCGACCGCTCGCTGCGGTCGCCGTGGCCGCGAAAGGTACGCGTCGGGGCAAACTCCCCCAGCTTGTGGCCGACCATCTCTTCGCTAATATAAATCGGCACGTGGCGCCGCCCGTCGTGGACGGCGATGGTGTGCCCCACCATTTCGGGAATAATCGTCGACGCCCGCGCCCAGGTGCGGATCACCCGTTTTTGTTTCCGGGTGTTCTGCTCCTCGACCTTTTTCAACAGCTTGGCGTCGACATAAGGTCCCTTCTTGACCGACCGTCCCACGCTTTTCCTCCCTTTCCTGCTTGCCCCCAAGCCGGTAAGCCCCGGTGCCCAATTCGCCCCTACGCCCTACTTCGTCCGCCGGCGCACGATCAAGCGATCCGAACGCTTGTGCTTGGTACGCGTCTTCACGCCGAGCGCCGGCTTTCCCCACGGCGTCACCGGATGCTTGCGGCCAATCGGGGACTTCCCTTCGCCACCACCATGAGGGTGGTCGACGGGATTCATCGCCACGCCGCGCACGGTCGGTCGGCGCCCCAGCCAGCGGTTGCGGCCCGCCTTGCCTATCGTAATGTTCTCGTGCTCCGCGTTGCCCACCTGCCCAATGGTTGCCCGACAGGTGATGGGCACGCGCCGGAGTTCACTCGACGGGAGCCGCAGTAAGGCATAGCGCCCCTCTTTGGCGGCCACCTGCACCTGCACCCCGGCAGAGCGGGCGAGCTGAGCCCCGCGTCCGGGCAGCAATTCGACCGCGTGCACGATCGTTCCCACGGGGATGTCGGACAGGGCCAGCGCGTTACCCGGCCGGATTTCCGCTCCGGGTCCCGACTGGACCCGGTCTCCCACCTTAAGCCCGGCGGGGGCCAAAATATACCGCTTCTCGCCATCATCGTACTGCAAGAGCGCAATTCTCGCCGTGCGAAATGGGTCGTACTCGATGGACCCCACCGTGGCCCCCACTCGATCCTTGTCGCGGCGAAAATCCACCGTCCGATACCGGCGCTTGGTCCCTCCGCCCCGATGCCGGGTGGTAATGCGTCCGTAATGATTGCGGCCGGCTTTGCGCCGCCATCCCTGGGTCAGGGACTTCTCAGGCGTCGTTTTGGTGATCTCATCAAAACTCGCGACCGTCATCTGGCGAACCCCGGGCGAGGTGGGCTTCATTTTGCGTACCGCCATGACCTTCCTTCCTCCTCCCTACGGGTTGTTGAAGACCTCAATCCTGTCGCCGGCAATCAGCGTCACAATGGCCTTCTTGCGATCCGGCGTGCGGCCCGTCGAACGGCCTCGGCGCCGCGGTTTGCCCCGGCGCCAGAGCGTATTCACCTTGACCACGCGCACGTTAAAGATGGTTTCCACCGCTTCCCGAATCTCCACCTTGTTGGCCCGCCGGTCTACCTCAAACGTGTACTTATTCAGGGTTACCGCGTCGGTGCTGGCTTCGGTGATGATCGGCCGCAGGATAATATCATAGGCCGACTTGCTCACTGCCCAAACACCTCCTCCACCACGGCGATGGCCTGGCGATCCAGGACCACGCGCTCGTATTTCAACAGCACGTAGGCGTTCAGCGATCGTGCGGTGGTGACTTCTGCGCTCCCGATATTCCGGCAACCGAGGGCCACGTTGTCCACGCGCTCGCCGGTTACGATGAGCGCGTTCAGGGTGGCGCCGACATCCTTCAGCATCTGCACCGCGCCGGCCGTCTTGGGAGTCCCGAGCGCCAAGCGGTCAACCACCACCAATTCGCCGTCGCGCAATTTGGCGGTCAGGGCTTGCCGAATCGCCGCCTGCCGCATTTTTTGCGGAACACGCTGAGAATAATCGCGCGGGTGCGGCCCGAACACGACCCCCCCGTGGCGCCACTGCGGCGCCCGGATCGTCCCCGCGCGAGCCCGGCCGAGCCCCTTCTGGCGCCAAGGCTTACGACCACCGCCGCGCACCTGCGCCCGGGTCTTGGTGTCTGCCGTTCCCGACCGCTGGTTAGCCAAGTAGGCGGTAACCACGCGATGCAGCAACGGAATCGAGACGGGCGCGTTGAAGACCCGTTCAGAGAGTTCCAGTTCCCCGACCGCATTGCCGGCAACGTCCCTGACGGTCACGCTTGGCATCACTCCGCCCCCCTTTTCGCCCGCACACTTGTCCGGACCATAACCAGCGAGCCGTTGGGGCCCGGCACGGCTCCGCGCACCAGCAGCAGACTGCGGTCGGCATCCACGCGCACCACTTTCAGGTTGAGCACGGTGACCCGCCGGTGACCGAGGTGCCCGGGCAGCTTCCGGCCCGGGTGTACCCGGCCGCCGCCCCCCGACGTCCGCGGGGCCAGCGAGCCGACCCGCCGGTGATATTTCGATCCGTGGCTCATCGGCCCCCGGTGAAATCCCCAGCGCTTAATCGCTCCCGCAAATCCCTTCCCTTTGCTGGTGCCGGTGACGTCCACCCGGTCGCCCGGTTCAAAGGCGGCTTCCACCCGATGAAGACTCCCGGCCGGCAGTTCGAGCGCGCCCGGCAGCCGGAATTCTCGGATCCGCCGCACAAACGGCAGCCTGCGCTGCTGAAAATCCTTGCGCTGGGGCTGTCGGAGTTTGCGGGCCGGTACTTCCTCGACGCCCAGCTGGACCGCATCGTATCCCTCTTTGGCGGCGCTACGATGGCCCACTACGACATTGGGCTCGGCGTGAATCACCGTCACCGGCACGGCCTGACCGCTGTCGTCAAATATCTGCGTCATCCCCACCTTGGTTCCGATAATCCCTTTCATACGTCCCCCCGCCTACAGCTTAATCTCAATATCGACGCCGGCCGGGAGGTCAAGACGCATCAGCGCGTTCACCGTCTTTTGGCTCGGGTCCATGATATCGATCAAGCGTTTGTGCACCCGACGCTCAAATTGTTCGCGAATATCCTTTTCGCCATTGGGCGCCGTGAGAATCGTGTAGATCTTTTTCTCGGTCGGCAGTGGCACCGGCCCCGACACACTGGCCCCGTTGCGCCGTGCGGTCTCGACAATTCGCACCGCAGACTGGTCCAGGATCTCGTGATCGTATGCTTTTAACCGTATCCGTATTTTCTGTTGGGCCACCACTTTTCCTCCCGGGTTTAGGCCTGAATCACCGTAACCACACCGGCGCCGACCGTGCGTCCACCTTCCCGAATGGCAAACCGAAGGCCCTCTTCCATGGCGATCGGAGCAATCAGTTCGATGTCCATCCGCACGTTGTCGCCGGGCATGACCATCTCGATACCTTCCGGCAGTTGGATAACCCCCGTCACATCCGTGGTCCGAAAGTAAAATTGGGGCCGGTATCCGTTAAAGAACGGCGTGTGCCGACCCCCTTCCTCCTTGGACAACACATACACCTCGGACGAAAACTTGGTGTGCGGATGAATCGAGCCCGGTTTGGACAACACCTGGCCGCGTTCCACCTGCTCCTTGTCGACGCCGCGCAGGAGACATCCGATATTGTCGCCCGCCACCGCCTGGTCCAGCGTCTTCCGGAACATCTCGACGCCGGTCACCACGGTCTTCCGCGCCTCGGCGTGCAAGCCGACGATCTCCACCTCGTCGCCCACTTTCACGGTGCCCCGCTCCACCCGGCCGGTGACCACCGTGCCCCGCCCAGTAATCGAGTGGGTGTCTTCGACGGGCATCAAAAACGCGCGCTCGATGTCGCGCTCAGGGGTAGGAATGTATTCGTCGACGGCGTCCATCAGTTCCCAAATCTTGCCGCACCACTCGCAGTCGCGCTTGCCGCAGCCGCATTCCAGCGACCTCAAGGCGGAACCCGCCACGATGGGAATTTCGTCGCCAGGGAACTCATAGCTCGACAGTAGCTCCCGGACCTCAATTTCCACGAGCTCCATCAATTCGGCGTCGTCAACCGAATCCGCCTTGTTCAGAAAGACTACAATGTTGGGCACGCCGACCTGGCGGGCCAACACGATGTGTTCCCGGGTTTGGGGCATGGGGCCGTCGGCCGCTGACACCACCAGGATCGCGCCGTCCATCTGGGCCGCGCCCGTGATCATGTTCTTCACGTAGTCGGCGTGCCCAGGGCAGTCAACGTGGGCGTAATGCCGCTTTTCCGTTTCATATTCCACGTGGGCAGTCGCAATCGTAATCCCGCGCTCCCGTTCTTCGGGGGCCTTGTCGATTTGGTCGTAGGCGGTGAATTCCGCCTTGCCCTGGGTCGCCAGCACGCGGGTAATCGCCGCCGTCAGCGTCGTCTTGCCGTGGTCGACATGGCCAATCGTCCCCACGTTGATATGCGGTTTGGTGCGCTCATACTTCTTCTTCGCCATCGGAAATGCTCTCCTCCCTAACCTTAACCTGGTTTAACCTTAATCTTGGTTCCGTTGGTTCCCGGGGCTACCGCAGGCGTCACTGCGCCTGGGCGGCCCCTCGGCGCGTCTTGATGATTTGCTCGGTGACGTGCCGGGGCGCTTCTTCATAATGGGCGAACTGCATCGTGTAGGTGCCCCGGCCTTGCGTCTTCGAACGCAGGTCGGTCGCGTAGCCGAACATTTCGGCCAACGGCACCAGACCGCGGATCACCTGCAGCTTGCCGGACCGGGGCTCCATGCCCTCAATCCGGCCCCGGCGCGCGTTGAGGTCTCCAATCACGTCGCCCATATAGTCCTCGGGAACGACCACCTCGACCGCCATGACCGGTTCCAGCAGCACAGGATGCGCCTTGTGCGCCGCTGCCTTAAACGCCATCGAACCGGCGATTTTGAAGGCCATCTCGCTGGAGTCGACTTCGTGGTAGGAACCGTCGTACAGGGTGACCCGGAAGTCGAGCGTCGGGTAGCCCGCGAGCACCCCCGTCTCCAACGCCTCCCGAATTCCCGCGTCCACGGCCGGAATGTATTCTTTGGGAACCACGCCGCCCACAATTTTGTTGACGAACTCGTACCCGCTCCCCGGCTCCAGCGGCTCCACGCGGACCCAAACGTGCCCGTATTGCCCGCGGCCGCCGGTCTGCCGAATGAACTTGCCTTCCGCCTCGGCCATTTGGCGGATGGTTTCTTTGTAGGCCACCTGGGGCTTGCCGACGTTCGCCTGCACGTTAAATTCCCGCAAGAGGCGGTCGACGATGATTTCCAGGTGCAACTCGCCCATTCCGGAAATGATGGTCTGCGTGGTTTCGGTATCGGTGTGCATCCGAAACGTCGGGTCTTCTTCAGCCAGCTTGCCCAAGGCGAGGCCCATCTTGTCCTGGTCGGCTTTGGTCTTGGGTTCAATCGCCACGTGAATGACGGGCTCGGGAAACTGCATCGACTCCAGCAGAATCGGATGGATCTCGTCGGCGAGCGTATCCCCGGTGGCGGTGTCCTTGAGACCCACCGCCGCCGCGATGTCCCCAGCGTACACCGTATCGATTTCGTCCCGCTTGTTGGCGTGCATCCGCACGATGCGCCCTATCCGCTCCCGCCGCCCCTTGCTCACGTTATAGACGTAAGACCCCGACTTCAACGTGCCGGAATACACCCGAAAGAAGGCGAGCTTGCCCACAAAGGTGTCGGTCATGATCTTAAAGGCCAACGCTGAGAACGGTTCGTCGTCCGCAGGCTGGCGCTCGAGCTCGCCGGTACCGTCGGGCGTGTGTCCCTTGACTGCCCCGACGTCGAGCGGCGACGGCAAGTAGTCCACCACGGCATCCAGCAGCGGTTGCACACCCTTGTTGCGATATGAGGATCCGCAGAGCACCGGCACCAACTGGGCGTTAATGGTTCCTCGCCGCAGTGCAGCGCGGATTTCCTCCTCACTGATCGGTTCACCGTCGAGATACTTTTCCATCAGCCCGTCATCGACATCGGCGACGGCTTCCAAGAGCATCTGGCGGCGCAATTGTGCGATCTCCCGAAATTCGTCGGGAATCGGCTCGTATTCGCCTTTGGTGCCCAGATCGTCTAAATAATGATAGGCTTGCATGCGGACCAAATCGATAAGCCCTCGGAACGCGTCCTCGGCACCGATCGGCCACTGTACGGCCACCGGGTTGGACCCCAGCCGAGAATGGATTTGGTCGACACACATGGCAAAATCGGCACCTACGACGTCCATTTTATTGATATAGGCAATCCGAGGCACGTGGTATTTGTCAGCCTGGCGCCACACCGTCTCGGATTGCGGTTCGACCCCACCCTTGGCGTCAAAAACGGCGATTGCGCCATCTAGAACGCGTAAGGAGCGTTCTACTTCGACGGTAAAGTCCACGTGGCCGGGCGTGTCGATAATGTTAATCCGATGGTCACGCCAATGACACGTCGTTGCCGCCGAGGTAATGGTAATGCCCCGCTCCTGCTCCTGCGCCATCCAGTCCATGGTGGCCGTTCCCTCATGCACTTCCCCGATTTTGTAGGTCACCTTGGTGTAGAACAGGATGCGCTCGGTGGTGGTTGTCTTGCCCGCATCGATATGTGCCATGATGCCGATGTTGCGCGTTCTATCCAAACTAACGTCGCGAGACATGCGAACTCCCTTCTCCGTTTACCACCGGTAATGGGCGAACGCTCGGTTAGCCTCGGCCATACGGTGCGTTTCCTCGCGCCGCCGCACAGCGCCGCCCGCGCTTTGCGCCGCGTCGATCAGTTCGCCGGCCAGCTTTTCTTCCATGGAGCGTTCACCCCGCTGGCGTGCAAACCGAACCAGCCACCGCAGCGCCAGCGACTGCCGACGACTCGGACGCACCTCCATCGGAACCTGGTAGGTGGCGCCGCCAACCCGCCGAGGTCGCACCTCGAGAAGCGGAGTCGCATTCTTCACCGCCTGCTCAAACATTTCCAACGCATCGCGGCCCGTCTTTTCCTGCACACGCTCCAAAGCACGATAGACAATGCCCTGGGCCAGGCTTTTCTTACCGCTCATCATCACCTTATTGATCAAGCTCTGCACGAGCGGGCTGTGGTACACCGGATCGGGTACCACTTCGCGTACCGCCACTTGTCCACGCCTCGGCATAATAACCCCCTCGTTTGGTTACTTCTTGCCGGCCTGCGCCCTTTTGGCGCCGTATTTGGACCGGCCCTGCTCTCGCTTTTGCACACCCGCCGTGTCCAAGGTGCCGCGAATAATATGGTAACGCACTCCCGGCAGGTCGCGTACACGGCCTCCGCGGACGAGCACCACCGAGTGTTCCTGCAGGTTGTGTCCGATGCCAGGAATGTAGGCGGTCACTTCCTGGCCATTGGTCAGCCGTACCCGGGCCACCTTGCGCAAGGCCGAATTCGGCTTCTTGGGGGTAATCGTCTTGACGCTAACGCACACGCCCCGCCGCTGCGGACTCTTTTGCAACGCCGGCGCCGACGACTTCTTCTTGCTGCGGCTGCGCCCATGGCGCACTAACTGGTTAATGGTCGGCATTTCGGCCCTCCTTTCCTCTGCCTTCAGATTGCTGCCTTTGGCTAAGCCAGCGTCCCATCCGTCCCGGGCGACCGCGTCAGGCTTCCGCCTCCCGGCGGAGCACCGCCGCGGCCGCTGCGCCCACCTCGATTCCGCACAGCACGCCCAGGCGCGCCATGCTCTCCTCGTAATGGACGGGAACTCCCCGCCGGCCACACTCTTCCACCAGCGCCGCGACGAGTTTCGCGTTCGTATCGCGCGCCACAAACACGGCTTGCGCCCGGCCCGCGGTTACCTGCTTCAAGCTTGCCTTGGCTCCAACCACGCGCCGCCGGGGATTTTTCAGGTCTGCTGCCGACACCGTTGTCGATCTCCTCGGCTTCCTGGCTTAGACACACTTGGTAATTCTATCACCGTGGGCAAGCCGGTGTCAATTCGCGGTGTGAGCCCGGATCGCACCGTCAGCCGACGACCGGGTTGGCCACGGAACCCGGCTGAGGCGCCTCCAATGCGTTGGCCGCGTCGCCCGGCAAGACTTCAACGTTTCGGTAGCGCGACATCCCGGTGCCGGCGGGCACGAGCTTGCCAATGATGACGTTTTCCTTGAGCCCCAAGAGCGGATCGCGCTTGCCCTTGATCGAAGCCTCGGTCAACACGCGCGTCGTTTCCTGGAACGAGGCGGCGGAGAGGAAGGAGTCGGTGGCCAGTGACGCTTTGGTAATCCCCAGGACCACCGGATTGGCCACCGCCGGGATGCCGCCGACCGCCAAGACGTCGGCGTTGGCGTCCTCAAAGTCGAAACGGTCCACCAGGGCGCCGGGCAACAGCGTGGTGTCGCCCGCTTCCTCGACCTTGAGCTTGCGCATCATCTGGCGTACCATGACCTCCACGTGCTTGTCGTTGATGTCCACCCCCTGCGCCCGGTAGACGCGCTGCACCTCGTGCAGCAGGTATTCCTGGATCCCGCGCGGGCCCTTCACCTTCAGCAGATCGTGCGGATTTACCGATCCTTCGGTCAATTCCTGGCCCTCGACGACTTCTTCGCCGTCCTGCACCTTCAGCCGGGAGCCAAAGGGGATCATGTAGCTAGCTGCTTCCGCGACCTCGGCGGAACTGGCAATCGTAATCTCCCGCCGGCCCTTGGCCTCGCCCAGACGCACGGTGCCTCGGATCTCGGCAATCACCGCCTGGCCCTTGGGTTTGCGGGCCTCAAAGAGTTCTTCGACCCGAGGCAGACCTTGGGTAATGTCGTCACCGGCCACCCCGCCCATATGAAACGTGCGCATGGTGAGCTGCGTGCCCGGCTCCCCGATGCTTTGGGCGGCAATGATGCCGACGGCTTCGCCGACCTCGACCAGCCCTCCGGTGGCCAGATTGCGCCCGTAGCAGGCGACGCACACCCCATAGCGCGCCTGACAGGTGAGGACCGAGCGCACGCTTACCTGCTGCACGCCCGCATCCACAATCCGCGCCGCATCATCCTCGAGGATCATCTGCTGCGCCGCGGCGAGGATCTTGCCCGTTTCCGGGTGAACCACGTCTTCCGCGACATATCGGCCCACCAGTCGGTCATAGAGGTTCTCGATGACCGTCCCGCCGTCACGAATCTCGGCGACCACCGCCCCCTCGGAGGTTCCGCAGTCGGCCTCGCGTACGATCACGTCCTGGGCCACATCGACCAGCCGCCGGGTCAAATACCCGGAATCGGCCGTTCTGAGCGCGGTGTCGGCTAATCCCTTGCGCGCGCCGTGGGTCGAGGTGAAATACTCGAGCACGGTCAAGCCTTCGCGGAAGTTGGCGCGCACCGGCAATTCGATAATCCGTCCCGACGGATCGACCATCAGGCCGCGCATGCCGGCCAACTGTGAGAGCTGTTGCACATTGCCCCGTGCCCCCGAGGTCGCCATCATATAGACCGAATTCTGGCGGTCGATGGTATCCATCAGCGCCTGCGTCACGTGTTCGCGAGCCAGCCGCCAGATTTCGATGACCCGCTCGTAGCGTTCGTCGGCCGTGATCAACCCCCGCCGGAACTGACGCGCCACCTGGGTGACTTCCGCCTCGGCGGCCTCCACGATTTCGCGCTTCTTCTTCGGAATCTGGATGTCGCTGACCGCAATCGTCACCCCGGCCCGGGTCGCGAAGGTGAATCCCAGCTCCTTGATGTGGTCCAAGACGTTGGCGGTGCCTGCCGTCCCATAGAGACGAAACGCGGTTGCCACGATTTCCGCCAAGATGCTCCGATCGACCACTTGGTCGATGAAGCGCAGTTCCGCCGGCAGCGCCGCATTAAATAGGAAACGCCCCAGCGTCGAGGTGCGCCGCTGTCCGTCAAAAACCATATGCACGCGCGCGTGCAGGTCGACGTCGCCAACTTGGTACGCCATCTCGCCCTCGTCGAGGTCGGCGAAGAGCGATCCCTCGCCCTTGGCTCCCGGTTTTTCCATGGTGAGATAATACGATCCCAACACCATGTCTTGGGTTGGGGTGACCACCGGGCGCCCATCCTTGGGATTCAAGATGTTTTGCGAGGAGAGCATCAACACCCGCGCTTCGGCTTGCGCCTCGGCCGACAGCGGCACATGGACGGCCATCTGGTCGCCATCGAAGTCGGCGTTGTAGGCGGTGCACACGAGCGGATGAATCTGTATCGCGCGCCCCTCGACGAGCACCGGCTCAAAGGCTTGAATGCCGAGGCGGTGCAGGGTGGGTGCCCGGTTAAGCAGCACCGGGTGCTCACGAATCACATCCTCCAACACATCCCAGACTTCCGGTCGCACGCGCTCCACCATGCGTTTGGCCGATTTAATGTTGTGGGCGTAGCCTTCGTTGACCAGCCGTTTCATCACAAACGGCTTAAAGAGCTCGAGCGCCATTTCCTTGGGCAATCCACATTGGTGCATCTTCAGCTTCGGGCCCACCACGATGACCGAACGGCCCGAATAGTCTACCCGCTTACCCAGGAGGTTTTGGCGAAAGCGGCCTTGCTTGCCCTTGAGCATGTCGGACAAGGACTTGAGCGGCCGGTTGCCCGGACCCGTCACCGGTCGGCCACGGCGCCCATTGTCAATCAGCGCATCCACCGCTTCTTGCAGCATACGCTTTTCGTTGCGCACGATAATGTCCGGCGCTCCCAGATCAAGCAGCCGCTTCAAGCGGTTGTTCCGGTTAATCACGCGGCGATAGAGGTCGTTGAGGTCCGAGGTGGCGAACCGTCCGCCGTCGAGCTGGACCATCGGCCGCAAGTCGGGCGGGATGACCGGCACCACGTCCAGAATCATCCATTCCGGGTGGTTGCCCGAGCTGCGGAACGCCTCCACCACTTCCAAGCGGCGAATCGCTCGCAGTCGTCGCTGTCCGCTAGAACTGGTCAGCTCCTCGCGCAGGTCGTGGGCCATCTGATCCAGGTCCAGTTCGAGCAGGAGTTCCTTGATGGCCTCCGCACCCATCATGGCGCGAAAATCCGTGCCGTACTTTTCTCGGTACTCCCGGTATTCGGATTCAACCAGCAGCTGATTTTTCATCAGCGGCGTCATCCCTGGCTCGATGACGACATAGGCTGCAAAATACAGGACTTTCTCTAGGGCCCGGGGGGAAATGTCCAATAACAAACCCATCCGGGAAGGAATGCCCTTAAAATACCAGATGTGGGAGACGGGGGCCGCGAGTTCAATATGCCCCATGCGTTCGCGGCGGACTTTCGACCGCGTCACTTCGACGCCGCAACGGTCGCAGACGACGCCTTTGTAGCGAACCCGCTTATACTTGCCGCAGTGGCATTCCCAATCTTTGGTCGGTCCAAAAATCTTTTCGCAAAAGAGGCCTTCCCGTTCTGGCTTCAGCGTCCGGTAATTGATGGTCTCCGGTTTTTTCACCTCTCCCTTCGACCATTCCCGAATTTGTTCGGGCGAGGCTAGCGCGATCCGCATGGAATCGAAGTCATTGACGTCTAACATCGTTCATCGACCCCTCTCGATTTAGTAGTCGTCTCCATCCGCATCGCTGTCATCGTCGGCCTCATCGGTCTCGTCGGCGTCCGCCTCGCCGAACGCCTCGTCATCGAGCGGACGCTCGGTGCCGCGGCGCAAGATCGCCATGGCGTGTTCGGCCTCCTCGTCATAGTCCATCCCGCCGGTCGGTTCGAACACCTCCTGCCGGGGACCTGTCCCCGTATCCTCCATCATCCGGTGCAGTTCCATGCCTTCGCTTTCCTCGGGGGTTTCGGGCACCAATTCGAATCCGCGCGGTTCCAGGTTCGGCTCATCGTCCAGTTCGCGAATTTCGATCTCCTCGTCGAGCTCGTTCAGGATCTTCACATCCAAGCCCAAGCTCTGCAATTCCTTAATCAGCACCTTGAACGATTCCGGCACCCCCGGTTCGGGAACGTTTTCTCCCTTGACGATGGCCTCATAGGTTTTCACGCGTCCCACCACATCGTCGGACTTCACGGTCAAGAGTTCCTGCAAGGTGTAGGCAGCGCCATAGGCTTCCAGCGCCCACACTTCCATCTCACCGAAGCGCTGACCCCCGAACTGCGCCTTGCCGCCCAGCGGCTGCTGCGTCACCAAGGAGTAAGGGCCCGTCGAGCGGGCGTGGATCTTATCATCAACCAAGTGGGCCAATTTGAGCATGTAGACGATACCCACGGTGATCTCATGGTCGAAGGGTTCGCCCGTGCGGCCGTCATAGAGCACCGTTTTGCCCGTGGAGGGCAGGTTGGCGCGGGCAAAGAGTTCCCTCAGGTCGTCTTCGCGGGCTCCGTCAAACACCGGCGTCGCCACCTTCACCCCCAGGGCGCGCGCGGCCCAGCCCAGGTGCGTCTCCAACACCTGCCCGATATTCATCCGGCTCGGCACCCCGAGCGGATTGAGCACAATTTCTACGGGGGTACCGTCGGGCAGGAAGGGCATGTCCTCCTCCGGCAAGATGCGAGAAATGACACCCTTGTTGCCGTGCCGACCGGCCATTTTGTCGCCTTCCGAAATCTTGCGCTTTTGGGCAATATAGACTTGGACCAGCTGATTGACGCCGGGCGACAGTTCATCGCCCTGGTCGCGGGTAAACACCTTGACGTCCACAACAATACCTGATTCCCCGTGCGGCACGCGCAGTGAGGTGTCGCGCACTTCCCGCGCTTTCTCTCCGAAAATCGCCCGCAACAGCCGTTCCTCCGCCGTAAGTTCCGTTTCGCCCTTAGGCGTCACCTTGCCGACCAAAATGTCGCCCGGACGGACCTCGGCGCCGATGCGAATGATGCCGCGGTCGTCCAGCTCGCGCAAAACCTCCTCGCCGACGTTGGGAATGTCGCGCGTGATCTCCTCGGGTCCCAACTTGGTGTCGCGGGCGTCACACTCGTATTCTTCAATATGAATCGACGTGAAGACATCTTCCTTCACCAAGTGCTCGCTGAGCAAAATCGCGTCCTCGTAGTTGTAGCCCTCCCATGGCATGAAGGCGACCATCACGTTGCGACCGAGCGCCAGCTCACCGCGGTCGGTAGCCGGCCCGTCGGCAATGATCTCCCCCGCCAGCACCCGTTGACCTCGGCGCACGATGGGCCGTTGGTTTATGCAGGTTCCCTGATTAGAGCGGGCAAACTTCAAAAGTTTGTACACGGACACGGTATGGTCGTCGTTTTTTACGACAACCTGGCTCGCCTCCACCCGGTCCACCACGCCGGGTTTTTCGCTGATCACGACAACCCCCGAATCGCGCGCTGCCTTGGCTTCCATGCCGGTGCCGACGACGGGCGAGTCCGTCACCAAGAGGGGTACCGCCTGCCTTTGCATGTTGGCGCCCATCAGCGCGCGGTTGGCGTCATCGTGCTCCAAGAACGGGATCAGCGCCGTCGCAATGGATACCACCTGTTTCGGGGAGACGTCCATATAATCGACGCGGTCAGGGGACTCCTCTAAGATTTCGTGGCGGGAGCGGACGGTCACCCGCTTGGCCAGAAACTGACCGTCATCACCGAGCGGCTCGTTCGCCTGGGCAATGACGGTATCGTCCTCCTCGTCGGCGGTCAGATAGACGATGTCTTCGGTGACCACGCCGCGCTCCTTGTCCACGCGGCGGTAGGGTGTTTCGATGAACCCATACTGATTGATTCGCGCATACGTCGACAGGGAGCCAATAAGGCCGATATTAGGCCCTTCCGGCGTCTCAATCGGACACATGCGACCGTAGTGGGAATGGTGCACGTCGCGCACTTCAAATCCCGCGCGCTCGCGGGAGAGTCCGCCGGGACCCAAGGCCGACAAGCGCCGTTTGTGGGTCAGCTCGGCCAGGGGATTCGTCTGGTCCATAAACTGGGAAAGCTGTGACGATCCGAAAAATTCCTTGACCGCCGCCACCACCGGACGAATATTAATCAACGCCTGCGGGGTCACCGATTCCATGTCTTGAATCGTCATCCGTTCTCGGACCACGCGCTCCATCCGCGACAGGCCGATCCGGAACTGATTTTGCAATAGCTCCCCAACCGACCGAAGCCGCCGATTGCCCAGGTGATCGATGTCATCGCGGCCGCCGAGACCCTCAAAAAGGTTCATCATATAATTTACACAGGCAACCACGTCCGCCAAGAGGACGGTCTTGCCCTCGGGCTGGCCGTTCGACACCACCAGCACCGTCTCCCCGTTTTCCAGGGTGACCAAGATGCGCTGCACCTGGGCACGATCCAGCCGTTCAGCAATCTCCCGCCCGATATGCGCACCCTCGCGGACCAGCACTTCCCCGGTCTGTGGATCCACCACCGTTTCGGCCGCAGTGGTGCCCACGATACGTCGCCGAAAGGCGAGTTTCTTGTTGATCTTGTATCGACCCACGCTGGCCAAATCATAGCGCTTGGGATCGAAAAAGAGGGATTGCAACAGGGTTTGCGCACTCTCCACGGTCGGCGGCTCACCGGGGCGCAGCCGTTTGTAGATCTCAATCAGCGCCTCTTCACGATTCTTAGCCGTATCCTTGGAGAGCGTCGAGCGAATACGCGCATCGTCGCCTGCGGCTTCGACGATCTGCGCGTCGGTGGGCAGGCCTAAAGCTCGGAGCAGGGTCGTAGCCGGCAGTTTACGCGTCCGATCCACGCGAACCGACAGGACGTCGTTCGCATCGGACTCAAATTCTAACCACGCCCCCCGGTTGGGGATGACCGTGGCCGAGAAGAGCACCTTCCCCGAAGGGTCCACCTGCTCACCAAAATACACCCCCGGCGAGCGCACCAATTGGCTCACAATTACGCGTTCGGCTCCGTTGATAATGAAGGTGCCATTATCCGTCATCAAGGGAAAATCGCCCATGAACACGTCCTGCTCTTTGACTTCACCCGTCTCCTTGTTGATCAGGCGGACCCGCACATGCAGCGGCGCGGCGTAGGTCACGTCGCGGGCCTTGCACTCCTCCACGGAGTATTTGGGAGGCTTTAACGAGTAATCCACGAAGTCCAAGATTAGGTTCCCAGTGAAGTCCTGGATCGGCGAAATGTCGCGAAACATCTCCCGCAACCCGTCTTTCAAGAACCAGTGGTACGAATTTTGCTGGATCTCGATCAGGTTGGGCATATCGAGAACTTCCCGGATGGACGCAAAACTCAAACGCGATGCCGGCTCGGTCACAAGGGAATTGGCCAATTCACCGTCAGCTCCTTAAATATCCAAGGTTTCCTACCGCCCTACCGTATCGGCGCACGCCGACGGCGTTAGCTCACAGCTTTGTTCCGGCTCTGGAATGAAATGGCTTATAAAATATCGCAAGTAATGATAGTATCACAAGCCCACCCCTAGGTCAAGAGACAAATTGACCCGGAGGTGGGCTTATGCGACCGCCTTTAGTCTCTGGCTTTCCTATTTGATTTCGACCACGCCGCCTGCCTCTTCGAGTTTGGCCTTGGCTTCGTCGGCATCCGCCTTGGCCACCTTCTGTTTCACCGGCTTGGGCGCTCCGTCGACCAGCGCCTTCGCTTCGGTCAGGGACAATCCGGTCAATTCACGCACCGCCTTAATGACCTGGACTTTCTTGTCGCCGGCGGCCGTTAGCACCACATCAAACTCGGTCTGCTCGACCTCTTCGGCGGGGGCCGCGGCCGGCCCGGCGGCCGGCGCAGCGGCCACGGCGACCGGTGCCTGCGCGGTGACCCCAAATTCCTCCTCGATCGCCTTGACCAATTGCGACAACTCGAGGACGTTCATCCCCTTCACCGATTCGATGATCTCTTCGACCTTCGCCACCGTATTTCCTCCTTTTTTCGCTGGCTCGCCTGTTTTGGCGGCTCGCCTGTTTTGGCGGCTCGCCCTTTCGTTAGCTCGCCTTTTCGTTGGCTCGCCTTTTCGTTGGCTCGCCTGCATGGAACGCAATCAATCTTTGCTTGGCGTCTGGGCGCTAGGCTTCCTGCGCCTTTTGCTGCCGGACCTGGTCCAGCGCCCGCGCAAGGTTCCCGATGGGGGCGTTCAATACCCAGGCCAATTGCTGGATGGGTGCCATCAAGGTGCCGGCCAGCTTTCCCAACAGCACCTCTCGACTCGGCAATTCGGCCAAGCTGCGCACCCCTTCAGCGGTCACCGCAACGCGACCTAGGATGCCGCCTTTAATTTCGATCCGCCGAAATTCGCGCACCGCCTCGGTCATCACCTTGGCTGCGCTCACCGGATCCGCGTAGGCAAAAGCTACGGCCGTGGGGCCGGTCAGCACGGCATCCAGCCCCTCAATTCCCACCTCGTCCGCCGCGCGTTTGATCAGGGTATTCTTGATAACCTTGATCACCACCTCGCGCTCGGCGAGCTTTTTCCGCAACTGGCCCATCTGCTGCACAGTAAGGCCCCGGTAATCTGCGAGCACGACGGACTGCGCTCGTTCAAGATCGCCGCGGGTCTCGGCAATGACTTCGGCCTTTTTCGCCGTGGCCATGGCGTCACCTCCTTCCACGAAAAAAATCTCCTCACCCTATCGCTGCTTTTAGGGTGAGGAGCACGGAAACCCATCCGCCGTCCACCTGCACCTGGACAGGATCATTAAGCCATGCTGGCCCCTGTCGTCTTTGGGCTTCGGCGGTAGTGTACCAGGTTTTGGCGCGCGGCGCAAGCCCAATGCGCCGCCCAGGGCCCGCAGGGTTGCGGTGTCAGCCCCGACCTTTTTCGGTTCCGGTATGATAGTCCTGCAGGACGCGCTGCACCAGCTCCTGCAACTTGGCCTCAGGGTCGGAGACGGAGGACTCGCCCGCCCTGGCTCCAGGCTCCGGTTCCAAGGGGGTAGACGTCCGTGCCGAAGGGGCCAACGCCTTGGCCTCGACGTCGGGCGCCAGGGCGCCATCCTCGGCCTGCTCGCGCTCCGCAATGTCCTTCATCATCCGTTGCAACTCCCCGAGGCGTCCCCCGCTATATCCGACCAAGCCGATCAATCCGAAACACGCCGCCGCCACCCCTATCCCTACCGACATGCTGACCGGGCCCGTCCAAGGCGATCCGCTAGCCGGGGCATAGCCGATCACAAACGGCGCCACCCCGACCCACACGCCGGTCAGCACCACCGCTACCGAAAGACCTCCGGCCGCTTTCACGCGAATCCCCCCCCTCGTCCGCTTTCCGTGCGGCTGGATTTCTGCTCCGGCAAGTCGCGGAGGAGGGCCGAAGCCACCTTCTCAAGCTCCTCGGCCCGATAATTCCCGCCGGTTCGGACCGTCTCCGCCCGCAAGTCTTCCAAGACCGCTTCGGCCAATTTTGCCAGTTCCCGATCCCAATTGTCCTCAACTGCGGTCTCGGCCGTGGTATCGTCCGCGGTCGGTTCCGGTCTCTCCGGAACCGGATGGATCCGCGCCTCGGCGGTGCGCACCTGGTTCGCCAAATCCCGTTGCCACAACCCTCCGCTCGCCATCCCCAGCACCACCATGAAAAGCCCGGACCAAAACATCGCCTCGGTGGCATGGCTCCAGGCGCCTCCCGCACGATTGAGATGCATGGCAAACGGGCTCACCATCAGGGCCACTCCGGCCAACACGGCAGCCATCATTGCGCTGATCGGCCACAAGTATTTCTGCACCCTTCCCCCTCCTTCGCCTCGGCCTTGCCGTCAACTCCCGCCGACGCCAGCTCTGCGCCCCGGCCTCTTCCCGCTTTCCACCATTTTTAAAAAGCTGAGGGCGCGGAGAAGCCGTTGCTGGGCCTCACCGTCCGCCCCCGGTTTGGCCCCCCCGCGCGCCCAGTAAACGGCTACCCACGCCAGCACCTCCAGCGAGCGTAGACCCGGCTGCGGGCGGTTCTCGGTCTCGTCATAGACCGCTCGCTTTCCCCGTAACAACGATGCCACCGCCGCAATCAGCGACATGACCACGGAAAACCAGAACACCACCCTCAGCGCATCCATAAATGGATGGGCAATGAGGCGCGGAAAGAAGGTTCTGCCCACCAGGGAGGCGCGGAACGCTGGCGGTACCGCGGCCAGCAAGGCGGGCTTGAGCATGATCTTCATCGGATTGTACCCCAACAGGGCAGCAAACAGCGCAGCGATGGGGGGGAGATGTGACACCCGATGCGCCGCCGTCGCGGGCACGTGATAGGCCACGAGTCCGTGGAACATGACCGGCGGCAACCGCTGAGACAACACGCTAATCACAATAGAAAAAAATATTCCCATCGATAACATCTGGCCGGCATTCATAAACGTGGCCCGCATGCCGGAGGCGACCCCGCGATAGCGCTCGGGCACGCTGTTCATGATGGCGGCCGAGTTAGGCGAGGCAAAGAGGCCCATCCCCGCTCCCACCAGGAAGATATACCAGGCAAACGTCCAATAGTGGAACAGGGGCGGCAAGGTGGTCAGCAGGAAAAAGCCTACTCCTGCCACCAGCATGCCTGCCATGCCGAACCAGGTGGCGCCGAAACGATCGGACAGGCGGCCACTGACGGGACCGGCGACCAAAAATCCTGCCATTTGCGGGAGGGTGTCGATTCCTGCTCTCAGTGGGGTATTGGCGAAGGAGACCCCATGCACGGGGAGCCAAATTCCCTGCAGCCAGATAATCAGCATGAAGGCTAGGCCGCCCCGAGCTATGGCTGCCAATAAGCCAGCCACGTTGCCGGCCGTAAAGGCCTGGCGCTTAAACAGGCGGAGATCGAACATCGGATCCTGTGCGTGATGCTCGGCGACGACAAAGGCCATCAGCAAGGCCACGCCAACCGCCAAGGAACCGATGACGAAGGGATTGGTCCACCCTACCGCATGGCCGCCGTAAGGCTGAATACTATAGGTGAGCCCCAGCAGCACCCCTAAGAGGCCGCCACCAAAAGTCAGATTGCCGAGCCAGTCCATGGCCAGCGGCGGCCGCCGATTCCGACTTTCGCGCAGCGCCACATACGCCCACACCGTACCGGCAAGCCCAAACGGCACGTTAATCAAGAACACCGCCCGCCAATGAATCGCCGCTAAGAGGCCCCCTAAGACGAGACCGAGCACGGCTCCCCCAATTCCGGCCACCTGATTGAGCCCCAGGGCCAGCCCGCGCTCATTGGCGGGAAAGGCATCGGTCAGAATGGCCGCCGAGTTGGCAAATAGAAACGCTCCGCCAATGCCTTGCACCAAACGAAAGATGATGAGTTCCCATTCCCCGGTGACGCCCTGGCCAGGCATCACCGACAGCAGCAAAGAGCCCAACGTAAAGACGGCAAAGCCGGCATTATACAGGCGGACTCGGCCGTAGCTGTCGGAAATGCGGCCAAACGCCACCAACAGGATGGTGGTCGCCACGTTGAAGCCTAGTAAAACCCACAGCAATAGGCCGGTGGCGCCTTTGGCCAGGGGGTCGACGTGGATACCGCGAAAGATGGCAGGCAGGGCAATGATCAGGCTGGTCGTATTAATCGCTGCCATCAAAATGCCGAGCGTCGTGTTGGACAGGGCTATCCATTTGTAGTCAATTCCCTGCTGCCGGTGCACAGGCCTACGCGATCGCGCGGTTGGCATCGAAACGTTGGCTCCCTTCTGCACAACGCGGTGATGGAGGTTCGCTAGGGCTCTTGAGCCCGGAGCCGTTCGGTCAAGTCTTCCAGGGTTTGGCTCAGGTGGTCCCGTTCGGCTTCGCTCATGGCCTGCAAGGCCTGGGCCACCGCCCCTTTGCGCCAAAAATCGAGGCCGCCGAGCGTTTCCACACCGCGAGCGGTAATCGAGACTAAAATTCTCCGCCGGTCCTCGCGGTCAAGGGTGCGCTCCACCAACCCACCGGCTTCCAGCCGTTCCATCATCCGGGTTAGCGACGCAGACCGGACTCCTAACTCCTTGGCCAGGTCGCCCGCCACCACGGGTTGCGATCGAATGCGTTGCAATAAGCGAACCTGCCCCAAGGTTAACCCGTGCGTCTTCCATAATTCAAACGAAATAGGTTCGGCCACGGCCAACAAACGAAAGAATGCCACCGTCGCCCGAAGCACCGAGGGATCGCTCTCAGACTCTTGGGTCGGTCGCGTCATGCCTCACTCCTTCATCGGGGCCGTTTCGAGTCCCTAAACGACGGTTAATAATTGTCTTCGAGACAATTATACGCAATCATTGAGAAATTTTCAATCGGCACGCCGCGGATTATTTGATACGCAGCCGGTCCCTCAGGGATTTGCCACGATGGACCGCCACGATCGCGGCCAACGCGACAATCAGGCCAATCAGGATGAACTGACCCCAGGCCGCATGGAGAGCGCGGTCGTAAAGGAACATCATGGCGATGTTGGTCACACCCACGCCAAGGCCAGTGGTCCACGCAAAGCGCCACAGGGGAATCTCGCAGGTGCCGAAAATTAGGTTGAGTGCATCGTAGGGAATGAGGGAGATCCACCGCAGAAGGATGAGCTCCGACGATTCCAGAGTGGCGATCACGTGCTGAGTCGCCATCACCCGCGGGTGCCGTGCCCAGTGACGAAGAATCGGCGGGCCAATCACGCGTCCCAGCCCATAGGAAACGGCAGCCGCCACCATCGAACCCACCCACACGATCACGACGCCTAAAATGGGCCCATAGAGACTAAAGGCGGCAAACGTGGGAATCTCCATGGGAAAGAAAAAGGCCACGCTATGCGCGGCCAAGAGCGCAATGAGCAAAATCGGACCCCACGCACCCATTTGGTCGGCGCCTCGGCGAATCCTGAGCGCAACGCCTTCCAACCAGCGTTCCAAATGGAAATGAATCAGATAATGCCCGGCTCCCCACCACACCAACGCCACCATTGCCAAGACCGCGAACGTCCCCCAGACCCAGTGCCAAAGAAACCCTGGTCCGGAGGCCCGCTCCGTCCCCGAACGGGAAGAAGGCCATGGATCTCTAAAATGCGTGCCGACCCCCTCCTGCTCCCCCATACTTAACCCTCTACCGTCGCGGTGAATAATACTCCCTGCCTCAAGAGCCGAGACCGCTCGGTCGCCGAAGGGGGTCCCAACCTGACCGTCTGGTTGGGGCGGCGTCAAGTTGCCGGCCATCCCGATGGGCACCCGCCGCGGTCGCGAGACCCCTCTGCGTGGCTACTCCCGGCCGCCGCCGCATCCTCCGCCGTTTTTAAGCTTTGGATTGTAAAAGGTAAAACTCTTGCCCATCAGCTCAGACCGGTAGCCGATCTCCAAGCCGTCCAAATAGGGCTGGCTTTTTTCATCATAAGCCACCGTCAACGATCCGTATCGCTGGCGAACGTCGCCTGCCCGCTCCCCTGGGTCCCAATCCATAACGAACCCAATTTTGCCGCAATCACACACCGGACTTGCGCTCAGGCGGACCACCCGGCCGCTTTGGGCCGGAGCCATCTGGTCCAATGCGTTGAGCGCATCTTCGCTAATCGACACCATCGCGTTGCAGACCTCCTCGCAGCCCCTGTCAGCCATCGGCATCTTCACGTTACGCCACTCCGGTTTGCCCCACTGGGGATCGACCACGGTTGGCCGAGGACCGAGGGTTCTCGAACTCTCTCTGTGATACTACCATACCCTGTGGCCCGAAATGAAATCGGATAGGCATTTGGGCGTGGTCCAGGCGTCATCCCGGGCCCCGCCAGGCCGACGTCCGGAGGGCTTCGGCGAAGATGAAACGGCAGGTTGAGCCCCTGGTTCCGGGGCGCCCTCGTGTGCTGATGCCGCTATCTGACCGCGTGCCCATATTGGGTAACCGACGTTCACCCTCTTAGGGGGCCGTGGTGATCTCGCGAAACCGGCGGTCTAGCGGTCTAAGGAGTAGAGAAAGATGGTCTTCGCCGGAAGCTGCCGTTGGCTGTGGCGGTCGAGCTTGCCGCGCCCCCGGCGCCGCTTCCATCTGTCGGCTGAACTGCTGGGATCACCAGCGAAGCGGTTGCAAGGCCACCGCAAGGGCTTTCGATCCCGCGACCTTCTCGCCTGTCGAGAGGGTAGCTAACGCCGAGATCTCCCAATTCCCCCGCCCCGACCCCCGCTAGGTTTTCGCGGTGGAGACCTCGCCCCGCAATGAAGCGAGGATTACTCAATTTTGTCGTTGACCGAGAGGCTCATGCACTAAATTTTTCGCGACGGAGCGAAGTGAGAGGTTTTCCCGACTCTTTACAGTTCTTTCGGAACCGGGAGACCAAGATTTTCATCCGCTCTGGATCCTAATCGACCGGATTTTTGCAGCGTCATCGGACAAGCTCTACTATCGCTGGAAACGACGCGACACAGTGCTGGGTGGCCAGCGGGCGGCCGGCGGCGGCGGTTCCACCGTATAGACCCAATGCGCACCAGCACCAGTTGCTCCGGCGCCGACCAATCCCGGTGGACGCCCTCGAGGCAGAATCGACCTTGGCGGTCCGTCCGCGGCCGGGTACCCAGGTAGGATGGCGAACGCCGAGGTGGGAGGTAATGCGCGAAGGCCGCGCGATCGCAAAAAGCATCGCCACCGCCCGCCCCTTTTCTATCAGCACAGAATGGCCATTTTTTGGACAATCGCCCGTCTTGACGGAACGATCACCATAGCCTTATAATTCCTATAGTTTATTTGGTGATTAGGAGCGTCGATATGTTCGAAATTCGCCAGGTCGCCTTCTATTACGGTCATCGACGGGTGCTAAAGCCCCTCGAGCTCACGATAGATCCCGGGACTTGGGTCAGCGTTGTCGGGCCCAGCGGCATTGGCAAAAGCACGCTGCTGTTCCTGTTGGCCGGATTTCTCAAGCCGACTCACGGTGAGGTATGGTTTCGGGGAAGACCGGTCACGGGTCCGGATCCGACGCGCGGGGTCGTGCTTCAGGATCTTGGACTCTTCCCATGGCTCTCGGTCCTCGAAAACGTCAGTTTTGGCCTTCACCTGCGGGGACTTCCTCCGCATACGGTCCGCTCCCGGGCCGAGGCCGCCCTCGATCTGGTCCGGCTGCGGGAACACGCCGAGGAGCCGGTCGATGCCCTGTCCGGGGGAATGCGCCAGCGGGTCGCGCTCGCCCGGACCCTGGTCATGGCGCCGGATGCGTTGCTCCTGGACGAAGCCCTAAGCGCCCTCGACGCCAACACCCGGCAGAATCTGGCTCGAGACTTGCGCCGGATTCACAATGAGACGGGCCTCACCACCGTCCTGGTCACCCATTCGATTGACGAGGCACTGGCCGTGAGCGACCGGGTGATCGCCTTAAACGGCCACCCGGCCGAAATCCGCGGTGACCTCCCACTGGCGCCGGCGGCGAATCGCGCGGAAGCCGCAACCCATGCCGAGCTACACGACCTCATCATGACCTGGATTGCCTAAAAACGACGTCCGAGGAGGAGTCCCCATGACACTACCGTTTCTCGGAATCCGCCGCCTGGCGGCCCTTGTGCTCACCGCCGGAGTCGGCATCGGCGGCTTTGCCGGACCGCTCGCGGCTCATGCCGCCCAACCGTCCCTCACCGTCGGTTACGTGCCGGTACTGGGGCTTTCGCCGGCGCTTCTCGCCAAGTCACTTGGCATTTACCAAAAGGAGCAGCTGAACGTTCGCCTGGTTTCCTTTCCCTCCGGCCCCACCCTCTACCAGGCGATGGCGGGGGGCCGTGTCCAGATGGCGTACGCCGGAGTCCCCGCCCTCATCGAGTGGGCGAGCCGGGGCCTTCCGGTGCAGGCCGTGGCCAAGGTGGAAGACGGCACCTTTTCCTTGTTGGCGGCCAAAGGCTATCATGGCACGATTCGAGGGGCCACGATCGGCGACGCCGGCCAGGGGAGCGGCCAGGACGTGATGCTCCGGGGCTTTCTCCTGCCGCATCGCCGTCTCGCCCCGAGCTCGGTCAAGGTCCGCTACCTACCACAGTCCGATATGCTTTCCGCCCTCGCCGGACGCCAGATCGACATGGCCCTGTTGGGGGCACCGCTGACCACCATGGGCGAACTTGAGGGAGACCGGGTGGTCGCCTGGACGCGCGACCCGGGGTTCGTCCTGCTGGCTCGTTCGAGCTTCATTAAGCAGGACCCCAAAATCGTCGGCGAAATGATTCGAGCCCATCGCCTCGCGATCGCATATATCCACCGTCATCCAGTCCAGGCGGCGGCCATCCTGGCCCGAGATCTCAAGGTGCCCGCGGTGCGGACCGCGCACGGCCTCATAAGCCCTACAGCCATCGTCCAGCGCGGTCTCAAGGGCCTGCGCTTCAGCGCCCTGTTTACCGCCCAGGACTTTAAGCTCTATCGGACGATGGACCAACGGCTCGCCCGCCTCGGTCTGATTTCGCACCCGGTGAACATCCGCCCCTTCTTCGACTTCCGATGGATCCGACCGTAAGCGGACGCCGGCGCCGCTGGCACTGGGGGTACGTCTCGGTCCCCGCGGCCGTTCTGATCTGGTATGGGGCCACCCGGGGCGTTCCCGCGTTTATCTTTCCAGGGCCGCTGGACGTCCTCCAGACGGCCCTGGCCAGCCTCTCTACCCGGACCTTTTACGAAGGGCTCGGAGCAAGCCTCTTTCGACTGCTGGTCGGGTTCGGGGCCGGCGGAGTGCTCGGCTCGGCGCTCGGGATCGCGGCAGGACGGTTTCGGGGAATTGACGAGGCGCTGGGGCCCTTCGTATCTTTCTTTCAGGCGGTTCCCCCGATCACCTGGGTGCCGCTGTTCGTGATGGTTCTCGGCATCGGCAACCTTCCCATCATGAGCGTGGTGACCATGGCTAGTCTCTTTCCCGTGATCATCGCGGTTGAGGGGGGCATGCGGGCCATCCCCAAGAGCCAAACGCTCGCCGCGCGGGCTCTCGGGGCCCGGGGATGGCCCATCGTGGTGCGGTTTTACCTGCCCGCCCTCCAACCGAGCCTGGCCGGCGGTCTTCGCGTCGGTTTCGGCATCGCTTGGCGGTCCCTGGTCGCCTCCGAGATGGTCGGCGGAAACAACGGCATCGGCTTCAGCATTCAGACGGCCGGCCAGGTGGGCAACATGAGCGCGGTGGTCTTCGGCATCCTGGTGATCGGGGCCCTGAGTCTCCTCTTCGACGGGTTGGTCCTAAGGCCGCTAGAACGGGGACAACGGACGGGGCCTCGGCGTCGTTCCCCTGCCGCCCGCGCCGCGGAAGGGATCGACGCGTAGGATGGTCCCCTCCCCACCTGCCCGGCGGTCAGACTCCAATGACCTGATAGCCGTCCTCGATGAGTTGCACCATGGCATCGACGGCGCGCTGGTCCAATTGTGCGCCCCGATCCGCGATCGGGGCCATATCGACCCCGATCCGCTCCGCGTTCACCGGGCAGGCACCGACCGGAATGAGCGCGGCAGCGCAATCTGCTAGCGCCTTTTGGAGCTCCCGATCGTCCGACTCGGCCGGGCGCACGCCCGGGCCATAGAGAAAGATCCGAACCTCCTGATCTTTGAGTTCGACCAGTCGGGCTGCGAGACGAAGGCCAGAAAGCACCTTGACGCGCATCTCCGGCCCGGCCGTAATCCAAAACGCAATCCTTGCGATGCCAATTCCTGGTTAAAAAACCTCGTAAACCGTCGTTCGAGGTCACTGCCTGACGACAGCGCGGATCTCACAGGATTCGTCCGCTGGAGGGCTGCTCTCGCACCATTGAAAGAGAATCGGCGGGACGGCCCGCTCTCCTTC